>CAIWTJ010000187.1 GCA_903915535.1 Enhydrobacter aerosaccus
ACACTGGATGGACTCGACATCGACGCCGGACGCAATCGCAAGTCCCGCAATCGTGGCGAGGGCAGGAGCTGGCATGGCACGGGCTCGCCTTCGACGACACAATTTATGCGCCTCCCGGACCGGGAGGCTGCGTAAAGCCTACCAGAGCGGCATTCCGAGTGGGAACTTTTTTTCCCTATCGTGCGTTCTTCGGCTACGGAGGCATGACATGCGACTGGGCTGGAACGAGATCGAACTTCTGAAGGCATTGGCGCGTGAGCAATGTCCGAAGGTCTCCTCGTCCCAGCGCCTGCGGCTCGAATTGTTGGGTCTTGTCGTCGACTCCGCGCGGGGCCTGATGCTGACGCCGGCGGGACGCGCCGCGGCGCGGGATGCGAGGCCGACCGTCCACGAACAATTCGAGAAACCCGATCGTCCGCTCGATGCTGCAGGCCGCAAACGCATGCTTGATCGGGTAGTTCCCACAACCTGGTGAGCGATTTTGCTCACCCCTCGGGGGGTCTTGCTTAAGACCGCGTCGGGGCAGACACATATGCGATGAAATCACCGTCCGCCCAAAGCGCGCGGCCCGACGCGGGTCTGTGCGGCGACGAGCGCTTTCGGCTGCTGGTCGACGCCGTCACCGACTACGCCATCTACATGCTCGATGTGAACGGCAATGTGGTGAGCTGGAACGCCGGTGCTCAGCGCTTCAAGGGCTACACTGCGTCTGAGATCATCGGCAACCACTTCTCGCGGTTCCACACGGCGGAGGACCTCGAGCGCGGCATTCCCGTGTTGTCGCTCAGGATATCGGCGGAGAAGGGCAAGTTCGAATCCGAGGGTTGGCGGGTGCGCAAGAATGGCACGCGCTTCTGGGCGCACGTCATCATCGATCCGATCCGCGATCCTTCGGGCGAACTGTTGGGCTTCGCCCAGATCACGCGTGACCTGTCCGAGAGGAAGCAGGCCGAGCAGTCGCTGTATCTCAGCCAGGAAGAGCTGCGGCTGCTCGTGCAGAGCGTCACTGACTACGCCATCTACATGATCGATCCAGAGGGCCACGTGGCAAGCTGGAACGCAGGCGCGCAACGCATCAAGGGATATGCGGCCGAGGAGATAATCGGCCGGCACTTCTCCGACTTCTATACCACCGCCGATCGCGATGCCGGCGAGCCGCAGCGCGCGCTCGCAACCGCGCTGGAGCAGGGCCGCTACGAGAAGGAAGGCCAGCGTGTGCGCAAGGACGGCTCGATCTTCTGGGCCAATGTCGTGATCGATCCGATCCGGAACACGGATGGCCGCGTGATGGGCTTCGCCAAGATCACGCGCGACATTAGCGAGCGGCGGCAGGCCGAGAAGAACCTCGAGCAGGCGCGCGAGGCGCTCTTCCAGGCGCAGAAGATGGATGCGATCGGCCAGCTCACCGGAGGCATCGCGCACGACTTCAACAATCTGCTGACAGTGATCATGGGCGGCCTCGAACTCATCCAGAAGCGGGTGGGAGACGACCCGAGAATCACCGCCCTGATCGAGAACGCGATGCATGGCGCCCGGCGCGGCGCCACGCTGACGCAGCGCATGCTGGCCTTCGCGCGCCAGCAGGAACTGAAATCCGAGGTCATCGAACTGCCGGCGCTAGTGCGCGGAATGCTCGACCTGCTCGACCGCTCGCTCGGCACCTCTGTGCTGCTGACGACGCGTCTGCCGGCTACGACCGCGCCTGTCCTGGCCGACCGCAATCAGCTCGAGATGGCGCTACTCAATCTCGCAGTGAATGCGCGCGACGCCATGCCCCTGGGCGGCTTGCTCACGCTTGTGCTGCGTGAGCAGCAGCTCGACGATCCGAATGCGCTCAAGCTGGCGGCCGGCCGCTACGCAGTGCTGTCGGTGATCGACCAGGGCGAGGGCATGGACGCTGAAACCTTGCGCCGCGCGCTGGAGCCGTTCTTCACTACCAAGGGTGTCGGCAAGGGCACCGGCCTCGGCCTGTCCATGGTGCATGGGCTGGCGCAGCAACTGGGTGGCCTGCTCGATCTCAAGAGCGCGCCTGGCGAGGGTACCACCGCCGATCTCTGGATTCCGCTTTACCAGGGTACCGGTCCCGTGATCGCCGCGATGCCGGCGCTACCGCCGGCCGACGCCCGGCGGCCAAAGCTTGCGATCCTGGCGGTCGACGACGACGCGTTGGTCCTGCTCAATACCGTCGACATGCTGGAAGACCTGGGTGACGATGTGACCCGGGCCTTCTCCGGCGCCGAGGCGCTCGCGATCCTGGAGAGCGACCAGCCGTTCGACCTAATGATCACCGACCACGGTATGCCCGGCATGAGCGGCAGCGAACTGATCGAGCAAGCACGCCTGCTGCGGCCGAAGCTGCGGATCGTGCTGGCGACCGGCTATGCCGAACTTCCCCCGGCGGCGCCGTCCGTGCCGCGCCTGGCCAAGCCCTACACCCAGGCCCAGCTCGACGCCTCGGTGGCCGAGGTCATGAAGATGCCGGTGGCTGTGGCGTAGCTTCGGCTCTGCATCCGGAAGCGGCGACGCCAAGACGATCTCAACGCGAGTGCGTTGCCGTACGCCCGCTGATTGCGAGGCGGTTGCAACCTTGGTGCTCGGCGTTCCGTTGACTGTGACGGCCCTACCCCCGGGCTGCCCACTGAATTGGATGACCGCCGTGAAGAACGTCGTTCTCATTGTCGAGGACGAAGCCATTGTGCGTCTCGTAGCGGCCTCGATGCTGCAGGACGCCGGTTTCGACACACTCGAAGCGGACACCGCCGAGCATGCGCTGCACCTGCTGGAGGAACACCACGAGGTGCGCGTGCTGTTCTCCGACGTCCAGCTTCCTGGGAAGATGGACGGGTTGGGACTCGCGCGTACCGTCCACGACCGCTGGCCCGACATCGGACTGGTGCTTACCTCGGGGGGCCGCGACATCCGGAAGGCGCAGATCCCCGACGACGGCAGCTTCCTGCCCAAGCCCTACGACTGCGACGATATGGTCGAGGCGGTTCGCGAGCAGTGCACGCACGCCCAGCCTTTGCACCTGTAGGTCGTTCGCCGCTAGAGTGCGGGCATGCGTGTCATCGTCATCACCGGCGCCTCCTCCGGCATCGGCGCCGCCACCGCCCGCGCGCTGGCCGCCCCTCACACCACTCTCGTCCTCCACGCCCGCAAGAACCGCAGCGGCCTGGAGGAAGTGGCCGCCGAAGCCAAAGCCGCGGGCGCAGAGACGCTCCTCGTCGAGGGCGATCTCGCCATCACCGGCACCGGGGCGCGTCTCGTCGAGGACGCAACAAAGATGTTCGGCCGGCTCGACGTGGTGGTGAGCAACGCAGGCTTTGCCGACCGCCGCCCGATCGGGGAGGCGGACCGCGCGGCATTGGACGCGAGCTTCGCTTCGATGACCGCGGCATTCTTCGATCTCGCGACCGCGGCCAAGCCCTGGCTGATCAAGGCCGGCACTGGAGGCCGCATAATCGGCGTGTCGTCCTTCGTGGCGCATGCCTTCGGACGCGGCATCATGACATTCCCGGTGTCCGCTGCCGCCAAGGCAGGGCTCGAGGCGCTCGCGCGCGCGCTGGCGGTCGATCTCGCGCCGTCGGGCGTCACCGTGAACTGCGTGGCGCCGGGCTTCACCGAGAAAGACGCGGGCGCCCATGTCGCCGCCCCGCGCGAGGCCAGGGAGAAGATCGCCGCTGGAATCCCGATGCGCCGTTACGGGACGACCGCCGAAGTGGCTGCCCTGATTGCGTTCCTGGCATCACCGGCCGCGGGCTATATCACCGGCCAGACCATCCACGTAAACGGCGGCGTGACGCTCTAGAGTCCGGTGAGTTTGAGGCTGAGTGCCTTGAGCTTGGCGCGGGCGGCCGCGTCATAGGCCTGCGGGTCCGCCTTGGTCTCGCGCAGCACGTTGAAATAGAGACCGCTCCTGCCCTGGAGTGCGGGCGACACCGCGAGATGCATGATCGCTTCGGCGCCAGTCTCCACCGTGCTGATCGGCGTCGTGCCGGATTGGCGCACCATCGTGGTGTTCATGTAGGTCGATGGATGCAGCGTGTTGGCGATGACCCCGCTGCCTTTCAGCTCGTTCGCGAGATCGACCGTGAACAGTACCTGCGCCAGCTTGCTGTGCCGGTAGGCGTCGGTGCCGTTGTAGTTCTTCGTCAGCATGATGTCGTCGAAGTCGAGCGCCTTCTGGCCGGCTGAGGCCACGTTCACGATGCGTGACGGGGCGGCGGCCTTCAGTAGCGGTATCAACAAATGGGTGAGCAGGAAGCCCGCAAGGTAGTTCACCGCGAAGCGCAGCTCATGCCCGTCGGCGCTCACCTGCCGGCCGGGCCTGTCGCCGGTCGAGCCGATGCCGGCGTTGTTGATCAGCAGCTCGAGCTTCGGGGTCTCGGCCTTCACCGCCTCGGCGAGCGAGCGCACTTCAGCCAGCGACGCGAGATCGGCCCGGAGGAACGTGGCCTTGCCGCCCGCCGCCTCGATCTCGCGCACCAGGCTTTCGCCGCGCTCGCGGTTGCGGCCGTGCACCAGCATGCGGAAGCCCTTTTCCGCGAGCTGGTTAGCGACGAGACGGCCCACGCCGTCGGTCGCGCCGGTGATCAGGGCTGTCGGCATCAAACGATCGATCGCGCGAGGGCAACGACGTCAACGCCCTTGGCGTCGATGCCGAACCACTCGAGATAGAGCGGTACCTGGTGGTCGAGCATGTGGCGGCCGTGATGGATGCGACGGCCGTGCGTACGGGCACGCTGCAGCAGGGGCGTCTCGACCGGACTCATGATGACTTCGGCCACGACGACGTCGGGGTCGAGCTGCATCGGATCGAACGACATCGGTTCGCCGACCTTGAGGCCGAGCGGCGTCGCGTTGATGGCGTAGTGGATGCCCTTGGGCGGCGTATCCACACTGGCCGTAGGCACATTGGGATAGTGCTTAGACAGGCGCTTCAGCGCCGCATCGGCGCGCGCGTCGTTGAGTTCCGTGACGAGCAGGCGGCCGACACCCGCCTCGCAAAGGGCGGCTGCAATGGCGCCGCCCGCGCCGCCGAGGCCGACCAGCCAGACGCTGGCGCCCTTAACCTTGTTGCCGAATGCTTCGAGCCCCAGCACGAAACCGGTGCCGTCGACGATGTCGCCCGACAGCACGCCGTCCTTGTCTCGCCGCACGAGGTTGACGCTGCCCGAGGCCTGGGCGCGCCGGGTGGTGCGGCCGAGCAGCGGCAGGATGCCGGTCTTGTGCGGGATGGTGACGGTGAAGCCGCCCAGGTTGCGCATCTTGCCCAGCGCATCGAGCATCAGCGGCAGCAACTCGGCGCTGCCTTCGAACGGCAGCCACACCGCGTTCGCGCCGACGGCGGCGAAGACCTGGCTCATGACCGCGGTCGCGCGCAGCTGGCGGATCGGATCGCCGATCGTGCCGTAGAGGCGCGTGGCGCCATTGACTGCAAAGTGGCCGGTGAAGAGGGGAGGCGAAGCCGGTTCCATGGGTTCCCTTCAAAGAAAACGGCGGGACTTTGCAGTCCCGCCGTCGATTTTGGCTTGAAGCCCGCGCGAAGGCTAGAGGTGCTTCAGCACGTTCTCGGCAGCCGACACCTCGAAGGCGCCGGGCTTCTCGACGAACAGCTGGTCGACCTTGCCGTCCTTGACGATCATGGCGTAGCGCTGGCTGCG
>CAIWTJ010000188.1 GCA_903915535.1 Enhydrobacter aerosaccus
CGCCGTGAGCGGCGGCGCGAATGCGCAGTCGATGTACGACATCAACCAGCGTCAGGACGTCCAGCAGGATCGTATCGATCGGGGCATCCGAGACGGCCAGATCACGCGTAGCGAAGCCGCCCGTCTCGAGCAGGGCGAGCGCAACATCGATCGCGCCCAGCGTCAGGCGATGGCCGATGGCCATGTCACGCCGCAGGAACGTGCCCGCATCGACCGCATGACCGATCGCGAGGGCCGCCAGATCTACCAGCAGAGCCACGACCGCCAGCAGGCCTGGGATCGTGGTCAGGGCTGGGGCCGGACCGACAACCGTGAAGGCTGGCGGGACCATGACGGCATGAACCGCGGTGGGGATCATCGCGAGGCCGATCGTCGTGACTGGGGCCGCGAGCACAACAACGGCGGCTGGAACCAGGGCCGTGACAACAACGGCTGGAACCGCGGCGGCGACCATAACGGCGTGAACAACGGCCAGGGTGGTTGGCAGCATAATCCGGGCACGGCCGACAACGGCAACCACGGTGGCTGGACTCACGGCACCGGCACGGGGACCGGCACTGGCACCGGAACGGGCACTGGTACCGGCACGGCCAACAATGGCGGCTGGAACCACGGCGGCTGGAACCATGGCACGGGTACCGGAACGGGTACTGGCATCGGGACTGGAACGGGTACCGGCACCGGTTCGACCGGCACCGGCACGGCGAACAGCGGCTCGCACTCGGGCGGCTGGACGCACGGCACAACTGGCACCGGCACGACCGGCACCACGTCGACCGCCTCGACTGGCTCGCACACCTGGGGCAGCGGCAGCACGGGCTCGACCCGTACGGCCAGCACCGTCAGCGCGCCGCGCACGTCGGGTGCCTCGAGCTTTACCGGTGGCGGTCGCCATCGCTAAAAAGCCTTCGCGTATTTGAAGGGGTAAGCCGGCGGCTCCGGGAAGGGGCCGCCGGTTTGCGTTTTGGGCGCAGCATCAGTTGACGAGTGAATTAACTCATCAATTCACCTGGCGCTGCCTGTCGCCCCAATAGGTCTTGCGCAGCTCGCGCTTCAGGATCTTGCCCGTCGGATTGCGCGGCAGGGCGTCGATGAAATCGACCGACTTCGGCAGCTTGTAGCCCGCGATCCGTTCGCGGGCCCAGCCGATCAGCTCGGCGGGCGTCACCTCGGCATCCTTCTTCTTCACCACCACCGCCTTCACCGTCTCGCCCCAGCGCTCGTCGGGCACGCCGATCACCGCGACGTCGGCGACCGCCGGATGGCCGAACAGCGCGCTCTCGACTTCGGCCGGATAGATGTTCTCGCCGCCCGACACGATCATGTCCTTCACGCGGTCGTAGATGTAGAGATAGCCCCTGGCGTCGAGAAAGCCCGCGTCGCCGGTGAAGAACCAGTCCCCCTGCACGGCGCGCTGCGTCGCCTCCGGCAGTTTCCAGTACCCGCCCATGACCTGCGACGAGCGCACGGCGATCTCGCCGACGGCGTCCGGCGGCAGGTCGGCGCCGTCGTCGCCCACGATTCGCAATTCCACTCCCTTCTGCGCATAGCCGCACGACAGCAGCTTCTTCGCGTCGTTCGGATCGTGATCCGACGGCGGCAGCAGGGTGATGGCGCCCGTTGTCTCGGTGAGGCCGTAGACCTGCTGGAAGCCGCAGGGAAAGATCGCCATCGCCTGCTTCAGCAGCTCGGCGGGAATCGGCGCCGCGCCATAGACGATCAGGCGCAGGCTCGAGAGATCTGTCTCGCGAATCTGTGGTGCCTGGACGAGGAAGAGGATCATCGCCGGGACCAGCAGCATCACCTGCAGGCGCTCGCGTTCGATGATCTGAAGGATCTCCGCCGGCACGAACTCGCGCACGACGTGGTTGGTGGCGCCCGCGAACAGTCCGGCGATGCCCCAGCCCGCGCCGCCGATGTGGAACATCGGCAGGCACACCAGGTTGGGCACGCCCGGCGCCAGCAGCCAGTCCCTGGTCCACAGACCCATCATCGCCGAGAAGTTGCGGTTGGTGAGTTCCGCGCCCTTGGGCAGACCGGTGGTGCCCGAGGTGTAGAACTGCACCGCCGTATCGGATGGACGCGCGGGGAGGTTCGGATCGATGGCGGGATGGCGATCGCGCCAGCCGGTGAAGGAGTCCCACGCCGGATGATTGCCGTCGAGGACCACGATCCTGCGCACTGTCTTCAACCCGCCGCGGATCTGCTCGACCACCGGGAAGAACTCTTCGCCCACGAACAGGATCTCGGCCTCGGCATCGTTCACGATGTGCAACACCTCGGGTGGCGCCAGCCGCCAGTTCACCGAGACCATAACCGCGCCGGCCTTGGCCACACCGAACAGCAGCTCGAAGAAGAGATCGCTGCTCTTGTCGAGATGGGCGACGCGGCGCTGCGGCCGGATGCCGTCGGCGATCAGCCCCTGTGCAACGCGGCTCGCGGCACGGTCGAGATCGGCATAGCTGGTCGTGCGGCCGCGATGGACGATTGCCGCGGTGTCGGGCCGTTGCCTGGCGTGCACGCGCACGATGTCGGCGAGTCCCGCGATCTCGATGGCCATGCGACGTTTCCTCAAGTCTTATTTGGTGATTTCACCGTGTCGTTCCCCTAGTCTGACCAGCGAAGCGCGCGATATTCAAGGGCGACCAAGGGGCGATATGGGCAAGCGAATTCTGGTGACCGGCGGGGCAGGCTTTCTCGGATCGCATCTGTGCGAGCGCCTTCTGAAGGAAGGCAACGACGTGCTCTGCGTCGACAATTATTTCACCGGCAACAAGGACAACATCGCCGCCTGCATCGGCAATCCGCACTTCGAGCTGATGCGTCACGACGTGACCTTCCCGCTCTACGTCGAAGTCGACGAGATCTACAATCTCGCCTGTCCTGCCTCGCCGGTGCACTACCAGCACGACCCGGTGCAGACGACCAAGACCTCGGTCCATGGCGCGATCAACATGCTGGGACTGGCCAAGCGCGTGCGCGCCAAGATCTTCCAGGCCTCGACCAGCGAGGTCTATGGCGACCCGACCGTGCATCCGCAGGTCGAGAGCTATCGCGGCAGCGTCAACCCGATCGGCCCGCGCGCCTGCTACGACGAGGGCAAGCGTTGCGCCGAGACTTTGTTCTTCGATTACTACCGGCAGCACAACTTGCGCATCAAGGTGGCGCGCATCTTCAACACCTACGGCCCGCGCATGCATCCCAATGACGGCCGCGTGGTGTCGAATTTCATCGTCCAGGCGCTGAAGGGCGAAGACATCACGATCTACGGTGACGGCATGCAGACGCGTGCCTTCTGCTACGTCGACGATCTTCTCGAAGGCTGGATCCGGCTGATGAACGACACCGCGGACGACTTCACCGGCCCGGTCAACCTCGGCAACCCGGTCGAGATGCCGATCAAGCATCTCGCCGAGAGGATCCTGAAAATCGTCAACGGCAAGTCGAAGCTGATTTTCCAGCCGTTGCCGGTCGACGATCCGATGCAGCGTTGCCCCGATATCACCTTGGCCCGCGACAAGCTCAAGTGGGAGCCGAAGGTCCAGCTCGAGGAAGGGCTCGGCAAGACCATCGCGTTCTTCGACGCCCTGCTGAAGAGCAACAAGGCAATCGCCCGCGTCGGGCGCTGATCGTTGTTTAATAAACATCCGGTAAACATCGGGCGCTCGCGAGGATCGGCCTGAAACGCCGTCGGGCCTGCATCGAAGGGCATTCCTCGCGAGGACTCGCGAGCCCTCGCGAGCGGGTGCATGCACGTGCATGCACACATTTTCATCCTCCTTTGGCGCGACGTTTTTGACGTTTTCCACGTTTTTTGACGTGGTTCGAAAACGTGCCCCTGATTTTCCTCCCCCGTCTTCGGGGGAGGTGCCCGAAGGGCGGAGGGGGTGAGCCACCGCGTGGTGCTTCGACCCCTCCGCCGCGCAAAGCGCGGCACCTCCCCTTGGCGGAGTCCGCCAAGGGGAGGAAAATTTCGAGGCAGTGGGGGGTAGAAGGAGGGCGAGGTCATCGCGCCAACCTAGGCGCGGGTGGGCCAAACGCCTATTACGGTCGTTACTGACGCTGAAACATTGACCGGCTTGAAACGGAACGGGGCCGTTCAGGCGCCATCAGCGCTCGAACGGCCCCGCTTCCGGAAGGAATTTACTGGGCGGCGACCTGGCGTGGCAGCGCGTTCACGACCGAGGCCTTGCCCGAGGTCATCTCGTCGTAGATCCACTTGTAGGTCTTTTCCATGCCGGTCTCGAGCTTCACCGACGGCGCCCAGTTCATCAGCTTCTTGATCAGCGTGTTGTCGCTGTTGCGGCCGCGCACGCCCTTGGGGGCGTCGAGCTTGTAGGAGCGCTTCAGCTTCACGCCGGCAATCTTCTCGACGATGTCGACCAGGCGGTTGATCGACACGAGTTCGTCCGAGCCGATGTTCAGCGGCTCGATGATGTCGCTCTCGGCCAGCTTGATCGTGCCCTCGGTGCAGTCGTCGATGTACATGAACGAGCGGGTCTGCTCGCCGTCGCCCCAGATCTCGATCTCGTGCTTGCCCGACAGCTTGGCGGCGATGACCTTGCGGCAGATCGCGGCCGGGGCCTTCTCGCGGCCGCCGTCATAGGTGCCTTC
>CAIWTJ010000189.1 GCA_903915535.1 Enhydrobacter aerosaccus
GACCGCTACAATGCCCAGTGGCTGATCGCAAAGAACGACTACCGAAGTCCAAACGACGCCAGAACCGCTTGGGATCATGGCGCGTTCAGGCTAGCCGCTTAACCCCTACCTTGTGTCCAGATATCCGGGTGCAGTACACGGCCATTCACCGCGAAGGGGCCGAAGTCGTAGTCCACCGCGATGTTGAAATCGCCGTAGTCGTAGCCGAGTTCGACCGGGAAGCCCGGATAGGTGACGCGGACGTAGCCGAAGTCGAGCTTGAGATCCTTCGTCGGCCGCATCTTCACGCCGCCCAGCACGTCGACCTCTCCGCCCGGCCCGGCGGGCAAGGTGACGTTGCTTCCGAAGACGCCGAGGTAGATCCAGAGCTTCGGATCGCTCAGCAGGTCCGGCGAGCGGTAGTCGAGCGCCGGCTGGAAGGCGGGCTGCAGCGCATTGTTGGAGATGCCCGCGTAGGAATAGTCGGACGTGACGGTGAAATTGGCATTGAAGGTGCCGCCGAACGGCGCGTGCCAGACGTCCTTCTCATCGGCGTGCGCGGCCGGCGCGAGGCAAGCGGCCGCCAGGCTGAACAGCGCCGCTCCGATCGAACCGTTACAGTTTGATGACGTTACCATTTGTTGGGTCTGCCTGCTTCCAATGCCACTATGGCACAGAGTTTCGGGGGGAGACGGGCCGTGGATACTGACTACGATTTTCTCAATCTGTTCGGTGGCGACGAGGGCGTCGTCAGGCTGGCGCCCGGAGAGACGCTCTTCGCCAAGGGCGATCCTGCCAAGACCATGTACGTGGTGCGGACCGGCGCACTGCAGGTCCACGACGGCAATGTCATCTATGAAACCGTTGGACCGGGCGGCATCCTGGGCGAAATGGCGATCGTCGACGGCGCAGCCCGCAGCGCGGGCGTCCGTGCCGAACACGCGAGCGAAGTGATCGCCGTCGATCAGGCGCGCTTCCTCAGGATGGTCGAGCGGACGCCGTTCTTCGCCATCCGCATCATGCAGGTGCTGACCCGCCGCCTGCGCCATACCAACGAGCGCGTGAAGCTCACCTAAAGCGCCTTCGCCCATTTTTCCGACCAGAGGTGGAGCGGCAGGAAAAGCTTCAGCAACTCCTGCCCCAGCGCCGTGAGGCGATAGCCCGCTTCCGGGTCGAGCTCGACGAGCTTCGCCGCGCGCAGCTCGCGCAGCCGCGCATTGACGATGGTCGGGCTCGCGCCGCCGATCAGCGCCTGCAGCTCGCGGAAGCGCCGCGGCTCCTCGCGCAGTTCCCAGACCAGGCGCAGCACCCACCGCCGGCCCAGCAGGTCGAGCAGGGCCATGATCGGCCGTCCGGAGGTCGAGCCGCGGACTTTCTTCTTCACCATCTATTTCATCCTGTTACTACATTTTATGTAGCGATTCATCGCGTGACGCTCCATAAATTGTAGCATGAACCGCATCGCCCCGGCCGCCGCACCCTACGAACCCTCCATTGCCGACGCCCTCGCGCGCATCATGCCGCCCGGCATGGAACCGCTGCTGCTGTTCCGGACCATGGCGCGCAATCCCCGCGTCTTCGCGAAAATGTTCGCAGGCGGCTTGCTCGACAAAGGCACGCTCACGCTTCGCCAGCGCGAGGTCGTGATCGACCGCACGACGGCGCGGCTCGGCTGCGAGTACGAGTGGGGCGTCCACATCGCGCTGTTCGCCGCCAAGGTGGGCTTCGGTCCCGCCGAGATCGCCGCCACCGTGCACGGCGCCGCCGATGCCGCGTGCTGGGCGGCCGACGAGCAGGCGCTGGTCGCTGTCGTCGACGATCTGGTCGACCGCCGCAGCATCGCCGAGGCGACCTGGACGCTGGCCCGCGCGCACTTCGACGAACCGCAGATGCTCGAGCTGATTGCGCTCGCGGGCTACTATCACACGATCAGCTTCCTCTGCCGCGGACTCGACCTGCCGCTCGAGAGCTACGCTGCGCGCTTTCCGGTTAACGCCTGAATGCACGCTCGAGCCCCAGCACCAGCAGTCCGGCGCACAGCCCCCAGAAGGCCGAGCCGACGCCCAGCAGGCTGATGCCCGAGACCGTCACCGCGAGCGTGGCGGCGGCGGCCAGCCGTTCCTTCTCCACGGCAAGCGCCGACCCCATGGCGCCGGCCGTCGAGCCCAGCAGCGCGGTGCCCGCCACGGTCATGAGCAGCGCGGGCGGCAGCGCGCCGAACAAACCGACCAGCGAGGCGCCGAACAGCGCCATCAGACCCCAGAACACCGCGTAGAACGGCCCCGCCTTCCAGCGTTGCGCGGGATCGGGGTGCGCGTCGGGACCAGTGCACAGCGCCGCCGAGATCGCCGCGAGATTGGACGTGTGCGCCCCCAGGAAGGCCGTACCCAGCGACGCAAAGCCGGTCACCGCCAGCACCGGCTGCGTCGGCGGGTGATAGCCCGACGCCCGCAGCACGGCGAAGCCCGGCAGGTTCTGCGAGGCCATGGTGACGAGATAGAGGGGCACGCCGAGGCCGATCAGGGTGGCCACGTCCCACGTCGGCGCGATGACTTCGAGATGCGAGAGCCCGAGCGGCGGGATGGGCTTCACCAGCCCCAGCGCCCATGCGAGCAATCCGCCCGCGACGAGCACGACCAGCGATGCCAGCGTCGGGACCAGACCGCGCGCCACCAGAAACAGCACGATCAGCGGCAGGACCAGCAGCGGCTGCAGCGGCACCTGCTCGATCATCGCGATGACGAGATGCAGCAGGATGCCGCCCAGCATGGCCGAGGCGATGCTGGCGGGAATCCTCTCGATCAGTTTCCCGAGCGGCCGGATCGCGGCCGTCAGCAGGATCAACACGGCTGCCACGACGAAGGCGCCTACGGCGGCCCGCAGCCCCGGCACGCCCTGCGTCGAGGCGATCAGCGCCGCGCCCGGCGTCGACCAGGCCGTGATGATCGGCATGCGGTAGCGCACGGAGAGCACCAGCGCGCTCAGCGCCGTGGCGATGCCGAGGCCGGACACCCACGAACTCGCTTCGGCCGGCGTGGCGCCCACCGCCTGCGCCGCCGCCAGCACGACCGGCAGCGTCCCGCCCACGCCCGCGATCGTCGCGACCAGGGCTGCGGTCGCGACGGAGATCAATCCTCCGGACTTCATGCTACGCGCATCGCCTCTGTTGCCCATCCTTCGAGATGCGCTCCTTCGGAGCGCTCCTCAGGATGAGGATGTGCGGTGCTACGCGCACTCCTCACCCTGAGGAGCGGCCCGCAGGGACGCGTCTCGAAGGGTCGGCCACACGCACTAACGTCAAGCATTCGCGCGCTCGACCATCGCCTGCAGCAGGATCTGGCAGCCCGCGCCGATGTCGACCTTGGACGCGTCCTCGATCTCGTTGTGGCTGATGCCGTCCTTGCAGGGCACGAACACCATCGCCGTCGGCGCCACGCGATTGATGTAGCAGGCGTCGTGGCCGGCGCCGCTCACGATGTCCATGTGCGGATAACCCGCCGTCACGGCGCCGCGCCGCACCGCCTCGACCAGCTCCTTGGCGAAGGGTGACGGCGGGAAGTACCAGATCTGCTCGATCTTCACCTCGAGGCCATGGCGTTTGGCGATGTCGGCCGCCGCCGCGCGCATCTCGGCATCCATCTTCGTGAGTTCGCCATCGTCGGGATGGCGGAAGTCGACCGTCATGAACAGCTTGCCCGGGATGGTGTTGCGCGACTGCGGCTGGCTCTCGATCACGCCGATGGTCGAGCGGCCGTTCGGCCGGTTGCCGATCTCGCGGCACTTCACGATCAGCTCGGCCGCGCCCACCAGCGCGTCGCGGCGGCCTTCCATCGGCGTCGTGCCGGCATGGCTCTCCATGCCCGTCCAGTTGATCTCGTACCAGCGCTGGCCCTGCGCGCCGGTCACCACGCCGATCGTCTTCTTCTCGCGCTCCAGGATCGGGCCTTGCTCGATGTGCGCTTCGAAGAAGGCGCCGATCTTGCGGCCACCCACTTTCTCCTTGCCGTCATAGCCGATTTTCTTCAGCGCCTCGCCGAAGGTGACGCCGTCGCGATCCTTGATGCCCAACGCATAGTCGAGCTCGAAGGCGCCGCCGAACACGCCCGAGGCCACCATCGCGGGCGCGAAGCGGCAGCCCTCCTCGTTGGTCCAGACCGCGACCTCGATCGGCGCCTCGGTGACATAGTTCGAATCGTGCAGCACGCGCAGAACCTCGAGCCCCGCCATCACGCCATAGGCGCCGTCGAACTTGCCGCCGGTCGGCTGGGTGTCGAGATGGCTGCCGGTCATGATCGGCGGCTTGTTCGAGTCGCGGCCTTCGCGGCGGGCGAAGATGTTGCCCAACTGGTCGACCTTGATGGTGCAGCCCGCTTCCTTGGCCCAGCGCACGAACAGATCGCGCCCGATCTTATCGAGATCCGTGAGCGCGATGCGGCAAACGCCGCCCTTCTCCGTGCCGCCGATCTGGCCCAACTCCATCAGACTCGACCACAGGCGGTCGGCATCGATGCGCAGGTTCGTGTCGGCGGACGTCATGGCTCACTCCACAGGCAAAAAGGAACAGTCCCAACATAGCATTTTCCGGACCGCGAGCCTCTGGCTCGCTCATGAATCTGAGCGAGAGCGGAAGATTGACCTTCGTCAATCTTCCGGAGGAGGCTCGCGGTCCAGAAGAGCATGACCATGAGCCGCTGAACGTCACGACCCGTCTTCCTCCGCCAGCGAATCGACCCACGGCACCTGCAGCACCTCCTCCCAGGTGAGCACGTCGTGTGGTCCCGGCCGGATGTCCTTCGTCCAGCGCGGCTTCGGAGGAGGAGGTGGTCGTGGCGGAGGCGCAGGCCGAGTGGGTTCGTACCCTTCGAGACGCTCGCTGCGCTCGCTCCTCAGGGTGAGGTCTTTGTCGGTCGACCGATCACGCACCCCCTCATCCTGAGGAGCGGCCGGCACGGCAGCGTCTCGAAGGATGGGCAACACGCTAGGTGCCGGGCGCTGCGCCGGAGCTGGCGACGGCTTCACGCGCGGCGGCGGCAGAAGGTGCCGGATTTTCTTCCACTTCGCCGCGACGTCGGGATGGGCCGCCGCATGATCGGACATGTCCTGCAGTATCCCCACGAGTTTGCGCACGAGCTGCGCACGGACGAACACGCCTTCCGTCTCGAGCCAGCGCACGCCGGCATCGAGCCGCCGCAGCCGGCTCTTCACGCTCACGCCAGCCCGTCCTTGTACTGACGCAGCCGCGCGTCGAGCTGATCGATCTTGGCTTCCTGCGCCACCAACTCGAAGGCGCGGCGGTGCGTCTCCAGCATCGTCGACAGCGACGCGCCGTCCTGCGCCGTGAGCCGGCCGTCGCTCACCGCCGTCGCGACGGCCGCATGCGCGGCCAGCAGATCGGCGGGCGTGCGGATGTCCGGAAGTTCGACCTGCAGCGGGCGGCCCTTGGGCGCCGACCAGATGCGGCTTAGCACCAGGCGCGCGGCGACGCGATCGCCGCCGGCCGCGGCCTCGATCATCTTGCTCACCATCGTCTCGGCTTCGCCTTCGGCCAGTTTGTCGAGCAGCAGATTGACGACATTGCGGCTTCCGCGCGGACGGCCGGGGCCGCCGGGATGGCCTTTCTCGAACTTGGGCATGGGGGAGTTCCTCGGAAAGTGCGTAAATCTGCCATTAAACAAATGGGAATTTAATGGGAGCGGCCATCGCCACCGCGGCAATGGCTTGCGTTAATATTGCGATTATCGCTCTTTATGTCAAGCTGCTCGCCACCAAAGTATTTCACCGAGCCCGAAGTTAGACTTCGCCCAACCAGCGGGAGCGCGCATGCCCATCAAGCCTGTAATTGACCATCAAGAAGCCAGCTTTAATTTCAGGTATTGCAAGGCCGTGCGTGCCGCTCGCATGGGCGCGGGATTTACTCAGGAAGAGCTAGCCAAAAAGCTAGGGGTCGGCTTGGACGCCTACAAGAAATACGAAAGTCGTTCACCATTGCCTCCATACCTGATAGCGCGATTTTGTCTGCATACTGGACGGAGCTTCGCAGACTTGCTGGCATAGCAAAATTCGGCCAACAAGATGGACGCTGAGAAGATTGATGCGAGCGTAGCGCCCTTAAGCGAGCGGCTATAGCTGATGCGTTTGCCGGCCGTGGCTTTCCAGTCGCTAACTGATCTCGCTTACGAGCAGTTGGCCTGCCCCCTCCGCTCTTCGGGCGCCTCCCCATAAGAATGAGGAAGGAAAGAGGAGAGTCGGCATCGATCATCTTGCGGAACACAGTCTCGTGCTTTCCTCACCAAAGGCGGCGCCCAGTTGACCGATCTGGTAGACTCGCCCGCAACAAAAAACGCGCAAACGCAACGAGGACGACCATGATCAAATTCTATTACAACCTGGCGCCGAACCCGACCAAGGTGGCGCTGTGCCTCGAAGAGATGGCGCTGCCGTACGAGCTCGTGCCGGTCGACACGCGCAAGGGCGACCAGCACAAGCCGGAGTTCCTCGCGATCAATCCCAACGCCAAGGTGCCCGCGATCGTCGACGACGGCGCCACGGTGTTCGACAGCAATGCGATCCTGCTCTATCTCGGCGAGAAGACGGGCAAATTCATGCCGGGTAAGTCGCCGGCAGAACGCGGCCAGCTGCTGTCGTGGCTGATGTTCGTCGCTTCGGGCATCGGCCCCTATTCCGGCCAAGCCGTGCACTTCCGCAACTTCGCACCCGAGCCCAAGGACTATGCGGTCAACCGCTACACCTTCGAGGCGACTCGCCACTGGAAGATCATCGACGATCGCCTGGGCAAGAGCCGCTACATGCTGGGCGACACCTACACGGTCGTCGACATGGCGGTGTGGGGCTGGTCGCGCCTGGTGCCGTTCGTGCTGGGACCGGACGCTCTCCCGAAGATGCCGAACCTGAAGCGCCACCTCGACGAGATCACCGCGCGTCCCGCCGCCGTGAAGGCGCTGGCGCTGAAGGAGAAGCACAGCTTCAAAGCGGAGATGGACGAGGCCGCCAAGCTCGCGATGTTCCCGCATCTCGCGCAGAAGGTGGCCTGACCGAGGCCATGACACTCCCGCTCAGCGACACGCTCGTCCTCGACCTCACGCAGGTCATCGCAGGTCCCACCGCCGGACAAATTCTGGGCGACATGGGCGCCGACGTGATCAAGGTCGAGCCGCTGGGCGGGGAGCATTTCCGCCCGCATTTCGGCGGCGCCTGGGTGCCGTCGATGAACCGCAACAAACGCGGCCTGGCGCTCGACCTGCGCAACGCCGGGGCGCGCGACGTGCTGATGCGGCTGGTGAAGAAGGCCGACGTGTTCATGGAGGCCTTCACGCCAGGCGTGATCGACAAGCTGGGCTTCGGCTGGGACGTGGTGTCGGCCGCGAACCCGCGCTGCGTCTATGCCTCGATCTCGGGCTACGGCCAGACGGGGCCCTATTCGCATCGCGCGGGCTACGATCCCTGCATCCAGGCCGAGATCGGGCTGATGGACGCGACCGGTCCCTACCAGGGCGAGATGTGCAGGGTCGGCACGGCGCCGATCGATTACTCGACCGGCCTCGCCTGCGCGGGCGGCATAGCCTTCGCGCTGCTGCACCGGCACAAGACCGGCCGGGGCCAGCGGCTCGACCTGTCGCTGTTCGACGTCGGCATGCACCTTATGAGCCACTGGATCACCAACCATGGGCTGACCGGCGAGAACCCCGAGCGCATGGGCACGTCGAACACGATCCTCTGCCCGCTGCGCGTGTTCCAGACCAAGACGCAGCCGGTGTTCGTGGCGGGCACGAACGACGCCTTCTGGAAAATTCTGTGCAATGCGCTCGGCAAGCAGGATTGGCTGGCCGACTCGCGCTTCACCACCAACAAGGGCCGCGTCGCCCATCGCGGCATCCTCGAGCCGATGATCGAGGCCTATTTCCTCCAGCACACTGCCGACGAGTTGCTCGACAAGCTCATCCCCGCCGGCATGCCCTGCTCCGCCGCCTACAAGGTGAGCGACGTGATCGCCAACCCGCACACCGCCGCGCGCGGCGCGGTGCTGGAAGTCGACTATCCCGGCCTCGGCAAAGTGAAGTCCGCCGCCAATCCCATCAAGCTCTCCGACGCACCGGTCGACGTGCGCCGCAAGTCGCCGACGGTGGGCCAGCACACGGCCGAGATCATGCGCGAGGTGGGCTACACCGACGCCGAGATCTCGGCGCTCAAGGACGCCAAGGCGATCAACCTGGGCTAATCACTTCCCTCCCCCGTCTCGGGGGAGGTGTCGGCGTAATCGCCGACGGAGGGGGTGCCCCAGACGAGATGTTTGAGCGGAGAGAGCGCATGCGTTGCACCCCCTCCGTCGCGGATTACCGCGCCACCTCCCCCGAGACGGGGGAGGAAAAGTCACGCTAAGCTCTCCGCATGAAGATCGTCTACACCGATAAGCACGCGCAACATGACCCGCAGACCTTCATCGTCCGCGGCGTGAAGCAACGCAGCGCCGAGCAGCCCGAGCGCGCCACCCGCCTGCTGGCCGCGGCCAAGGGTGCGGGCCACGAGATCCTTTCCCCCAAGAGCTACGGCGTCGCGCCGGCCGCCACAGTGCACACGCCCGAGTATCTCGACTTCCTCGAGACGGCGGCGCGCGAGTGGGCGAAGCTGCCGGGCGCTTCCGAAGAGGTCGTGCCCAACATGCATCCCGCCCGCGCGCATGCCTCCTATCCGAAGGCGCTGGCGGGCCGTGCCGGCTGGCACCAGGCCGACATGGGCTGCCCGATCGGGCCGCACACCTGGGAGGCAGCGCTGGCCTCATCCGAAGTGGCCGTCACCGCCGCCGACCTGGTGAGAGACGGCGCGCGCGAGGCCTATGCGCTCTGCCGGCCGCCCGGCCATCACGCCTTCGCCGACATGGCGGGCGGCTTCTGCTTCCTGAACAACAGCGCGATTGCCGCGCAGCGCCTGCGCGGCAAACACCAGCGCGTGGCGATCCTCGACGTCGACGTCCATCACGGCAACGGCACGCAGGGCATCTTCTACGAGCGCGACGATGTGCTGACCGTCTCGATCCATGCCGATCCCGCCCACTACTATCCGTACTTCTGGGGCCATGCGCACGAGACGGGTGCCGGCAAGGGCGAAGGCTTCAACCTCAACCTGCCGCAGCCGCTGGGCTCCGGCGACGCGCCGTGGCTCGCGGCCGGCGACACCGCGTTGGCGCGCATCAGGGAGTTCGCGCCCAGCGCGCTGGTCGTTGCGCTCGGACTCGACGCCAGCGAGAGCGATCCGCTGCAGGGCCTGAAAGTCACCGGCGCCGGCTTCCACGCCATGGCGCAGAAGATCGCGGGCCTCGGCCTGCCGACGGTGCTGGTCCAGGAAGGCGGCTACCTCAGCGACGATCTCGGCCCCAACCTCGTGCAGTTCCTCGCCGGATTCGAAGCCGGCCGTTAACCCCAGCTTTCTCGGTCTTCCAGCTTGATCGCTCTCCTCCTCCGCCTAGAGTGGTCAGACCACGGCATGACCAAATTCCAATGCTCGAAATAACCCGTCCCGATTCGGAGGAAAGCCAGAGCGGCGCCGCCCGGGTCTTCACCTTCTTTCGCGATCGCCTTTTGTCGGGCGATCTGAAGGCGGGCGACCGGCTGCTGGCCGAGCGCGAACTCGCGCTGACGCTCAACGTCAGCCGCCCGGTGCTGCGCGAGGCTCTACGGTCGCTGGCGATGCTCGGGCTGCTCGACATCCAGCATGGCCGCGGCGCGTTCGTGCGCAGCGCCGACGCCTCGGTGCTGGGCCAGGCGCTGACGCTCTGCCTCGCGCCCGAACCCAATATCCTCGACGACGTGCTGCAGGCGCGCATCGCCATCGAGTGCCAGGCGATTCGCCTGGCCTGCGAGCGCGCGAGCGAACGCGACCTGCAGGCGATCGCGGTCACGCTCGACACTCTGGTCGACTCGCTCGACGATCCGGAAGAAGGCGGCGAGGCCGACTACGCGTTCCATCTGTCGATCGTGAAAGCCAGCGGCAGCGCCTCGCTGATGAAGATCTACGAGGCGATCTCGCCGCTGCTGATGCGCAGCCACGTCGAGCGCCGGCGCGACACCTTCCGCGAGCCCGCCATCACCTCGGGCCTGGTCGACGCGCACCGCCATGTCTTCCTGTCGCTGGCGCGGCGCGACCCCGACGCGGCCGAAAAAAGCCTGCGCGATCACTTCGCCATCGGCGACGAGCTGCGTCGCCGCAACCTGATCTCCGAATATCAGCCGCAGAGGAAGCGTCCATGAAGATTGTCGTCGGTTCGGATCACGCGGGCTTTCCGATGAAGGCCGAGCTGCTCGCCTTCCTGAAGGAGCGCGGCCACGAGGTGCTCGACGTCGGCTCCTTCGACCCCGCCCCCGTCGACTTTCCCGACATCGCGCGCAAGGTGGCCGCCGCCATCACCTCGGGCCAGGTCGAGCGCGGGCTGATGGTCTGCGGCACCGGCGTCGGCGCCTCGATCGGCGCCAACAAGATGAAGGGCATCCGCGCCGCGGTGTGCCACGACGTCCACTCCGCGCACCAGTGCGTCGAGCACGACGATGTGAACGTGATGTGCATCGGTGCGCAGATCGTGGGTCCCTGGCTGGCCAAGGACCTGATCGCGGCCTATCTCGACGCCAAGTTCTCGACAGCAGAGGAGTTCCGCCGGCGGGTCGCCAAGCTCGCCGACATGGATGCAGGACGTTAACGAACAAAGAAGTCTGAAAACGGAGGAAACGATGAAGAAGCTTGTGATGACGGCACTCGTGGCCGTGGCGGCGATGGTGGGCGTGGGCCACGTCGCCAACGCCGATGCGCTCGACGACATCAAGAAATCGGGCAAGATCCGCATCGCCATCGATCTCGGCGTGCCGCCCTACGGCATGACCGACGACAAGATGCAGCCGACCGGCCTCGACGTCGACGCGGCGCGCCTGCTTGCCAAGGACTGGGGCCTCACGTTCGAGCATGTGCCGACCACCGGCGCCTCACGCATCCCGGCGCTGCAGACCGGCAAGGCCGACCTCGTGATCTCGAGCCTGTCCTTCACCGCCGAGCGCGCCAAGGTGATCGACTTCTCGCAGGGTTACGCTGTCCTGCGCACGGTCATTGCCGCGCCGAAGTCGGTGAACGTCAAGAGCCTGGCCGACCTCGACGGCAAGACCGTCGGCACGGTGCGCGGCACCACCCACGACACCCAGCTCACCAAGGAAGCGCCCAAGGGCATGAAGCTGGTGCGCTACGAGGACGATGCGACCGAAGCGCAGGCCTTCCTGAGCGGTCAGGTCGACATCTTCTCGACGGCGGAGATGATCGTGCCGCAGATCGACAAGAAGAACCCGGCCCGCCAGGTCGAGCTCAAGTTCGTGCTCGACAACTTCAAGCTCTGCGTCGGCGTGAAGAAGGGTGAGGAGCGGCTGGTGGCCGAGGTCAACAAGTGGATCCAGGCCAACCTCAAGAACGGCCGGCTGAACGAGCTGAACAAGAAGTATTTCGGCAGCGACCTGCCCGACCTCATCGTCAAGCAGTAGGCGGCGCCATGACGAAGCTTCTGAGGCGGCGGGTGCTGGCAGGCCTGGCACTCGCCCTCGTGCCGGGCGTATCGGCCCACGCCGACACGCTGGACGACATCAAGAAAGCCGGCAAGGTCCGGATCGCCATCGACACGGCGATCCCGCCCTTCGGCATGACCGACGACAAGATGCAGGCCGCGGGATCGGACGTCGACACCGCGCAACTGCTGGCCAAGGATCTCGGCGTGAAGCTCGAGATCGTGACGACCACCGGTCCGACGCGGATTCCGATGCTGCAGACCGACAAGGCCGACCTCGTGATCTCGACGCTCTCGATCACGCCCGACCGCGCCAAGGTGATCGACTTCTCGCTCCCCTATGCCGACCATCCGTCGGTCGTGGCGTCGCTCACCTCGGTGCCGCTATCGAGCTACGCCGACCTTGCGGGCAAGAAGGTCGCCGTCGTGCGCGGCACGACCCAGGACACCGACCTCACGCGCGAAGCCAAAGGCGCGCAGCTCGTGCGCTACGAGGACGATTCCACCATGGCGCTCGCCTTCGCCTCGGGCCAGGTCGACATCCTGGCGACGGCGCGTTCGCTCCTGCCTGCGATCAGCAAGAAGAACCCGGCCCGTAAGCTCCAGTCGCGGATCACGATGCAGACGTTCTATCTCGCCATCGGCATGCGCAAGAACGAGCCGAAGCTCAAGGACTGGGTCAACGGCTGGGTGAGGACCAATCTGCAGAACGGCCAGCTCGGCGCCATCTACAAGAAGCATCACGGCATCGATATCCCGGTCGACCAGCTGCTCAAGGCCGGCAGCTAACGGTCGCGACGACGGGCCATGTCCTACCAGTTCGATTTCTCGTTCCTGGCGGAGAGATGGCCCGACTTCGTGGCGGGCGCGTGGCTCACGATCCAGCTCACGGTCCTGTCGATCGGACTGGGCTTCCTGGTGGGCACGGTCTGCGCGCTGGTGCGCGTCTACGGCGGCGCCGCACCGCGCCGGCTGGTCGGCTTCTATGTCGAGATGATCCGCAACACGCCGCTGCTGGTGCAGATCTTCATCGTCTATTTCGGCCTCTCGAGCATCGGCCTGAAACTCTCGGCCGAGACCGCCGCCGTGATCGCGCTGGCGGTCAACATGGGCGCGTACACCACCGAGATCATGCGCGCCGGCATCCAGTCGATCCAGCGCACCCAGCTCGAGGCGGCGGATTGCCTTGGGCTGACGCGGCTGCAGGCCATCGTGCATGTCGTGCTGCTGCCGGCGATGGAGAGGGTCTACCCCGCCCTGTCGAGCCAGTTCGTGCTGCTGATGCTTGCCTCCTCGATCACATCGCAGATTTCCGCCGAGGAGCTGACGGCGGTCGCCAACAACGTGCAATCCGACACCTATCGCAGCTTCGAGGTCTACATCGTCGTGGCGGTGGTCTATCTCGGCCTGTCGGTGCTCTACCGCTTCGGATTTTGGGCGATCGGGCTGGTGCTGTTCGCGCGCAAGCGGCGGCTGGGGACGGCCCTATGAGCAAACCGTCGTGATCCAGCTCAACTCCAACCATCTGCTCTACCTCGTCACGGCGGCGCAATGGACGGTGCTGCTGTCGCTGATCGCCTTTGCGGGCGGTGCGCTGGTCGGCCTGCCGATCGCGCTCATGCGCGTGTCCAAGGTCGCGGCACTGCGCCTCGTCGCCAGCGCCTACATCCAGCTGATCCAGGGCACGCCGCTGCTGATCGTGCTGTTCCTCTCGTACTTCGGCCTGGGCATCATGGGCTACAAGCTGGCGCCGCTGGTCGCCGCGGGCGTGGCGCTCACCCTCTACGCCGCGGCCTTCCTGGGCGAGATCTGGCGCGGCTGCATCGAGGCCGTGCCGCGCACCCAGTGGGAAGCGTCGGACTGTCTCGGCCTCAACCGCTTCCAGCAATATGCCTATGTCGTGCTGCCGCAGGCGATGCGCATCGCCATTCCGCCGACGGTGGGCTTCATGGTGCAGATCGTGAAGAACACGTCGCTCGCCTCGGTGATCGGCTTCGTCGAGCTCGCCCGCGCGGGCCAGATCGTCAACAACTCGACCTTCGAGCCTTTCGTCATCTTCGTCGTCGTCGGCGCGATCTACTTCGTCCTGTGCTATCCGCTGTCGCTCGCCGCGCGCGCGCTCGAGAGGAAAACCAATGCCGGCCGATAAGGGCACGGACGCCATCGTCCGAATCAGCGACGTGATCAAGGAATTCGGCGCGCTGCGCGTCCTCGACGGCGTCGGCTTCGACGTGGCGCTCGGCCAGACCGTGGCCATCGTGGGCCGCAGCGGCTCGGGCAAGAGCACCCTGCTGCGCTGCATCGCCGGCCTCGAGACCATCCAGGGCGGCAGGATCGAGGTTTGCGGCCACGAGGTCGGCCGGCCAGGCAGCGCCGCGCGCGCCCAGCTCCGCCGCGATGTCGGCATGGTGTTCCAGAGCTACAACCTTTTTCCCCACCTCACCGTCGAGCGCAACATCACGCTCGCCCTCACCCTGGTGAAGAAGCAGTCGCGCGATGCAGCCCGCCAGCAGGCGGCCGAGGTGCTGCGGCTGGTCGGCCTCACCGACAAGATCGACTCCTATCCCGAGCAGCTCTCGGGCGGCCAGCAGCAGCGCGTTGCCATCGCCCGCTCGCTTGCGCTGTCGCCGCAGGTCATGCTGTTCGACGAGGTAACCTCCGCCCTCGACCCCGAGCTCACCGCCGAGGTGCTGGCCGTCATGGAGGACCTTGCCCGCCGCGGCATGACCATGATCACCGTCACGCACGAGATGGCCTTCGCCCGCCGCGTCGCCGACCTCGTGGTGTTCATGCACAAGGGCAAGGTCTGGGAGATCGGCCCCGCCGCCGAGCTGCTCGCCAAACCGCGGACACCCGAGTTCACCCAGTTCGTATCGAGCGAACTCTAGGACCGCTAGACCGCCGCTAGTTCAGCATGCTCTCGGGCAGCCAGGTCGCGATCATCGGGAACGAGATCAGCAGCGCCAGCCGCAGCAGGTCGGTGACGACGAAGGGCAGGACGCCGAGGAAGATCGTCGACATGTCGACGTCCTTGATCACGCTCTTGATGACGAAGACGTTCATGCCGACCGGCGGATGAATCAGGCCCAGCTCGACCGTCATGACGATGATCACGCCGAACCAGATCGGGTCGAAGCCCAGCGCCGTGATCACCGGGAAGACGATCGGCACGGTGAGGATCACCATGGCGAGCGAGTCCATCAGGCAGCCCAGCACCAGATACATCAGCAGGATCAGCACCAGCACACCGTAGGGGCCGATGCCGAGGCCGGTGAGGAACGCGGTCACGGCCTGCGGCGTCTGGGTGATGGTGAGGAAGTAGCCGAAGCACAGGGCGCCGATCAGCACGGTGAACACCGCCGCGGCCGTGCGCGTGGCCTGCAGCAGCGATGACAGGATGCCGTCCTTCGACAGCCGCCCGCGCAGAACGCCGATGACGAAGGCGCCGACCGCGCCCACCGCCCCGGCCTCAGTCGGGATGAAGAAGCCGCCGTAGAGGCCGCCGATCACGAACACGAACAGCAGCAGCGGCGACCAAACATCGCCCAGCGCCACCATGCGCTCGTGCCACGAATGGCGCGGCGCGGTCGGCAGGAAGCCCGGCTTCGCCACGCCGATGATGCCGATGGTGATCATGTGCATGGCGATCGCCAGCAGGCCGGGCAGGATGCCGGCGATGAAGAGCTTGCCGATGTCCTGCTGGGTGATGATGCCGTAGACCGCGAGCACGGTGGAGGGCGGCAGCATGGCGCCCAGCGTGCCGCCGACCGCGATCACGCCGGTCGAGAAGGATTTGGGATAGCCGAAGCGGCGCATCTCGGGATAGGCGACAGCGGAGAACGTGGCGGCCGTCGCCACCGACGAGCCCGAGATCGCGGCGAACCCGCCGCAGGCGGCGATGGTGGCGATGCCGAGGCCGCCCCGCCAGTGGCCGACGAAGGTGTTGGCGGCGCGGAACAGCTCGCGGCTGATGCCCGACACCGACACGAAGGCGCCCATCAGGAGGAACATCGGGATCACGCCGAAGGAGTAATCCGTCACCGTGCGCATCGTGGTCTGGCCCACGAGCTTCAATGCGGGCGCGAAGCCCGTGAGGTAGCCGAAGCCGGTGATGCCGACGAGGCCCATCGCCATGCCGACCGGTACGCGCAGCAGCATCAGGACGAACAGCGCGACGAACCCGATCGCGGCAACAACGCCGTTATCCATCCGCTATTCCACCGGCTTGAGCTTGGGATCGTGCATCTGATCCGGATGGAAGATGAGGCGATAACTGCGGATCGCGATCAGCAGCACGGCCGAGACATCGCCGATCCAGGCCACCGCGAAGAACGGCCAGATCGGCAGGGCGAGATCGGACGTCAGCACATGGTCGGCCCGCGTGCTGGCGACCTTGTCGTAGAGGGTGATGGTCTGCATCACCACGACGAACAGCAGCACCAGCGTGGCGAAGATGTCGATCCAGCGCTGGTGGCGTGGGCTCGCGTTCGCCCACACCAGATCGACCGTGATGTGAGTGCCGCGATAGCTGGTGGCCGCGATCCCCCAGAAGATCAGGATGCCCAGCAGGAACTGGCCGATGTTGTAGTAGTCCGGGATCGCCACCGAGAAGAACTTGCGCAGCACGATGGCGAGGAAGGTGTTGAGGGCGACGACGCCCACGAAGAACGCGGCGATCCATTCGATGGAATCGATGAACCGATCCATCCAGGCCCGGGCGGACGTCGTCGTCATCGCGCGTTACTAAAGGCCCGCGTTGTATTTCTGGAGCGCGGCCTTGAGGTCGGCGTCGATCGCGGCCGGATCGCCACCCGCCTTCTTCACGGCCTCGATCCAGCTCGCATGCAGCGGCTCGACCGACTTCTTCCACTCGCCCACCTGCTCGGGCGTAAGCGGATAGACCTCGTGGCCCGACATCTTCTTCAGCTTCTCGTGGCCGTCGACTTCGAAGTCGGCCCAGGCGGAGCCGATCTTGCCCGCCCATTCGGTCGTGCAGTGGTCGTCGATCACTTTCTTCTGCGCCGCCGACAGCGCGTTGTAGGTCTTGAGGTTGATATTGTAGGTGAACATGGTCGTGTAGAACGGCAGGTCCATGTGGTACTTCACGGCCTTGTCGATGCCGAACAGCAGCAGCGAGCCCCAGGGGAAGGTGATCGCGTCGGCCACGCCGCGCTCCAGCGCGTCGCGCGCCTCGGGCGCCGAGGTCTGCACGTTGGTGCCGCCGAACATCTTGACCAGCTCGCCGATCGTGCTGCCCGCCGGACGCACCTTCATGCCCTTGATGTCGGCCGGCACGGTGATCTTCTTGCGCGCATGCATCGCGCCCGGATCGTGGATGAAGGTGATGCACGTATAGGTGTCCTTCATCTCGATCTTGGCGTACTTGCGATACCACTCATCGACTGCGAGCGTGCCCTTCTTGCCGTCGGCGAAGATGAACGGCAGCTGCGCCGCCGCGGCGATCGGGAAGCGGCCGGGCTGGTAGCCCGGGTTGACGTAGGTGATGTCGGCGATGCCGTCGCGCGCCATGTCGTAATGGTCGAACGCCTTGCCGAGCTGCTCGGACGGGAAAATCGTGACCTTGATCGAGCCGCCGGAGGCCTTCTCGATGTCGTCGGCCCAGGCCTTGGTCGCCGGCACCAGCGCGTGGGCGGGCGGCAGCCAGATCGACATCTTGAGATTGACCGGCTTGTCCTGGGCCGCGGCCGGCGCGGCACATGCGGCGAGCAGGAGCCCCAATACTGCTTTCTTCATCACTTCCTCCGGAACGATCGTTTCTTGTTGGCCCGGAGGTTACCGGCAATGCGCGGAAAACGACACCGCCTATTTTAGCCGCCGCCGTCTCCCGCCACGGCGATCACGGTCAGCTTGTCGGGCAGGTCCTCTTTCGAGATCTCGATCGTCTGCTTCTCCGGCCGGATGAATTCGGGATTGAGCGGCGCGATCAGGCCCATGAAGCGGTCGAGCTGGCTGCGGCCCCAGTAGTGCATGGGCAGCACGACCTTGGGTTCCATCTGCTTGATGACCTCGGCCATCAGCGGCACACCCATCGTGTAGGCGCCGTCGATCGGCGTCATCACCACGTCGATGCGGCCGATCTCGTCGAGATGCGCTTGCGTGAGGCGCTGGTGCAGGTGGCCGAGATGGGCGATGCAGAGATCGCCGATCGAGAAGATGAAGATCGAGTTGCCGTTGATGCGCACCCCGCCGTTCCAGTCGCGCGCGTTGGTCGGCACGTTCCACACGCGCATGTCCTTCAAGGTGACGTCGACCTTGGCTTCGGTCTCGCCGGGCTTGTCCGGCCAGCCGCGCAGGATGTAGGTGATGCCGTCCTCGGGCTGGTCGGTGTAGTGAGTGTCGTGCGCGTTGTTCATCGTCACGATGTCGGGACGGCGGCCGAAGCCGTTCATGCCGTTGTAGTCGGTGATCGCGCGCACGCCCTGCGGCGTGTCGATCTGATAGCTCGCGTGGCCGACGAAGGTGATGACGGCGCGGTTGGGTGAATCGCCCGACGCGAACTGCACGCCGTCGAGCGAGGCGAACTTGATCCCGGGGAGAGGCCCCTCGACCAGGTTCTTGGAACAGCGGGCCAGCGCAGGTCCGGCCAGCAGGCCGACGGCGGCGGCAACCAAGGCAGCGGAAAAAATACGCAGGGTCATGGGGTTAACGATAGCAGGCGCTGTGCCAGCCGGACTCTCGTTGACTCTTCCTGTTCACGTGATTAGAACAAATAGAGAACAATTATCCCCAACCTTTAGCCTGAACGAGGGGGCAAATGCCCACCATTTCCCCGAAGGATGTCGCTTCTCCGCTGCTCCCCGGCCTGCGCGAGCAAGTCCGACGCTTGGAGCGCGCCCACACCGCCCAGCGCGCCGGCCGCAGCGCCGTGCCGCTCGGCCTTCCCGAGATCGACGCCCTGCTGCCCGAAGGCGGCCTGCTCACCGGCGCCCTGCACGAGATCGAGGCAGGTCCGACGCCCTCCGGCCGGGTCGCGCCGCATGACGGTGCCGCCCTGGGTTTTGCCGCGCACATGCTGGGCCGCTTTGGAGAAGGCACGATCCTGTGGTGCCGCCAGCCCGCAATCGGCGGCGACGCCCTGCCTTACGCCCCTTCCCTCTCCGCCTGGTTCGATCCGGCGCGCCTCATCATGGTGACGACACGCCGCGAGGAGGATCTCTTCTGGGCGATGGAAGAAGGCCTGCGCACGCCGGGCATCGCCGCGGTGCTGGGGGAGACGCGCGCGACCGACGCGACGGCCGGCCGCCGTCTCTCGCTCGCCGCCGAGAAGAGCGGCATCCCCGCGCTGCTGTTGCGCGCGCAGCCCGCGCCGCCGCAAAGCATCTGCACGACACGCTGGCGAGTCATCTCGGCGCCGTCGCCGGAAGTACCGGGCATCGAAATGCTCGGCGCCGCGCGCTGGCAGGTCGAGCTGCGGCGCAACCGCTTCGGCACGCCGTCGATCGACGAGATGCCGGCCTGGCTCCTGGAGTGGAACGATGAAACGAATCATCTCGCTGTGGTTCCCCAAGCTCGTGACGGATCGTCTGGCGCGGTCCGGCGCGAGCGCCTCGCAGGCTGATTGGCGGGACAGGCCGGCGGCCACTGTCGCCTGGAGCGACAACTGCCCGACCCTGGTCGCGCTCAACCCGCACGCCCGCGCCATCGGCCTGCGTGTCGGCATGCGCCTGGCCGACGCTCATGCGTTGGTGCCGGAACTTGTCACGGCTGAGGTCGAGCCGGACGCCGACCGCGCGCTCGTCGAGCAGATCGCAAGCTGGTGCGACCGCTACACGCCCTGGGTCGCGGTCGATCCCCTGGGCGCAGCGCTTGCCGCACCCGACGCCAGGACGATATGCGGCGCCGGCGGCTATGGCGGCGACGCAGGCCTGCTGCTCGACGTCACCGGCTGCAGCCATCTTTACGGTCAAGGTGAGACCGGCGAGCGCGCGCTGATGGCCGATCTCGTCCAGCGCCTCAGCCGCCACGACTTCACCTGCCGCGCCGCCATGGCCGACACGGCGGGCGCCGCCTGGGCACTGGCGCGCTTCGCCGAGACGCAGGCCGCTCTTTACTGCCCGCACAACGGCCAGAGGGATGCGCTCGCGGCCCTGCCGGTCGACGGGCTGCGGCTCGATCCGTCGACGCTCGAGACCTTCCTGAAGCTTGGCCTGCGCCGCATCGGCGACCTTTATTCGATCCCGCGCGCGCCGCTGTCGCGCCGCTTCGGCGACCTGCCGCTCTCGCGCCTCGACCAGGCATTGGGTCGCGTCGACGAGCCGATCGAACCGCGCCGGCCGCCCCCTCTCTTCCGCTCGCGCATCTCCTTCGCCGAACCGATCGGCCGGCCCGAGGACATTGCCGCCGCGACCGACCGCCTGATCCTGGCCCTCTGCCGGCAGTTCGAGCAGGCGAGCGTCGGCGCCCGCAAGCTCGAGCTGGCGCTCTATCGCGTCGACGGCTCGGTCGACCGCACCGCCATCGGCACCAGCCGCCCCAACCGCGACGCGCCCAAGCTCCTGAAGCTCTTCGAGGAGAAACTGGGCAACCTCGATCCCGGTTTCGGCGTCGAACTGATGATCCTGGGCGCGCCCGAGGTCGAGGAATGGACCGGCGCACAGGACTCCTTGCCCGAGACCGGCAAGCCCACGCGCTCCTCCTGGAGCGAGGACGGCACGATCGATCTCGCCGACCGGCTGGCGTTGCGGCTGGGCGCCGAGAACGTCGTCCGCCTCGCGCCGCACGACAGCCATTTGCCCCATCGCGTGCAGGTCGCCGTGCCCTTCGCCACCGCCGTGCCCGAAGGCGCCTGGGCGCGCCTCGCCTCGATGAAGGGCGCGCGGCCGATCCGGCTGTTGCAGCGGCCCGAGGAAGTCACCGTCACCGCCGCGATCCCCGACGATCCGCCGCGCCAGTTCCAGTGGCATCGCCACACCCACAAGGTCGTGCGCGTCGAAGGCCCCGAGCGCATCGCCGACGAATGGTGGCATCCCCGCCCCGCCGGCAAGACCGCGCCCGCCAACATCGTGCCGCCGGTGCGCGACTATTATCGCGTCGAGGACAATGACGGCGCCCGCTTCTGGCTGTTCCGCGACGGCATGGTGAACACCGCCAAGTGGTACCTGCACGGCTTTTGCGCATGAAGTACGCCGAGTTGCAGGTCACGACCAACTACAGCTTCCTGCGCAGCGGCTCGCATCCCTGGGAGTTGGTCCATCAGGCCGCCAATCTGGGACACAACGCGATCGGCATCGCCGACCGCAACACCCTGGCAGGCGTCGTGCGCGCCTTCTCGGCGGTCAGGGAATACTACGAAGAAACGGCCATTCCCGAAGAGGATTGGATCAAGCTGCTGGTCGGCGCGCGGCTGGAGACGCGAGACGGCTATTCGCTGCTCGCCTATCCGATGAACCTCGCGGGCTACAAGAATCTGTCGCGCATGTTGAGCGCGGGCAACCGCGAAGCGGCCAAGGGCGAGTGCGAACTCACTTTCAGCCATATCGAGGACTATGCCGGGGATATCCTCGCCATCGCCCTGCCGCCGCGGAAAGTCGACGATCCCGCCTTCCGGGAAAGACTCCGCAAGCTTGCCAGGCTCTTTTCCGGCCGCTGCTATCTCGCCGCCACCATGCTGTTCCGCGGCAACGACACCGAACGCCTGGCCGATCTCGACAATCTCGCGGCGCAGACGAAGGTCGGGCTCGTCGCCACCAACGATGTGCACTATCACGTGCCCGAACGGCGCGCCCTGCACGACGTCGTCACCGCCATCCGCCTCAAATGCACGGTCGCGGAGCTGGGCTTCCGGCGCTTCGCCACCGCCGAGCGGCACCTAAAGTCGCCTTCCGAGATGGGGAGGCTGTTCAGGAAGTACCCGCACGCAATAGAGAATATCCAGCGGATCGTCGCGAGCTGTACCTTCTCGCTCTCCGATCTCACGTACCAGTATCCGATCGAATACGACGGCGAGACGCCGATGCAGAAGCTGAAGCGGCTTACCTGGGCAGGCGCCATCCGGCGATACGGACCGAAAGGCGCGCCGCCGGAAGTCGCAACCACCATTCAGCGCGAATTCGACCTGATCGCCCACAAGGGGATCGCCCCTTACTTCCTGACCGTCCATGAGATCGTCCATCAGGCGCGCGGGATGGACATCCTGTGCCAGGGGCGCGGCTCGGCCGCGAATTCGGCGGTCTGCTTTTGCCTCGGCATCACCGAAGTCAATCCCAACGAGACCAAGGTTTTGTTCGAGCGCTTCCTGTCCAACGAGCGCAACGAGCCTCCCGACATCGACGTCGATTTCGAGCATGAGCGGCGCGAGGAAGTGATCCAGTGGATCTACGGTAAATGGACCCGCACGCGCGCGGCCCTCGCCGCCACGGTGATCTCCTATCGCACCCGCAGCGCCATACGCGACGTCGGCAAGGCACTCGGCCTGTCGCCGGACACCTTGAGCGTGATGGCCAACACGGTCTGGGGCAGCGGCGGCTCGGGCATCGACCGGAATCACATCCGGGAAGCGGGTCTCGACGACAAGGACCCGCGGCTGGCCCTGGCGCTCGAACTCTCCGGCACCTTGCTCAATTTTCCGCGTCACCTCTCGCAGCATGTCGGCGGCTTCGTCCTCACCCACGACCGGCTCGACGAACTGATCCCGATCCAGAACGCATCGATGAAGGACCGCACCGTCATCGAATGGGACAAGGACGATCTCGACGCACTGGGCATCTACAAGGTGGATGTCCTGGCGCTCGGGATGCTGACCGCGTTGCGCAGGAGCTTCGAGCTGATCAAGCAGCATTATGGCGAGGAACACACGCTCGCCATGCGGCCGGACGACGAGAAGGTCTATGAAATGCTGTCCAGGGCGGATTCGATCGGCGTGTTCCAGGTCGAGAGCCGGGCGCAGATGTCGATGCTGCCGCGCCTCAAGCCGAAGAAGTACTACGATCTCGTCGTCGAGGTTGCGATCGTGCGGCCGGGTCCGATCCAGGGCGGCATGGTGCATCCCTATCTGAAGAACCGCGATCTCGAAGAAGACAAGATCCCTTACCCTCGCGATAGAAGCGGCAAACTGAAGGCCATCCTGCAGCGCACGCGCGGCGTGCCGCTCTTCCAGGAGCAGGCCATGCAGATCGCCATCGATTGCGCGGGCTTCCTGCCGGAGCGAGCCGACAAGCTGCGCCGCGCCATGGCGACGTTCCGGCGCTCCGGCACCATTCACAAGCTCAAGGAAGAGTTCATCAACGGGATGGTGAAGAACGAGTACGAACAGGAGTTCGCAGAGCGCTGCTTCAGGCAGATCGAGGGATTCGGCGAGTACGGCTTCCCCGAGAGCCATGCCGCGAGCTTCGCGATCCTGGTCTACGTCTCGTCGTGGGTGAAATGGTACTTCCCGGAGGTCTTTTGCGCCGCGCTGCTCAATTCGCAGCCGATGGGCTTCTATGCTCCCGCGCAGCTCGTGCGAGACGCGCGCGAGCATGGAGTGGAGGTGCGGCCGCCCGACATCAACGCCAGCACGTGGGACAGCACCCTCGAAAAGACCCTCGGGCCGAAATGCGCTCTCCGACTGGGTTTCCACCAGGTCAACGGCCTCAAGAAAGACGACCTGGATGGCTTGGTCGAACGGCGCGGCAAGAATCCCTATCGCGATCCCGCGGACGTATGGCGGCGCGGCGGTCTCTCCAAGCGGCAGATCCTGGCGCTGGCGCGGGCCGATGCCTTTGCCTCGATGGGCCTGTCGCGGCGCGACGTGTTGTGGGCGGTGCGCGCTTTCTCCGAATCGTCGCTGCCGCTACTCGATGGCGCGCGCATCGCCGAGCCGTCGGTCTCCCTGCCCAAACTCACCATGGGCGAGCAGGTCGTCGACGATTATTCGACCATCTCGATGTCGCTCCGCGCCCACCCGCTGGAACTGCTGCGGCCGACATTGTCGGAGCGGCGCATGGCGGACTCGCAGAAAGTGCGCGAGGCGCGCAATGGCGACTTCCTCCAGATGGCCGGACTGGTGCTGGTGCGCCAGCGGCCGGGCACGGCCTCGGGCGTGGTCTTCGTCACCCTGGAGGACGAGTTCGGCATCGCCAATCTCGTGGTGTGGCCCAAGGTCTTCGAAACCTATCGCCGCGTCGTCATGGGCGCGCGTCTGCTGGGCGTCGCCGGCAAGGTGCAACGCGACCAGCCCGCCTCCGGCGAGCCCGGCCTGGTGATCCACGTCGTGGCCGAGCGGCTGTGGGACTGGTCGGCCGATCTCGACCGCATCGCCGATCTCGACGGCCGCTTCGAGCTGCGCCAGGGCCGCGGCGACCAGGCGCATTCCTCGACTCCCGATCCGCGCGACGAGCCGGGCAAAGGCAGGAAGCCCTACGACCGCAGCCGCATCATCTTCGACCGGCCGCAGATCAAGATCGCCTCACACGATTTCCACTAGAGGCTGGCGTAGACGGCTCGCTCGAAATCCTCGAAGGCCGCGACGGCGCGTGCGTCATAGAACGGCAGGAGCTGCGTCGCCCACACGCCCGTCACCTTCTTGACCGGGTCGATCCAGTAATAGGAATTGGCGAGGCCGCCCCAGGTCAGGCTCCCGGCCGAGCGCCGGCCGGGAAAGGCCTCGGGATTGATCATGAACGTGAGACCCCATTTCATGCCGTCGACGAAATCCATGTCCGTGCTGCGGCCCGGGATCTGCGTCTTGAGCGGCCGGCACAGCACACCCTCGTTCATCGAATTGCGGGACATCTCCGCCACGGTCGCGGGCTTCAGGATCGGCGCGCCGCCATTGAGAAACGCACGCGTGAACTTGAGGTAGTCCGGCACGGTCGAATAGAGCGCACCGCCGCCCAGGAACACTTCGGGGGTCTGGTTGAGCTCGTGATCGATTGCCTCGAAGCTGCCGTCCTCCTTGCGGACATGCACCGCCGCCTTGCGCGGCCGCATCGCCGGGCTGATCGCAAAGCCGGTGTCGGCCATGCCGAGCGGCATGAAGATGTTCTCGGCCATGTAGCGGTCGAGTCGCTTGCCGCTCGCCGCCTCCACCATCAGTCCGGCCCAGTCGATCGAGATCGAGTATTGCCACTGCTCGCCCGGGTCGAACAGCAGCGGCGTCGAGAGCGACTGCATCGTGGCAGGCTTGAACGGCCCTTTTGCCTTCACGTAACGAAAGATATCGGCGTTCCAGGTGTCGTAGCCCATGCCCGACGTGTGGGTCAGAAGGTGCCTGAGCGTAATGGGCCGCCTGGGCGGCCGCGTCTTCACCGTACCGTCGGCTTCTATGCCGACCAGCACCTCCTTCTTCGCGAGTTCCGGCAACACATCGGCCGCGGGCGTGTCGAGAGAGAGTTTGCCGCGCTCGACCAATTGCATGGCCGCAGCGCCGGTGATCGCCTTGGTCATCGAGGCGATCCACACCACGCTGTCGATCTTGAGGCCGCCTGTCGCGCCTTCGAAGATGATACCCTTGTCGGTCGCCGCAGCGGCCGCCACGCCGGGCAGGCCTGCAGAGGCAATGGCGCCCTGGAGAGCCTGCGTGATGCGTTTCATATCCACCATGAGAGATCCTTGTTCCGTCAGTTGCACATCGTCGGGCGCAGCTGCTTCGAATAGTTATCGATCAAGGGCGACCCGGCGGGTAGAGCGCACAACGGCGCATACGCCTGCCTCGCCGCACTGCGATTCCCCTCCATGATCAACGCCCCGGCAAGCGCCCCGCGAATCCGATTGGCAAACGCCTCGTCGAAATAGAGCATGAGTGTCTTGTCCTTGCCGAGCGCCGTCCGTAGTGCCTTTTCTGCGCCAGGCCCATCGTCCTGTCTGAGGCGCGCGAGACCGAGCGCAAAATAGGGCCGCGGATCGTCGGGATATCGCTGCACCAACTGCGGTGCGCGCGCGTCCTGGTTGGCGACACTCCCCATCAGTTCTCCATCGGGCATCAGTACGATGGCGTATCGCGGGTAGGCTTCGACCACTTCGATCGCGGCACAGGCGAGCGCGATGCAGCCGATCCCGGCCACGCCGGCTGCAACGGCACGGGCGCGGGGTACCGGCTCCTCGCGCCGCCACAGCGCCAGCATTGCCAGAGCCATGGCGGCGCCACCGAGCGCGCCGCCAAAATGCGCGAAGTGATCGACGTTCGCGGCATCCCGACCGCCCCAGACCGCCAGGCCCAGCGTCGGCAGGAGGCCGCCGACCAGCAGCTGCATCGCGGCCGCGCCGAACTCTCGCCGGCGGCGCACAAGTCCGCAGATCGCCGCCGCCGCGATCACGCCCATGATGGCGCCCGACGCGCCAACCCCCACGACGAAAGGCGCGCCACCCGCTATCGAGGCCAGGGAGCCGGCGATGCCCGCCACGGAATAGGTCGCGGCGAACCAGGTGCGCCCCACCATGTCTTCCAGCACCCGCCCGCCAATGTAGAGGCTGAGGCCATTGGCAAGGATATGGTTCAGATTGGCGTGCAGGACGGTGGCAGAGACGGCGCGCCACCATTCGCCGGCAGCGATGAGCTTGCCGTTGATCCCGCCCATCGAAACCAAGGTGATGAGGCTCGGCTCGGAGCCGTTCGCAAGAAGTGTTTCGAGTCCGAACACGGCGACCAGGGCGGCGAGAATACAGTAGGTAACGACCGGACGGCGCGGCGCCGTCAACGGCGGCCGGTCTTCGACTTCGGCGAGAAGTTCCGCTTGCGAGACAAATGGCTTCTGCAGGATGCGTTCGATGCGGGATCGGCCGATCTGCCAGCGATTGCGCCAGATTTTCTTCGTCCGCGCATCGA
>CAIWTJ010000190.1 GCA_903915535.1 Enhydrobacter aerosaccus
AATCGATGGATCAGGCGTCGTTTTGGGCGGTGAACGCAGCAGGAGCGCCGGGAAAACGGTGCCGGCCGACCATGGCTTCCCCGCGACCCGGCAGAATGATAGGTTTTGCGCCGTTCCAAGGGTTCATCCGGGGAATGTCGGCTGATACAGGTACCTTGGAATAGGTAGCATCAGACCTCACCCCTTTGTTGCCAGAAAGCCACCCAACGATGCTTCCAGAGCGCCTCCCCGATAATGAGATTCGCGCTATCGTCCGTTGCGGCCTGCGTCGACTGGTGCCCGTTCTGGTTCTGGTGCTCACGTCCGCCCTGCCGGCGGGCGCCCAGACCAAGCCGCCCGAGAGCGCTCCGCCGGTCGTTCTGGTGCAGCCGACCGAACTGCGACCGCTTGCGCCGCAGTCGGAGTATGTCGGCCGGGTCGCGGTGTTCGACAAGGTCGAGCTGCGCGCGCGGGTAAAGGGGACGCTCGACAAGCGCGAGTTCACCGACGGCAGCAAGGTGACGGAAGGCCAGCTCCTGTTCACCATCGAGCCCGCTCCCTACCGGATCGCCGTCGACCAGAAGCGGGCGCTGCGCGGCGGCGCGCGCGCGGCGCTGATCAACGCCGAGGCGCAGCTTAAGCGGACGGCCGAGCTGCTGCGCTCGAACACCGTCTCGCAGGCGGGCTACGACCAGCGGCTCGCCGAGCAGCTCCAAGCCAAGGCGACGCTCGACGACGCCGAGGCGCAGCTCGAGGATGCCGAGCTGCAGCTCTCCTATACGAAGATCACGGCGCCGATTGCCGGCCTGATCGGCCGCGCCACCGTCTCGCCCGGCAACATCGTCGGCCCCGAGTCGGGCACGCTGGCCACCATCGTCAACGAGCGGCAGATCCGGGTGCTGTTCTCGGTGTCGCAGGCGGAGCTGCTGAACGTGCGCCGCGACCTGCGCGCCGGCGAGCCGCTGGCCGTTCGGCTCCGCCTCGCCGACGGCAAGCTCTACCCCGAGAAGGGCAAGGTCGACTTCATCGACGTCGCGGTCGATCCCAACACCGACGGCCAGATGGCGCGCGCCGTGTTCGACAATGCCGACGAGCTGCTGACCGACGGCCAGACGGTGCGGGTGATCGTCGAGGGCAACGCGCCCGCCAAGGCGGTGGTGGTGCCCCAGCCCGCCCTCGCCATCGACCAGACCGGCCCCTATGTCTACGTCGTCGACAGCAAGGGCATCGTCGAGCAACGCCGCATCACCATCGACTTCGTGCGCGACGGCATGATCGCCGTGGCGAGCGGCCTCAAGGAAGGCGACAGGGTCATCGTCCAGGGCCAGCAGCGTGTGCGCGCCGGCATGGCGGTCGAGGCCCAGCCGGCGCCGGCCGCCGCCGGCCAGCGGAAGCGCTGATCCCATGGGCATCGCCTCCGTCTTCATCCGCCGTCCGCGGCTCGCCTTCGTCGTATCCGCGATCATGGTCATCGCCGGCGTGCTGGCGCTGGGCAGCCTGCCGGTCGCCCAGTTCCCCAACATCGTGCCGCCGGAAGTCACCGTCACGACCAGCTATGCCGGCGCCTCGGCCGAGGTAGTCGAGGAGAGCGTGGCGCAGATCATCGAGCGCAACGTCAACGGCGTCGAGAACATGATCTCGATGAAGTCGACCTCGGGCAGCGACGGCAGCTACAGCCTCAGCGTCTATTTCAAGGTGGGCTCGAACCCGCAGGACCACACGGTCAACGTCAACAACCGCATCAACCGGGCGATGCCGCAGCTGCCCGACGAGGTCCAGCGCAACGGCGTGCTGGTGAAGAAGCAGTCTTCCGCGCTGCTGCAGGTGGTCGCGGTCTACTCGCCCAAGGGCAGCCGCGACGCGCTGTTCCTGTCTAACTTCGCCACCATCAACGTACTCGACGCCATGCAGCGCGTGCCGGGCGTGGGCTCGGCCAGCCTGTTCGGCGGGCTCGACTACGCCATGCGCGTGTGGCTCGACCTCGACCGCATGTCGAGCCTCGGCATCACGGCGCAGGACGTGGTGAAGGCGATCGAGGCCAAGAACATGCAGGCGGCAGTGGGCCGCGTCGGCGCGGCGCCGCTGCTCGACGGCGTCGACTTCCAGCTCAACATCACGGCCAAGGGCCGGCTCACCTCGGCCGAGGAGTTCGGCAACATCAGCGTGCGCACGACCCCGAACGGCGCACTGCTGCGCATCCGCGACGTCGGAAGGGTCGAGCTGGGCTCGGCCAACGCCGACGTCACCACGCGCTACAATAGCAAGCCGGCGGCGGGCATCCAGATCTACCAGCTCGCCGGCGCCAACGCGCTCGCCACCGCCGAGGGGGTGCGCAAGGTGCTGAAGGAGTTGGAGGACCGGCTGCCAGACGACGTGGCGTTCGACGTGATGTACGACACCACGGTGTTCGTCGAAGCGACGATCCAGAACGTGGTGAAGACCCTGATCGAGGCCTTCGTGCTAGTCGCCATCGTGGTCTTCCTCTTCCTGGGCAGCCTGCGCGCCACGTTGATCCCCATCATCGCCGTACCGGTGGCGCTGGTCGGCACTTTCGCGGTGATGCAGGTCCTGGGCTTCTCGCTCAACACCGTGTCGCTGCTGGCGCTGTTGCTCGCCATCGGTATCGTCGTCGATGATGCTATCGTCGTGGTCGAGGCGGTGGAGCACATCCTCGAGAAGGAGCCCGGCCTGTCGCCCGCCGAAGCCACCGAGAAGGCGATGGCTGAGGTCACCGGGCCGATCGTGGCGATCACGCTGGTGCTGCTCTCGGTGTTCGTGCCGACTGCCTTCATGCCGGGTATCGCCGGCAAGCTCTACCAGCAGTTCGCGGTCACGATCTCGGTCGCCATGGTGATCTCGGCGATCAACGCGCTGTCGCTCTCGCCCGCACTGTGCGCGCTGCTGCTCACCCACCGGGGCGCGCCGCATGGCGTGATGGCCCGGCTGCAGCGCGGCATCGACGCCACGCGCAGCGGCTACCTGCGGCTCGCAGGGCCGCTGATCCGCCGCAGCGGGCTCGCGGTCGGGCTGGTGCTGCTGTTCGCCCTCGCCACCGGCGGGCTGGCACGCCTGGTGCCGACCGGGTTCCTGCCCGAAGAGGACCAGTCGTCCTTCATGGCCGAGATTCAGCTGCCCGACGCCGCCTCGACCAGCCGCACGCTGGAAGCGGTGATGCAGGTCGAAGGCATGCTGGCGGGCCAGCCGTGGCTGCAGAACTTCTTCACCGTGAGCGGCAACAGCCTACTCGACGGGCTCAACCTGCCCAACCGGGCGATGATGATTGTCTCGCTGAAGCCCTACGCCGACCGCCGCCAGCACGACATGTCGGCCTTCGCCGTGCTGGAGCGGCTCAACAAGGCGTTCCAGCGCGTGGCCGTCGCCAACGTCTATGCCTTCAACCCGCCGCCGATCGCCGGCCTCGGCAATTCGTCGGGCTTCGAGTTCGAGATCCAGAGCCTCACCGGCGCGCGGCCGGAGGAAATTGTCGCGGTGGCGCGCGGCGTGCTGAACGCGGCGCAGGGCGCACCGGAACTGGCCGGGGTGTTCACCACCTACAGCGCCTCGACGCCGCAGATCCGGCTCGAGCTCGACCGCGACCGCGCCGAGACGCTGGGCGTCGAGATCCCCGACATCTTCTCGGCCCTGCAGACGGCGATGGGCAGCCGCAACGTCAACAACTTCAACATGTTCGGCCGCACCTGGACGGTTCGGGTGCAGGCCGACGCCCTCGACCGCCGCACCATCGAGGACGTCAACCGCGTGCGCGTGCGCTCGTCGAGCGGCAAGCTCGTGCCGCTGCAGGCTGTGGCCACGCTCGAGCTCACCACGGCGCCCGCCACCATCGTGCGCTACAACAACCTGCGCTCGGTCACGCTGAACGGCGCGCCGGCGCCGGGCTATTCGTCGGGCGAAGCGATTACGGCGATGGAGCGCGTGGCGCGCGCCAGCCTGCCGCCGGGCTACGCCTTCCAGTGGGCGGGCACGGCGCAGCAGGAGAAGGAAGCCGGCAGCCAGACGGGCTTCGTCCTGGGCCTCGCCGTCCTGTTCGCCTACCTGTTCCTGGTCGGGCTCTACGAGAGCCTGGCACTGCCGGTCGCCGCCCTGCTTTCGGTGATCGTCGGGCTGTTCGGCGCGCTGGCGGCACTCTGGCTCACCGGCCTCGCCAACAACGTCTATGCCCAGATCGGCATCGTCGTGCTGATCGCGCTCTCGGCCAAGAACGCCATCCTGGTGATCGAGGTCGCCATGCAGGAACGCGCGCGCGGCAGCGACCCGGTGACGGCGGCGACAACTGGGGCCGGGCAGCGCTTCCGCGCCGTGATGATGACCTCCTTCGCCTTCATCCTCGGCCTCGTGCCCCTGGTGATCGCCTCGGGGGCCGGCGCCGCGACGCAGCGCGCGGTCGGCACCGCCGTGTTCGGTGGCATGCTCGCGGCCTCGTGCCTCGGCATCTTCGTCATCCCGGGCCTCTATGTCGCCTTCGAGAAGATGCGCCGTGGCCTGCCCGGCCTGTTCCGGCGGCCTTGCCTGACGTCAAAAGTTCCAAAGGGCGAGAAAATCGGCAGTTAGGTTGCCCTGGGGGCTATCCGTCCGGTCGCCATCACGCTCGACATCATGATGCCCGACATTGACGGCTGGACGGTCATCGCCGCCCTCAAGGGCGATCCCGATTTACACGTGATCTACAGGTCAATAACGCACGTTTGTCATGCGTTTGGAAACTAGTCCCGGATCAAGGTTATGCTAAAGCAGCTCCAGTTCAGGCCGCACCACCATCAGTACAGTCAGCTAACTCTAGTATTCCGCAAGTCGCCGCTGCACCTCCGCCAGCAATAGCAGTCAGTCCTGAAGACGAGGCTCATCAAAAGTTCATCACATCTCTTAGACCAGGAGATGTTCTTCTGATCCAAACTGCTCTGGCATCACAAGGTTTCTACAAATCGGCAGTTGATGGTGCATGGGGGCCCGGCACAGACGCAGCGATTAAGGCATGGCAGACAAAGAATAGCCTACCAGCGACTGGCGTTCTCAGCGCAGCAGAAGTTAACGCGCTGACTAAGAGCGCTCAGGCGTCAGCACCACAGATCGCAGCCGTACCTTTACCGTCTTCTCCGCAGCTTCCCACAGCGCAGCAGACATCCAACGCGACGCAACAACAGTCAGTTGAAGACCAAGCGGACCGAGAGCGCCGCATAGCTGAGCGAGAGCGCCAAATTGCCGAACGTGAGAAGCAAGTTGCGACAAAGCGAGCCGAAACTGAGCAGGCCGACCGAGAACAACAAATAGCTGAGAAAGAGCGTCAGCTTGCTGAACGTGAACGCCAAATTGCAGAAAAGCGCGCCGAAGAAGAAGCGCAACAAAAAGCCGCTGCGCAAAAGATTGAGAAGGACCGCCAACTCGCTGAGCGTGAAAAACAACTTGCCGAGCGTGAGAAGCAGATTGAGCAGCAGGAACGCCAACTCAAACTGCAGAACCCACCATCCCCGCCTACTTCCTCACCAACCCGTAAGTCAGAGAAATCCTACACTAACGCAGACCTTGAGGCCCTAAGTCGCCGCTTTATTCCGAATGGTCGATTCGAGATTCCTGTAGCCGCACTAATTGACCATTTGCGAACTGATGGATGGGCTCCACGGAAATCGGTCACAAAGACCAATCAATTTTGCGGCCAATACTTCGTGCGCGAAAAGCAGGGTATCGACGCCACATATTTTTGTGCAAGCGGCGCCTTGTACGCAATCTCGTTTATCGATGTTGCAGAACTTCAACAAATACAACAAGCCGCCGCCGCTGCTCCTAAACCATTACGGTTAGAATGGAAAGATCTCGAAGGACATTGGGTTGATGCTGGCTCTTACTCCGCACTTTGCAAGCCTTCGCAGGATCCCCCGTTTGGGTATGACCTCAAGTTTTTAGCAATGGAGGGGAAAAACAATTTCGGAATTGGAATGTCTAGCTGTTCTGTTAACGCTATGAAGGTGACTGGGTCCGCCGCTTCCATCGACGCCAGTTGCGTAGCAGAAGAAGACCGCTCTTTTCGTGCAAAAATGATGATGGAAATAAAGGAAGGGCTTCTAAAAATTGGAAAGAGCCCTTTTCTCCCAAACGGCGGCGTTTACAGAAAATGCTCTGGCTTGTGAAGAAGGCGTAGCAACTTCCACGCGCTAAGACCCTACGCAAAGACAATGGGAGCCATCTTTGCCAAGCACTTTCCATGACGATTTTAAATGGCTTGTACTAAACGAAGCGAAGCCGTTGATTGCTCTTCACAGCGGACTTGAGAGCGCTTTGACCAGGTGTCGTGTGCAGTACAAGAAGTGCCCAACTAGAACGGAGGACCGCCATTATCCTTCGGGCATAACTTAAGTTCGCTGCGCCAACATCTCCATAATCCCTGACGATCTCTTCGGTTGACGCGCATAGTTTTTGACCATGCAATAGCGTTCATGCCGATCTTTATGACCATTTTGTTTTTAGCGCCGATGGCTCTAGCAGAATGGATCGGCTGGCGAATTGCGATGGCATTTTGGGCTGTGCTGTTCATCGGCAGTGCCATCATCAAGCTCTTCAGCATGGTGCTCTAGACCATGTTTTCAGCATTTCAATTAGTGCTTTCGGGAGTGGGCATGTCCGCATTGGCATGCATCGCTGGGCTTCGTGCCGGTCGAGCAATGTTCTGCAGCGTTGGAATGCTGATGATTTTTAAGGCTTGGCTGCAGATCCTAAATCTCGATGGTAGTTGGCCCGCAGATCAACCGTTTCGAGACGACTACTACGTCAGCAAAGCAGAGGACGCTCGGCTGTGGTCAGCGATTGGGCCGAATATGAATGCGATGACCACGACGGACTGGGATGACTACCATCGTTGTCGAGATCACAACGTCTGTGTTCGACGCTTTGCGCGGAAGTAGAACCGCGCCGGCTATGACCCATTCGGCTCGGTTGTAATCGGAACCGCGATGAAGCTCTGGTGTTCGCGCCATAAGGGCATATGGTTGATGAACTAGACTGACTGGATCGTCGGCGCTCAGCACTGCGGAGACACCGGTACGCAAATTAGCAGGACTGAAAATGACTAAGGCCTCACTTCGCGACAAGGTCGATAAGCTAACGACTGAGGCTAGCGCGAAGCTCGACGAATTCGAACGTAGCCATGCAGCACTGCATCATGCGTTGGTAAAGACGCTACTGCTATGGATTGAGTGCGAGCAGGAGCTGGGCTTTCTCGACGAGTTGTACAAGGATCGGGGCATTCGTTACCACAAGCCCCCGGACAAGGTCCCAACGTTCCTGCCATTCCTAAAGGTAATCTTCGGTTCGTCGAAGGTGACGCAATCCGATCAATCGAGGCTCGGGCAATGGAACGGCGCGCTGCTTTCGCTCTATCGCGACTATCATGATCGGTCCAGCCACTATCGTGCGAAAGCTGAAGCCAAACTCTACGACCACTTAAAGAGAAATGGCGGAATTGACGGACTTCTCCGCAAGGACGACGACGAGCGTACTAAACGGGAAGACGTAATTGATATTGGCGGCCAAAAGACTTCGTTCAATCCGTTTCTCGAACCGCCACAGGCCGCCCTGCTAAAGTTCGGTAGCGATATTGTAAAGCAGTATCCGCCGACCGGTGTTGTCACAACGACGAACCCGCTCAGGATCGGCGACGAGAATTTAATCGCTCTGCTTGGTCGACGGGAAGCAAATGGCACGATCAGCGTCATCGGCAGCACGAACCGCCAAGCCGCAATCGACCTCGTGTCCCAAGGTCTGCTCAAGCTTCCACTTTCCACTATGGACCCGGAGCTACGTCTACTCGTCGAGGTCATCAAGACGCAAGCTTACCCACCGGAGGCAATGCCACGTGATTTAGAAGCACGTCAGAAATGGATGATGGATTTTTATCGCGATCAAACGAAGTTTCTTGCCCGCAACATTCTCGGCCGCAAGGAAATCAAGAAAGGCGAGAAGCTTCGCTCTTCCAAAAAACTTCTAATGACCGGCAGCAACAAGGAAGTCTTGCTAAGTGGGTCACGGCTTAAGGCATCAGTCGTAACAAGATGCCGCACGAACTTCGCGCCTGTGGATTCCGGCGATCGCTTCTGCATGCGTGGCATGGACTTGGTCTTGATCGAACGCATGCTCGAAACAACGGAAATCAATCTTGTGAGCGTCGTGCCCGATGACGTAACCGGCAAGGCGATCAGAAAGATACCAGTGGGCCAGAAGCGTCACTACACGATGCACTTGAAGAGGCCAACACCGCAGCAGGTTCGGCTTTTTCCATTTTATGACGCAACGCGCGACGCAGGCTTAGCAATCAGCTTCCAGTCGAGTTTCGCGTTCGGCGCGTGGAAGCCGGACTGGACCTTCACCGTGCAACAGAATTGGTTTGCTCGACTACGCCAGCAGTTTCTAGACGAGTGGTTCGTCACACTCGGCGCTCGCAATCAACCTAAGCGCCCAAACAATCAAGCGATGGAACTGACTATAAAAACCGACAAGCTGGAGATCGGGTTCAATTTGTCGGATGCTGGCTCTCCTCCTCCTATTGAGATGACGATAAATGCCGACTTGAAAGGTCGACCAATACCATTCAAGGCGTTCCATCTCAGCAAGGACATTGCACCCGTCTTCTACAATATCGCGGATTTAGAACTAGCGAGCGATGTAGACGTAAGCGGCAACAAAAATGCGATGGTGTTGTCCTTCAAGACTCCATCAGGTGCATTCGATATCGCTATCCCTGCCGCTGTGCTTGATGACCGCAAATACGAGCGAATAGACAAAGGCTTCACTGAGCTGCGCTATGCCTGAAGACCTGTCAGCTCGGGTGAACAACTTCGCGATCTACCTGCCTGCCGTCCAGTTCGAAAGCGCGCGACGCTTAGCAGATATGAGCAAACCACTCCGCACTGACGGTCTGCCTTATGGATTGCAAACGAGTGATTTCGATTGGCTAGATCAGGACAACAAATATTGGCGTTACAAGTGGTGCCTCGCCAGTGCCGGGCACTTCGCAGAAAAGAAGCGCGCGAATGTCATCACCAATCGGCACAAGGACACCATCGTTGTCGGTGATAGCGGCGGCTATCAAATTGCCACAGGCGCATTAAGCGAAGCAAAGGACTGGGCGCAGCATCGCCAGGACACGAAACAAATCATGCAGCTTTGGGAGGAAAGCCAAGCTCGCCACACGATTAAGGATTGGATGGACACGCATAGCGACTACGCAATGACCATCGACATGCCGTTGTGGGTTCAAGGAAAGAAGAACGAAAAGACGCCATTCCACTATCTGTCGGAAGGACAACTAACGCAGCTTACTATCAGCAACCTCCAACTGATTGACGGCCACAGGAATAGGGAATCCGGCTGCAAGTATCTCAATGTGCTGCAGGCATTTGCCAAAGACGGCACCCAACAAACATCGCTAGACAGCGAGGATAGGTGGTTCGATGCGGTGAAGCAGTTCACGTTCGAGGGCTGGTCTCTCGGCGGTGAAGTCGGTGTTCGAGGAGGCATTTCGCGCGTGCTGAGACGGCTGCTTATCTTGCGCGACCATAGGCTGCTCGAAAGCCCGTATGAGTGGTGCCACGTACTTGGCGTTAGCACGCCATTGTGGGCCGTGTTCCTTACAGCAATACAACGAGCAATTCGCGCATATACAAATCCGGAGTTCACGATCAGCTATGACAGCGCCAGCCCGTATCTCACCGCTGGTCGTTATAATAGGTATGTCACGGCACCAAAATTTGGCACTGATATTTCTAATTGGGGTATCGCGGACGAAGCTTTGCCGACCGGATACGGCTATGCGAACAGCGGCATGAATGACTTGCTACTAGGAGCCAGCCCAATAGGTAAGTTCTTCACAATTCAGGACTTCAATCCACGCAGTGGATCATTCGACATAAAGACGACAGACGCATTAAGCGATGCGGTTCTCGTCAATCACAACGTCTACGTTTACGTTAAAAGCATGATCGAGGCGAACGAAGCCACGTTCCTTCGCCGACAAGCCCCGGATGAACTGCTTAGAGCTGTCTCCGTCATCGACAAGCTTTTCGCCGCTAAAGATTGGAAGCCATTGCTCGACACGCACAGAGGGAATTTGGACGCTGTAGTTGGCGGCTATGATAGCGAATTTGAGCGTTAAACTCGTCTTTCTCAAGATTCTTGAGAAAAGCACAGATCGTCTAACTTATTGATATAGCGAAGCAATTAGCGGCTTTTGCACCTTGGTATCCCATACAGCACTAATACCCAATTCCATTATGCCGCTTCCCTCAATCAGTCAGAGCTACCGCGGCTTCCTAAGGCATCTCCCGCCCCGCATTTCGGCCGGCCATTGGGCCAATTTGATACTGCACGGAATTTTGTATGCGGGGTTCACGAGCCATATGACGCCACGACAACATGGGACAACATAGAAAGATAGATGACTTAGGCGAACATTGAGATCGCTGATCTAGCACGCTGAAATTCGTGCAACTCGTCTAATCACAATGCGCTCACTCTTCTTCTATTCCACCTAAGTTATCGATGTACGCAGCTCGTCCAATGCGCTGCGCCCAAGAGCAATGTGCTGCTACTGAGTGATTGATCTTATCATTGTGGTTCTCAGTGGTTCTCAGCGTTGATCAATGCGTTGGTGTTCGTTTGTTGATGTTCTTGTTATTTGGCCTGCCCCCTGCAGCGATACCAGTCCGTGTACTGCACCCGGATATCTGGACACAAGGTAGGGGTTAAGCGGCTAGCCTGAACGCGCCATGATCCCAAGCGGTTCTGGCGTCGTTTGGACTTCGGTAGTCGTTCTTTGCGATCAGCCACTGGGCATTGTAGCGGTC
>CAIWTJ010000191.1 GCA_903915535.1 Enhydrobacter aerosaccus
GCGCGACCTCGACGAGGAGGATCCGGCCGAGACCGAGGCCGCCAAGTATGCGCTGAACTACGTGAAGCTCGACGGCCAGATCGGCTGCATGGTGAACGGCGCGGGCCTCGCGATGGCCACGATGGACATCATCAAGCTCTATGGTTCGGCGCCCGCCAACTTCCTCGACGTGGGCGGCGGCGCCACCAAGGAGCGCGTGACGGCTGCGTTCAAGATCATCCTCAAGGATCCCAACGTCGAAGGTATCCTCGTGAACATCTTCGGCGGCATCATGCGCTGCGACGTGATCGCCGAAGGCGTGGTCGCCGCAGCGCGCGAGGTGAACCTGCACGTGCCGCTGGTGGTGCGCCTCGAGGGCACCAACGTCGACCTCGGCAAGAAAATCCTGAAAGAGTCCGGCCTCAAGATCACTTCGGCGGAAAATCTCGCCGATGCGGCCCAGAAGATCGTCACGGCGGTCAAGGAGCACAACTGATGGCCGTGCTGGTCGACAAGAATACCAAGGTGATCTGCCAGGGCATCACCGGCTCGCAGGGCACCTTCCATACCGAGCAGGCGATTGCCTACGGCACCAAGATGGTGGGCGGCGTGACGCCGGGCAAAGGCGGCTCCCAGCATCTCGACCTGCCGGTGTTCGACACCGTCGCGGAGGCCGTGGCGAAGACCGGCTGCAACGCCACCGTGATCTACGTGCCGCCGCCGTTCGCCGCCGACTCGATCCTCGAGGCGATCGATGCGGAGATCCCGCTGGTGGTCTGCATCACCGAAGGCATTCCCGTGATCGACATGGTGCGTGTGAAGCGCGCGCTGACCGGCTCGAAATCGCGTCTGATCGGGCCGAACTGCCCCGGCGTCATCACGCCGGGCGAGTGCAAGATCGGCATCATGCCGGGCCACATCCACAAGCCCGGCAAGATCGGTATCGTCTCGCGCTCGGGCACGCTCACCTATGAAGCCGTGGCCCAGACCACGGCCGTCGGCCTCGGCCAGACGACCTGCATCGGCATCGGCGGCGATCCCGTGAACGGCACCAACTTCGTCGAGTGCCTCGAGATGTTCGTGAAGGATCCCGAGACCGAGGGCATCGTCATGATCGGCGAAATCGGCGGCGACGCCGAGGTCATGGGCGCCGAATATTTGAAATCGTCCAAGACGAAGAAGCCGGTCGTGGGTTTCATCGCCGGGCGCACGGCGCCTCCGGGCCGCCGCATGGGCCATGCCGGCGCCGTAATCTCGGGCGGTAACGACACCGCTGAATTCAAGGTCGAAGCCATGCGCGCCGTGGGCATCCGGGTCGCCGACTCGCCCGCGGCACTTGGCGACGAGATGCTGAAGGCAATGAAGGGCTGATCGAGCCAACCGCCCATCTCCAAGGAGCCAGGGCCATGCAAGCTGAGCAAACGTCGTTCCTGTTCGGTGCCAATGCACCGTTCATTGAAGAGCTTCACGCGCGCTACCTCGCCGATCCCAACCGGGTCGATGCCGAGTGGCGCACCTTCTTCGAGGCGCTGGCGGACGACAAGGGCGCCGTGCTCGCCGAAGTGCGCGGTGCCTCGTGGGCGCCCAACGGCGCCCGGGTCATCGACGTGCCGGAAGCGCCGGCGGCTGCCAACAAGAATGCCAAGGCCAACGGCGTCGCCGCCCTGGCCGGCAAGAGCGAAGCCGACATCCGCATCGCCGCCAACGACACCGCCAAGGCGCTGATGCTGATCCGCGCCTATCGCATTCGCGGCCATCTCGAAGCCGATCTCGATCCGCTCAACCTCGTGAAGCAGGCGCCGCACCGCGAACTCGACCCGGCGACCTACGGCTTCGGCGAAGGCGACTGGGATCGCCCGATCCTGATCTTCGGCTCGCTGGCCCTGGGCGAGTCCGCCACGCTGCGCCAGATCATGGACCGTCTGCGCAAGACCTACTGCGGCAAGATCGGCGTCGAATTCATGCACATTTCCGATCCCGACCAGAAGGCGTGGATCCAGGAGCGCATCGAGCATATCGAGAACCGCACCGACTTCTCCGTCGAAGGCCGCAAGATGATCCTGCAGCGGGTCGTCGAGGCCGAAGGGCTCGAGCACTATCTTGGCGTCAAGTTCGTCGGCACCAAGCGCTTCGGCCTCGACGGCGGCGAGTCGCTGATCGCCGGCATCGAGCAGATCCTGAAGCGCGGCGGCCAGCTCGGCGTGAAGGACGTCGTGATCGGCATGCCCCATCGCGGCCGCCTCAATACGCTCGTGCACGTCATGCACAAGAGCTACATGGCGCTGTTCTCGGAATTCCAGGGCCGCTCGTCGCAGCCCGAGGAAATGCGCGGCTCGGGCGACGTGAAGTACCATCTGGGCGCGTCGGCCGATCGAGAGTTCGATGGCAACGTGATCCATCTCTCGCTGGTGCCCAATCCCTCGCATCTCGAGGCGGTGAACCCGGTGGTGCTGGGCAAGGCGCGCGCCAAACAGGACCAGAGGAACGACACCGACCGGTCCGAGGTGATGGCGATCCTGATGCACGGCGACGCGGCCTTCGCGGGCCAGGGCCTGGTGGCCGAGAGCCTCGACCTCAGCGACCTCGGCGGCTACCGCATCGGCGGCACGATCCACTTCATCGTGAACAACCAGATCGGCTTCACGACCTTGCCGACCTTCTCGCGCTCGGGCCCGTACTGCACCGAGGTCGCCAAGATCGTGCAGGCGCCGATCCTGCACGTGAACGGCGACGATCCCGAGGCCGTGGTGCATGTCTGCCGCATCGCGACGGAGTTCCGCCAGCACTTCAAGCGCGACATCGTCATCGACATGTTCTGCTACCGCCGCTACGGGCACAACGAGTCCGACGAGCCGATGTTCACCCAGCCGCTGATGTACAAGGAGATCGGCCGGCACAGGACGGTGAAGGAAGTCTATGCCAGCGTGCTCGAGGCCGAGGGCGTCGTCACCGCCGACGAGGTGAAGGCGATGGACGCCGACCTGCGCGCCAAGCTCGACAAGGCGCTCGACGCCGCGACCAACTACAAGCCCAACAAGGCCGACTGGCTCGAAGGCAAGTGGGCGGGATTCACCGAGGCGCCGGGCGAGGAAGATCGCAAGGGCGTGACGGCGGTCGACATGGACAAGCTCATTGCCGTCGGCAAGGCGATCTCCGAGCCGCCGAAGAACTTCGATCTCAACCGCAAGATCGCGCGGCAGCTGGCCGAGAAGCGCAAGACGATCGACACGGGCAAGGATATCGACTGGGCGACGGGCGAAGCGCTGGCGTTCGGCACGCTGCTGGCCGAAGGCACGCCGGTGCGTCTCAGCGGCCAGGATTCCGGCCGCGGCACCTTCTCGCAGCGCCATTCGGTGCTGGTCGACCAGTCGACCGACGCCAAGTACATCCCGCTGAACAACGTCGCCAAGGACCAGGCGAATTTCGAGGTGATCGACAGCCCGCTGAACGAGGCGGGCGTGCTGGGCTTCGAGTATGGCTACTCGTCGGCCGAGCCCAACGCGCTGGTGATGTGGGAGGCGCAGTTCGGCGACTTCGCGAACGGCGCGCAGGTCATCATCGACCAGTTCATCTGCTCGGGCGAGAGCAAGTGGCTGCGCATGAACGGCCTGGTGATGCTGCTGCCGCACGGCTACGAGGGCCAGGGGCCCGAGCACAGCTCGGCGCGTCTCGAGCGCTACCTGCAGCTCTCCGCCGAGGACAACTGGCAGGTGATCGTGCCGACCACGCCCGCCAATTACTTCCACGCGCTGCGCCGCCAGATGCGCCGCACCTTCCGCAAGCCGCTGATCGTGATGACGCCGAAGTCGCTGCTGCGGAACAAGGAGTGCGTGTCGACGCTCGCGGACATGGGTCCCGGTTCGTCGTTCCGCCGCATCCTCACCGAGACCGACCAGCTGGTCGACGGCGCCAAGGTGAAGCGCGTCGTGCTGTGCAGCGGCAAGGTCTACTTCGACCTCGTGGCCGAGCGCCGCAAGCGCAAGATCGACGACATCGCGATCCTGCGCATCGAGCAGCTCTATCCCTTCCCGATCTCGCGGCTGGGCATGCGGCTGTCGCAATATCCGAACGCCGAAGTGGTGTGGTGCCAGGAGGAGCCCGAGAACATGGGTGCCTGGCACTTCGTCGACCGCCGCATCGATCGCGCGCTCGCCACGATCGACGTGAAGGCGAAGCGTCCGAGTTATATCGGCCGCAAGGAATCGGCGTCGCCGGCCACCGGCTCGGCGCGCACGCATCTCAAGGAACAGGCTGATCTGGTCGACCGCGCGTTGACGATCGGCTGAAGGAAACGGGGTTGAGTATGGCTGTCGAGATCAAGGTTCCGGCGCTGGGTGAATCGGTCACCGAGGCGACCGTGTCCAAGTGGATGGTGAAGGCGGGCGACCAGGTCGCCATCGACCAGCCTTTGTGCGAACTCGAGACCGACAAGGTGACGGTCGAGGTGAACGCCACCGTCGCGGGCGCCATCGCCGACCTCGCCGTCGAGGAAGGCGCCACCGTCCAGGTGGGCGGTCTACTGTGCCACATCGAGGCGGGCGCGAGCGGCGCTGCGCCGAAGCCCGCCGCTGCCGTGGCGCCACCGAAGCCCGCGGCCGCCGCGACGCCGGCCGCAACGCTGACCGCGCCGGCTCCCGTGCTCGCGGCCGTCGGCGGCGCCAATCTTGCGGCCTCCGGTCCGGCCGCGCGCAAGCTCGCCGAAGAGAAGGGCGTGGCCGCATCGGCGATCCAGCCTTCGGGCAAGGACGGCCGCGCCACCAAGTCCGACGTGCTGGCGGCGCTGTCGTCGATCGGTTCGGCCGCGGCGCCTGCGGCGAAGCCCGCCGTTCCCGCCGGCCCGCGTCAGCGCGCCGATCGTGAGGAGCGGGTGAAGATGACGCGGCTGCGCCGCACCATCGCCAACCGCCTCAAGGAAGCCCAGAACACGGCGGCCATGCTCACCACCTTCAACGAGGTGGACATGACCAACGTTATGGCGTTGCGCGAGCGCACCAAGGACGATTTCGAGAAGAAGCACGGCGCACGGCTGGGCTTCATGTCCTTCTTCGTGAAGGCCTGCATCGCGGGTCTCAAGGAACTGCCGGCGGTCAATGCCGAGATCGAGGGCGACGACCTCGTCTACAAGAACTACTATGACATCGGCGTCGCCGTCGGCACGCCGAACGGCCTCGTGGTGCCGGTGCTGCGCGACGCCGACGACCTGTCGTTCGGCGGCATCGAGAAGGGCATCGGCGATCTCGGCCGCAAGGCACGCGACGGCAAGCTCGCCATCGCCGACCTGATGGGCGGCACGTTCACGATCTCCAACGGCGGCGTCTATGGCTCGCTGATGTCGACGCCGATCCTCAATCCGCCGCAGTCGGCGATCCTCGGCATGCACAAAATCCAGCAGCGGCCGATGGTCGTGGGCGGCGAGATCAAGGTGCGGCCGATGATGTATCTCGCCCTCAGCTACGACCATCGCATCATCGACGGCCGCGAGGCCGTGCTGTTCCTGGTCAAGGTCAAGGAATGCATCGAGGATCCCGAGCGC
>CAIWTJ010000192.1 GCA_903915535.1 Enhydrobacter aerosaccus
CGCACAGCCTCATCCAGCGTCCGTGGCGCCAAATACTCTATATCCGTCATGATCACCCTTTCCGTCCCTTGGCCGTCCCTGGGATCGTCGGCGGGTTGTTCCGCGAGAGGCGGGAACGTTGCGCGCCGTCGAGACCGGCTGCTTGAAGCAACCCGTTATTCCATTGATGGATAACGTAGGGCATCGGATTGGCCGCCAGCAAGCGGTGTCTCGGACGCCGGTTCCGGAGGGCGGGCTTTCCGGCCATTGTCGGTCCGCCGGCCAGCGCTATATAGAGCACGCCACAACCCATAGAGAGCGCGCACGACATGAACGGCGATACCGCGGAAGCCCCGAAGATGCAGCCTTTTCAGGCCGAGGTCTCCGAGCTCCTGAACCTGATGGTCCACTCGGTCTATTCGGAGACCGACGTGTTCCTGCGGGAGCTGATCTCGAATGCCTCCGATGCCTGCGACAAGCTGCGATACGAGGCGATCGCCAAACCCGATCTCCTGGAAGGCGCCGACAAGCTCGCGATCCGCATCGTTCCGGACGCCGCCGCCAAGACACTGACGATTTCCGACACCGGCACCGGCATGGATCGCCAGGAGCTGATCGACCATCTCGGCACGATCGCGCGGTCGGGCACCAAGGCATTCCTGCAGCGCCTGACCGAGGCGAAGGACGGTCTCGGCCTGATCGGGCAGTTTGGCGTCGGCTTCTACGCCGCCTTCATGGTTGCCGACCGTATCGAGGTCACAAGCCGCAAGGCCGGGTCGGGCGACGTCTGGGTATGGCGCTCGGAGGGCGGCGCAGGCTTCGAGGTCGTACCGGCCAGCGACGAGCAGGCCCGGCGTGTGCCGCGCGGCACGGAGATCGTGCTCCATCTCAAGTCGGACGCCGGCCGCTATCTCGAAGCGCACGAGATCGAGCGCATCGTGCGGACCTACTCCGACAATATTCTGTTCCCGATCGAACTCGCCGACGACAAGGGCGAATTCCGCCAGATCAATGCCGCCAGCGCCCTGTGGCAGCGCTCGAAGTCCGACCTCAAGCCGGAAGACTATACCGAGGCCTATCGCACGATCGCCGGCGCCTTCGACGAGCCCGCGCTCACCTTGCATTACAAGGCGGAGGGCCGGCTTTCGTATGCCGTCCTGCTGTTCGTTCCCACGACGCGGCCATTCGATCTTGCCGATGCGGCGCGCAAGGGCCGGGTGAAGCTCTATGTGCGCCGCGTCTACATCACCGACGATGCCGAACTGCTGCCGCCTTACCTGCGCTTCGTGCGCGGCGTCGTCGACAGCGAGGACCTGCCGCTCAACGTGTCGCGCGAGATGCTGCAGAACAATCCGCAGGTCGCACAGATCCGCAACGCCCTGACGAGCCGGGTCATCGGTGAACTGGAAGCCGCTGCGGCCAAGGAGGGCGACGGCTACACCAAGATCTGGGAAGCGTTCGGCGGTGTGCTGAAGGAGGGACTCTACGAGGATCGCGAGCGCCGCGAGCAGCTGCTGGCGCTCTCGCGATTCGCCACGACGGCGGGCGAGGGCTTGCGCTCGCTGAAGCAGTACGTCGCCGACATGAAGCCCAACCAGACGGAAATCTATTACCTCGTCGGCGAGGACGCCGAGAGGCTGCGCGCCAATCCGAAGCTCGAGGCGACGCGCGCGCGCGGCATCGAGGTCTTGTTGCTCACCGATCCGATCGACGCCTTCTGGACGATGATGCCGTCGGATTTCGAGGGCAAGCCGCTCAAGTC
>CAIWTJ010000193.1 GCA_903915535.1 Enhydrobacter aerosaccus
CGCGGAGTCGGGCTGGCGGCATGCCGAACTCGTGTTCTCGTTCGTGAGTGCGGCGTTCATTCCCCTGCTGCTGGTCCTGCCGTGGCGCCGCATCGAGCGCGGCATCGCCAACGTGGCGCCGCAGCGCGCGGGCGGTGGCGCGAGCACCGGTCCGACCGTGGGCGAAGCGGTCCGCGATTGGCCGTTCTGGGCGCTGACCTTCTCCTTCGGCCTCACCTCGGTCGGCATCTTCGCGCTGGTGCCGCAGGCCATGGTTTATCTGCTCGAGCGCGGCCTCGACGGCGCCTATGCCGCCCGCGCGCTCGCGGTCGCGGGCTTCCTGACGCCGCTCGGCATGATCGGCTTCAGTTGGCTGGCCGACCGCGGCGGCCGCAAGATCGCCGCACTTCTCGCCTACGCTTGCTCGATCGCCGGCGTGGGGGCGCTGGCTCTCGTGCGCGGCCCGAACGACGACGTCTTCGTGTGGGCCTACGTGCTGCTGTTCGGCGGCAGCATGGGCTCGCGCGGGCCCATGATCTCGACCCTGGCGGCGCTGCGCTATCGCGGTGCGCACTTCGGCCGTATCTACGGGCTGATCAGCATGGGCATGGGCTTCGGCGGCTTCCTGGGCGCGTGGATCGGCGGCCTGCTGCACGATTTCACCGACGGCTACGCCGTGGTGCTGGTCTTCTCAGCGTCGGCGCTGGCGCTCGCCGCCGCGACCTTGGGCTCCGAAGCGTCGGCGCGGGAACGCCTGTCGCGCTGAGTTTTGGCGCTCGCGTTACAGTCTCGTGGCACGTCGATGATGTGAATACCGACATATTGTATTTCCCGGATTCCTTCGCCAAAATACGGGGTATGGAAAAGCGCATAGACTTTCCCAGTAGTCCCTTCCGGGGCCCGAGAGGCTAGCCCGTGACACCGGCCATTGAGTCCTGTCACGCGCTGGTGCTCAACGCCGATTTTCGGCCGCTGTCCTATTTTCCACTATCGATCTGGTCCTGGCAGGACGCCGTGAAGGCGGTCTTCCTCGATCGCGTCAGCGTCATCTCGGAATACGAGCGCACGATCCACAGCCCGTCCTTCGAGATGCGGCTGCCGAGCGTCATTGCGCTCAAGGAATACGTGCCAGCCGCGCGGCGTCCCGCGTTCACGCGCTTCAACGTGTTCCTGCGCGATCACTTCGCCTGCCAGTATTGCGGCCAGGACTTCGCGACCAACGTGCTGACGTTCGACCATGTCATCCCGAAGTCGCGCGGCGGCCGCACCAGCTGGAGCAACGTCGTCACTGCCTGCAGCCCGTGCAACCTGATGAAGGGCAACCGCCTGCTGCGCGAGAGCGGCATGTTCCTGCAGCGCGCGCCGATCGAGCCCACCACGGCGGAACTGCAGGACAACGGCCGCGCGTTTCCGCCCGGTTACCTGCACGAGAGCTGGCGCGACTTCCTGTACTGGGACAGCGAGCTGGATCAGACCTAACTGTCGTCCTGAGCGAAGCGAAGGACCTGGCAGGCCGATCGACGATTCTGTTGTCAGTGTCAGATCCTTCGCTGCGCTCAGGATGACAATCCTGCCTAAATCCGGGTCGACAGCCAGATCGCGAGTTTCGAGCCTGTCTTGATGACCCGCGTCAGTGCCTCGTAGGCGGGCGCCTGCTCGGCGCCCGAGGCCAGGGCCACGTCGCGATGCTCGATCTCCTCGGCGCGGAATTTCTCTACTGTCGTGCGGAGTTCCGTTTCGTCGTTCCCGAGGGCCGCCGCCTGCGCGGCATAATGCTCGTCGATCGTCTCCTCGACGGCGACGGTGCAGGCCATTGCGGCCTTGTCGCCCATCAGCGCGGTCACGGCGCCCAGCGCGAAGCCCGCCACGCTCCACACCGGCGAGAGGAGCGTCGGCCGCACGCGTCGCTCGGCGGCCAGGCGATCGAACGTCTTGTTGTGCTCGCGCTCGGAGCGCGCCATCGCCGCGATCTTGCGCGCGGCGTCGCTGTTGGATTTTCCGCGCCAGCGCAGCGCCGCGAGCTGGCCCTCGTAGATGCGCACGGCGCCGAATTCGCCCGCCTGGTCGACGCGTATCACCTGCTCGACGAGCGTGCGGGCGTCGGGGTCGCCGGGATTGCGGGTATCGGACGTTTTCATTCGGGCTTGGTCCGGATGTGCTTCACGATGTGCGTGCCCAGCAGCAGCGCGAGGCCGCCCGAGCAGATCGCGTTCCAGCCGGCCATCGAAACGCCGAGAAAGATCCACGCCGGCTCGTCGCAGCGGACCATCTTGGCGCCCAGCAGGAACTTCTTGAGCTGCTCGACCGAGAGCCCGCGCGGGATGGTGCCGGAGCAGGCCTGAGGTCCCGCCCACCAGTGATGCTCGACGCCGACGTGGAAGACGCCGATGCCCGCGGTGATCGCGAGCGCGGTGATCGCCACCAGCGCAAACCACATCGCGACTTTCTCGTGGCTGAATGCCGCGAACGAGATCAGGCCGGCCGCGATCGCCACCATGTGCGGATAGCGCTGCCACCAGCACATCTCGCAGGGAGCGAGGCCGATGACATATTCGAAATAGAAGGCGCCGCCCAGCAATGCGGCGCTGCCGAGGAACGCACAAAGGCCGACACGGGCGGGGAACGACATTCAGACGCCTCTAGAACAGGTAGCGGAAGGCCACGAACCCGCCGACCAGCGCGATCAGGAAAAGCCACGTCACCAGCGTGAGGCGCTTCTCGATGAAGGCGCGGATCGGCTCGCCGAACTTCCACAGCAACGCTGACACGGCGAAGAAACGGATGCCACGCGTCACGATCGACGCCCACACGAATGTGAAGAGATCAAAGTGCGCGGCCCCTGAAGCGATCGTCACCAGTTTGTAAGGAATCGGCGTCAGTCCTTTGATCAGGATGATCCAGATGCCGTACTGGTCGAAGCCCTGGCGGAACTTCTCGAGGCCCGTTTGCAGACCGTAGGTCTTCACGACCCAGGCGCCGATGGTCTCGAAGAAATAGAAGCCGATCGCGTAGCCGAGCAACCCGCCCAGGACCGAGCAGACCGTGCATACGGTCGCTATGGTGAAGGCCTTGCGGCGATTGGCCAGCACCATGGGCACCAGCATCACGTCGGGCGGGATCGGAAAGAACGAGCTTTCGGCGAACGCGATCACGCCCATGGCGGGAATCGCGCGGGGGTGGCCGGCGAGGCGGAGAACCCAGTCATAAAGGCGGCGCATGTGGCGTCGTTCCTAAGACCAAACGCGACGCCTGTAAACGTCACGACGGGACCGCGGAGCTCCAGCTCCGCTCATATCAGGGCTTGCGAAGCCGTGCCGAGCTCCACAACCATTCAGAGGCTTCTGTGCACAGACCGGCCTTCACCGGGTTGCTCTCCACATATTCGATCGTGCGGTGCAGATGCGCCTCGTGGCGCATGAAGCGGTCGAAATAGTCCGGGTGCCAGAACGCGCCGGTGCGGTTCAATTCCGCATTGGCGCGACGCGCGGTGAACGATTTCCAGCTTTGAACAATTTTGCTCAGAGAATGGCCTTCGATGGCTTCGGCCACCACGTGCACATGGTTCGGCATGAGGCACCAGGACAAGAGACGATAGCGCGCGCCGTCGAAGTGCAGCAGCGCGTCCTGGACAAGCGCGGCAATGGTGGGCTGACCGAGAGAGCACGCACCCCATCCTCGGTCTAGTTCGCCATCCAATGCGGTCATTGTCTCGTCGGTCTGCGGCGTCGGCTGCCGAAGCGCAGGCGGCAGGCTGTCGGCCAGCCGGAACGTGATGAACTGCACCGTCTCCGGCGAGTCGAAGTGCGGAAGGTATCCTCGGGAATGCCAGCCTTTGGGTGACGACATTTTAGGAGCGGAGCTGGAGCTCCGCGGTCCCGTAAAGATTACTCCGCGGCTTGCTTCAGCCTCGTGGGGACAGTTTCTCCGGACAGGAGCGCCGCCTTTGCCGCGTCGTACTCGGCCTTGAGGCGGGCCACGATCTCGGCCGCCGGCGGTGCGTCGTGGATTTGGCCCACGCCCTGGCCCGCGCCCCAGATGTCGCGCCATGCCTTGGCCTTGGAGTTGCCGCCCGAGCCGAAGTTCATCTTGCTCTTGTCGGCCACCGGCAGGTCATCGGGATCGAGGCCCGAGGCCGCGACGCTCTTCTTCAGGTAGTTGCCGTGCACGCCGGTGAAGAGGTTGGTGTAGACGATCTCCTCGCCGGTCGAGTCGATGATGCACTGCTTGTTGGCGTCGGTGGCGTTGCCTTCCTTGCTCGCGATGAAGCGCGTGCCGAGATAGGCGAGGTCGGCGCCCAGCGCCTGGGCCGCGAGCACGCTGGCGCCGTTGGCGATCGAGCCCGACAGCAGAAGGCAGCCGTCGTAGAACTGGCGCACTTCCGGCACGAGCGCGAAGGGCGAGAGCGCGCCGGCATGGCCGCCGGCACCGGCGCACACCAGGATCAGCCCGTCGACGCCCGCCTGCAGGGCCCGCTTGGCATGCTTCACGTTGGTCACGTCATGGAACACGAGCCCGCCAAACCGGTGCGCCGACGGCACGACCTCGTCCGGGGCGCGCAGCGAGGTGATCTGGATCGGCACCTTGTACTTCTCGCAGAGCTCGACGTCGTGCATCAGGCGGTCGTTCGAGGCGTGCACGATCTGGTTCACGGCGAAGGGCGCCACCTTCTTGTCGGGATGCTTGGCCTTGTACTCGCCCAGCTCGCCGGTGATGCGCTTCAGCCATTCCTCCAGCACTTCCTTCGGCCGGGCGTTCAGCGCGGGGAAGGAGCCGACCACGCCCGCCTTGCACTGCTCGATCACGAGGTCGGGATTGGAGATGATGAACAGCGGCGCGCCGACCACCGGGAGAGAGAGGGTGTCGCGCAGCAATGCCGGAAGAGCCATGGTCGTTTCCTATTTTCCGAGTTCGTAGGGTCCGCCCTTTTCCAGGGCGCGTTTGTAGGCGGGTCGTGCCTGGATGCGGTCGAGCCAGGCCGAGAGCTTCGGCATCTGGCGAATGATCGGCGCGCGCGCGGACGCGGCTTCGAGCGGGAAGCTCATCTGGATGTCGGCGGCGGTGAACGCGGAGCCCGCAAACCATTCGCGCTTGGAAAGCTCGCTCTCCAGGAACATGAAGTGGTTGCCGATCTGCGGATCCAGAAGGGTCGAGTTGGCCCCCTTCACGATGGCGTTGCCGACGGGCTTGAAGAAGAAGGGCAGCCGGCTCGGGATGCGGGCGAACACCAGCTTCATGAACAGAAGCGGCATCAGCGAGCCTTCGGCGTAGTGCATGAAGTAGGTGTAGTTGAGCCGCTCCGGCGTGCCCAGCGCCGGCGTCAGCTTGCCGTGACCGTAGGCGTCGCCCAGGTACTCGATGATCGCTCCGGACTCCGCCAGCGTCTTGTCGCCGTCGGTGATGACCGGCGACTTTCCGAGCGGATGGACCGCCTTCAGTTCGGGCGGGGCCATCATCGAGGGCAGGCGCTGGTAGCGCTTGACCTCATAGGGGACGCCCAGCTCCTCGAGCATCCAGAGGATGCGCTGGGAGCGCGAGTTGTTCAGGTGATGGACAATGATCATGGCTGCAACGTACCCGGCCTCCAGTTGCCGTGGAAGCCCGCCGGAACACGGCTGGAGAGGTGGGCCAGTGCAATTGGTCCGCGGGCGAGGTCGGTGGCCTCGAACACGGCGAGGTCGCTGGTGCGCTCGGCCGCGCGATAGACCACGCTCAGCACCCAGCCGTCGCCCTCGGCCGCCGTCTCCAAGCGCGGCACGAACACCGGTTCGCCGACCCGGTCGTCGGGATTGGCGGTCCAGGCCGCGCTCTTGCCGGACTTGAGATCGTAGTGGATCAGCCCGTTGGTGCGCGGGCCGTCGCCGGCATCGGCGACGTTGGCCGCCACGATCCAGCCGTGCCGGTAGTCGCTCATGCAGAAGCGCTCGTCGAAGCGCGGGAACTCGCCCGCGCGGTCGTCGAGCTGCTCCTCCTTGAACGTGTTCGACCGTCCCGAAAGATCGAAGGTCCAGCGGAACAGGCGCGCGGGCGGCGGCTCCTTGGAGGAAGGCGTGCCATCGGGAAGCGGGAAAAGCGGCGCGATATCGTACTTCATGACGTCGACCACGATCTTGCCGTCCGCCGTCTCGAAATGGTTCATCGGATGGAAGACGTAGCAGGCGGGCGCCGTCACCCACTTGATGTCGGCCACGGTACCCTTGCGCGGGATGAAGGCGATGTGCGTGCCCTTGTCCGGCTCCCAGGCGAAGGGCGGCTTGCCCTTCATCGCGCGCTCCATCGACGACGTGAGCGGGAAGATCGGCAGCACGATCCAGTTCTTCGTCACGGCAAAGTCGTGGACCATCGAGGGGAAGGGGCCCTCGAACATCTCCGAGCGCGTGACATTGCCGTCCTTGTCGACGACCTGGAGGGCGATCTCCTTGGTGAACCGGCCCGTGGCGGAATAGCCGAAGGCGATCATCTCGCCGGTCTCGGGATCGAACTTCGGGTGCGCGGTGAACGGCCCCTTGAGCTTGTCGCCGTAGGTCTCGTAGCCCTTCGGAGCGAGCGTCGCGGGATCGAGCGCGAAGGGCGCGTGCGCCTCCTCGAGCGCCATCAGCCGGCCCGCGTGCCAGACGATGTTGGTGTTTGCGACGGTCGATTGCAGCTCCAGGATTCGCGGGTCGGTGAACAACGGATGGCCGAACGAGCCCGACAGGCCTTCACCCTCCTTGTTCTCGAGCTCCCATTTGGGCGTGCGCACCCAGCGGTTCTTGTAGGAGACGTTGCCGTTCTCGATGTGGAAGGCGTGGATCATGCCGTCGCCGGCGAACCAGTGGTACGGCCCGCGCGGCGCGAACTGCGGGTTGGGGCCGTTGCGGTAGAGCGTGCCCAGCAGATCCTTCGGCATCTCGCCGGTGATGTGCAGGTGCGCGGCATCGGCCTCGGTGTTCACCGGGCCGTAGTAGCCGCGCAGGAACGGATTGTCGGTCGGGAACGCCTTGGCCATCGAAGTCTCCTTTAGGGAAACGCTGTGTATCTAAGGAAAGCTATCAATACACGCTGTTGTCGGCAAGGGCGATTCGCTCCACCCTGGGAACGATGTCGGCCAGCCGCCGTTGGATTTCGATGCGCCGATTTTCTGCCGGCTTTCTGCTCCTCTTGCTCGTTGGCGGCCCGGCCCATGCGGCGGGGCCGACGCCGCCCTGCGCGGGGCCGGCGTCTCCCGCCTTTGCGGCCGAGCAGGCGCCGCCGCAGCTGGCGATCTGGACCGCGGAAGATCTCAAGAAGGAAGGCTGGCAGCCACCGGCCTGCCTGGGATGGACGGGGGACAGCCGCCTTGTCGTGGCTCTGGCCAGCACGTTCCGGTCGCACCTGACCCTCGACCAGCTCCTGCAGCGCCTCACGGCGATCTCCACCTACCCGTCGGTCAAATACTGGTCGGCGACCCGTTCGCAATGGCGTCCGCTTGCCTCCGCCGCCGGCACGCTCGCGCAGCCGCAGGCAACCGCTGCGACCGCAGATCCGGCGGCGAGTGACCTCGCTGCGGGACGCGACTTCTACTATTTCGAGAACGGCGAGATCGGCGGCCGGACGATCCATCGGCTTCGCATCGTCGAGCACACCGCCGATCGCGCGGTCGTCGCCTCGGAGAACGTGAGCGCGATCACCATCGCCATCGTGACGGCCTTCGAGCCGGGTGCGCTGCAGCTCGCGACCTCCATCGAACGCGCGGGCCCCGATCTCTGGCGGCTCTACCAGATCACCCGCGTCGGATCGGCGAGCAACCCCCTGGTCGGCAACTACACGTCTTCCTATGCCAACCGGCTCGAGGCGATGCGAAGGTATCTCGCGGGTCAGCAGACCGATGGTGCACCGCCGCTGAAGGCGAACTAGGCGTCCGTCGTCATCGCGCGGTCCTCGATGCGGCGGCAGATGACGAAACCGCCGACCCCGATGGCGAGCACCATGAGGCCGCACACGAACTGCGTGCCGACCGCGCCCATCAGCTCGAAGCTCCAGGTCGCGAGCACGCTCGACACCAGCATGGCGGCGGCCATCACGACGAGGCGCAGGCGGAAGACGCGGGCGATGTCGTGGCCGTGGAACACGGTCTGCATGCGCGTGATCATCGGCACGAAGTAGAACGGCCCGCCGATGCCGGCCAGCAGCCCGCCCAGCATCATCGCGGGCAGCAGCAGCGTCGAGGGCAGGATCCAGACCGAGACGGCCAGCCAGGTGAAGCCCACGCCCATCGCGACATAGCCCATGAACATGGTCGAGAGCGCGCGCTTGAAGCGGATGCTGCCCGCGATGATGTTGCCGCTGACGTCGCCCAGCCCATAGGCGCCCATCACCAGCGCGTAGGCCGCGAGGTCGCCGAAGCCCAGGAACGTCGGACGGTATTCCGTGACGATCAGCGCGATCGCGAGGCTGAGCGCCACCATCCACGGCCCGTTCATCACCGCGTTGACGATCAGCGTGGCGCCCGTGGTGGGCTCGCTCAGCATCAGCCGGAAGCCCGCGGTCAGCGCGTCCCAGGCGCCGCCCAGGCCCGGCCGCAGGCGCACGGGGTTTTCCTCGGCCACGAGGCGGTCGCGCGCGGCCTTGAGCGACATGCCCGAAATCAGGAAGCCCAACGCCGTTGCCGTGAGGAAATGGATCACCGGCAGGAAGATGTGTAGCAGCGCCGCCACCATCGGGCCGACCAGGCGGGCGATGCGGTAGGTCGCGTCGAACAGGCCGTTGATCGCCTGCTGCGCGTCGCGGTCGGGCACCAGCACCGGGATGGTCGATTGCAGTGCGGGCGAGAACACCATGCGCAGGCAGGCGAGCCCGACCGACGAGATGATCAGAAGCGTGATCGAGACGCCGAAGAAGTAATAGCCGGCCACCGGCAGGAGGGCAAAGGCGGCACTCCAGGCGCGCGAACCGATCATCGCTTTGTCGGCGCGCCAACGGTCGAAGATCACGCCGCCGAACAGCCCCGCCACCAGCATGGCCACGTACTGCACGCCGGTCACCAGCCCCGCCATGTTTCCCGCGACCTCGACGGCCAGCCATACGCTGGCGACGCGGAACAGGTCCTCGCCGATCGTCGACGTGCACAGGCCCGACCACACGGTGAGCACCGCGCGGTCTGAGAGGGGACGGAAGACGGGAGGCAGCCTCATGTCGGTCGGCGGCTCAGCGCACCCAGACGCCGCTGTCCTTGTTCTTGAAGCCCATCGAGAGATAGGCCGCGTCGACCAGCTTCTGGCCGCGCGCGTTCATCAGCAGGCCCGGTCCCATCTGGTTCATCGTGTAGCCGAAGGAAAACCCCGCGGCTGGATCGGCGAAGCCCAGCGAGCCGCCGGCACCGACATGGCCGAAGGCGGCGCTGCTCAGGATCACGCTGTCGGAGTCTTCGCCCCAGATTTTCGCGGCGATCGAGCGCTTCCTGTTGTCCATCGACTTCATGAAGCCCAGCGCGAAGCGCGTCGGGATGCGCAGGGTGGCATCGTCGTGCGTCGCCATCGAGACCTCGGCCATGCGGCTGAGCGTCCGGCCGTCGACCAGTTTTCCGCCGCCCTGGCTGAGCGGCGCGTACATGCCCGCGAGTCCGCGCGCATTGGTGATGCCGTTGGCCGCGCCGATCTCGGCGGCATGACCCGCGCGGCTGTTCGCACCGCCCGCGCGCCACGCGCCGTTGTTCATATAGAAGAGCGAGGGAATCGACTGCCGATTGGTCGCGAGATCGATGAGAAAGGGCGTCTTCGCATCTTCGGCCTTCAGCGAGAAGGCGATGATCGGCGCCACGCGCGGCTCGATCTCCTCCGGCGTACCGATCCAGAAATCGAGGCCGAGCGGCTTGGCAACTTCGTCACGGAAATAGGCGCCGAGCGACTTGCCGCTGGCGCGCCGCACCATTTCGCCGACCGTCCATCCGAAGGTGAAGCCGTGATAGCCGTTGCGCGTCCCCGGCACCCAGAACGGCTCCTCGGCCGCGAGGCGCTCGGTCATGTACGCCCAGTCGTAGGGTCCGTCGTCCTTCACCTTGTCGCGCAGCGCCGGCACGGCGGCCGAATGGTCGAGCATCATGCGCGTGGTCACGCGGTCCTTGCCGTGCTGGCCGAATTCCGGCCACTGCTCGGTGACCGGTGCGTCGAGGTCGAGCTTGCCGCGCGAGGCGAGCATGTGGGCGCAGAGCGCGGTCGCTCCCTTGGTGCAGGAGAAGACGATGCTGACCGTGTCCTTTTTCCACGGCGCCTGGGTCTTGGGATTGGCGGTGCCGCCCCACAGGTCGACGACGGTCTCGCCGCCCACGACCAGGCACACCGATGCACCAACCTCGCCGCGCTCGGCAAAGTTCTGCGCGAAGGTCTCGGCGACGCGCTCGTAGCCCTTCTTGCAGATGCCTTCGGTCATTGCGGCACGCGCAGGCCGAACACATGCAGCAGGAAGCGGGCTGCGTGGGAGAGGCCGCTCTGGTCGATGCCGTGGCCGACGCCGGGCGCGATATGGACGGCGACGTCGATGCCGTTGGCCTTGAGCGCCTGGGCCGCCTGTTCGGTGAGCATATGCGGCAACATCTCGTCGGCGTCGCCGTGGATCAGCAGGATCGGTGGGCGCGTCTTGATCTCGGTCTTCAGTTCCTCCGCGCCGGAGAGCGCGCCGGAGAAGCCCACGATGCCCGCCAACTGTTTGGCGCGGCGCAGACCCACGTGCAGGGACATCATCGTGCCCTGACTGAAGCCCACCAGCACGGTCTGGCTCTCGTCGAGCCCGTACTTGGCCATCGTCTCGTCGAGGAAGGTGTCGATGAACGGTGCCGCGCTGCGCGTGCCGGCCAGCCGCGACGCGGGATCGAGGCGGTTGATGGGGAACCACTGGAAGCCCATCGGATTGCCGTCGCAGGGATAGGGCGCGTTGGGGGCCACGAAGATCGCGTCGGGCATCAAGGGCGCCAGCACCGGTGCGAGTCCGATCAGGTCGTTGCCGTCGGCGCCGTAGCCGTGCAGGAGGACGACGAGCTGTTTGGGTTTGCCGCCGCTCTGCGGGCCGTGCGTGGGGCCGTCGATCCTGGTCATTTCTTCTTCCCTGACTTTTTCTTCGCCGCCTTCTTCCTGGCGGCCACTCTTGCTTTGGCGACGATCTTCGGCTTCGCGACCGTCGGGAGCTCTTTCTTGCTCCAGTCCGGCATGTTGCGGCGATAGTGCCAGAGCAGCAATGCCGCCGCACTGCGCCAGGGACGCCACTGCTCTGCGATTTTGAGCAGGCCCTTGGCGTCGGGCCGCGTCTTGAGCTTCTTGAGATGCTGCGCCGCCATCCAAAGGCCGAGATCGAGGCCGGGCATGATGTCGGGTCTTGCATGCGCGAACATCAGGTAGATTTCCGCTGTCCAGGGGCCGATGCCCTTGGCCTGCGTCAACATCGCGATCGCCGCGGCATCGTCCAGCGTCTCGAGCCGGGCGAAGTCGATGCGGCCCTCGACGATGTCGGTGGCGAGCGAACGGCCATATTTCATCTTCGACGCCGACAGGCCGACGGCGCGCAATTGCTCGTCGGTCAACTTGAGGAAGTCCGCCGGAGTCATGGTCGGCACGGCTTCCTCAAGGCGCAACCAGATCGCGCGCGCAGCATGGACCGATATCTGCTGCCCACAGATCGAGCGCATCAGCCCGCCGAACCCCGACGGCACGATGCGCAGTTCGGGGTGGCCCACTTCCTTGATCGCGCGCGCGAAGTCGGGATCGACCTTCGCCAGATGCCGCATCGCTTTCTTGAGATTTTCGGGATCGAGAATTGCCTGTGCCATGCGCCCGGCATAGCACGCCCGCCGAAGGCGCTGTAACGTCGGATCATGACCGTCGTCACCCGATTTGCCCCCAGCCCGACGGGCGAGCTGCATCTCGGCTCGGCCTATTCGGCGTGGCAGTGCTGGCATCGGGCGCGCGATGCGGGCGGCACGTTCCTGCTGCGCATCGAGGATATCGACATCCGTCGCTGCAAGCGCGAGTTCGAGACGGCGATCCTGGCCGATCTCACGTGGCTGGGCTTCACCTGGGATGGTGCGGTGCGGCGGCAGTCCGATCACTTCGGCGACTACGGACGCGTGCTCGATAAATTGGATGCCCGCGGGCTGATCTATCCCTGCTTCTGCACGCGGTCGGACATCGCGGCCTCCGCGAACGCGCCGCATGGCCCGGACGGGCCGCTCTATCCCGGCACGTGCAGACATCTCTCACTGCAGGAGCGGCGAGACAGGATCGCGGCGGGCGTCGAGCACTGCCTGCGTCTCGACGCGGCTAAGGCGGCGGCTGAGGCGGGGCCGTACAGTTTCACCGACGAGAAGAGGGGCCGCATCTCGGGCGAGCCGTTGCTGTTCGGCGACGTGGTGATCGCGCGCAAGGATACGCCCACCAGCTATCACCTCTCGGTGACGCACGACGATCACCTCCAGGGCATCACCCTGGTGACGCGCGGGGAGGACCTGCTGCCGTCCACGCATGTCCATGTGCTGCTGCAGAAGCTGCTGGGCTACGAAACGCCGCTCTATGCCCATCACCGGCTGTTGACGGCGCCCGACGGCAAGAGGCTCGCCAAGCGCGACCGCTCGCTTACCATCCGTGCGCTACGCGACAGCGGCCGGACGCCGGAGGAGGTTTTCAGCCTGCTGCCGAAGGACTAGTCTCGGATCATGAAAAGACAAGAAGAACTGGCCGTCGGGAGGCGGCTGCTGGATCACATCGAGGCCCGCACCACCGACCTGGCGGACGCGATGCTCCGCAACAAGGTGATCAACTATTCCTGCCGCGAGCGCGCGGCGCTGGAGCGCGAGAAACTGTTTCGCGACCAGCCGATCCTGATGGGCCTGTCGATGCGGTTGCCCAAGCCCGGCGACTATCTGACCGAGGACGTGGCCGGCATGCCTGTTCTGATGACGCGCACCGCCGACGGCACCGTGATGGCCTTCGCCAACATCTGTCGTCATCGCGCGGCACCGGTCGCGCAAGGCTGCGGCCATGCCAAGGCCTTCACCTGCCCCTATCACGGCTGGACCTACGATCTCGCGGGCAAGCTTCTGGGCACGACGGACAAGGTGGGCTTCGCCGGCATCGATCTCGCAGCACACGGGCTCGTGCGGTTACCGGCGGCAGAGCGGCACGGGCTGCTGTTCGTGCGGCCAAAGCCCGCGCAAGCAGGCGAGAGTCTCGTGCTGGACGTCGACACGGGGCTGGGCAGCATGGCCGCCGATTTCGATGCGCTGAAACTCGATACGTTTCCGCTGTTCTCGACGGATCGCGTCGCGCCGCGCCTCAACTGGAAATTCGCCATCGACACGTTCCTCGAGGGCTATCACATCAAGCACCTGCACCATAAGACGATCGCACCGTACTTCATCGGCAACTGCGGCCTGTTCGACGGCGCGGGGCCGCATGGCCGCATGTGCGTGCCGCGCACATCGATCGAGACGATGCGCGGCGTGCCGGAAGCCGACCGCAGCTTCTTCCCGCACATCATCGCGCTCTATCAGCTCTTCCCCAACAGCCTGCTGATCTGGCAAATCGACCATGTCGAGATCTGGCGCGCCTTCCCGGGACGCGACGATCCCAGCCACGCCGACGTCGAGATGACGATCTACAAGCCGCCGGTGACGACGCGCCCGGACTCCTACTGGGAGAAGAATCGCGAGATCGCGATCCGCACGGTGCTCGAGGAGGATTTCCCCCTGGGCGAGCGCATGCAGATCGGCTTCGAATCGGGCGCCACCGAGGACGTGATCTACGGCCGCAACGAGCCTTCGCTGGTGCATTTCCATTCCTCGATCCGCAACGCGCTCGGAGTTCCGGCATGACCCAACGCGGCAAGCCACCGTTCCGGGCCGACCAGGTCGGCAGCCTGCTGCGCTCGGCGCCCGTGAAGGAGGCGCGCACCAAGCTGCTGGCGGGCGAGATCACGGCAGCCCAGTTGAAGGCGGTCGAGGATGCCGAGATCACCAAGCTCGTCGCCAGGCAGGAGTCGATCGGCCTGCAGGCGGTAACCGACGGAGAGTTCCGGCGCTCGTGGTGGCACTACGATTTCCTGAAGCATCTCGACGGCGTCGAGCTGGTGAGCGTGACCCAGGGCCTGCAGTTCAAGGGCACCCAGACCAAGGCCGAAGGGTTGCACGTTCACGGCAAGATCGATTTTTCCGCCGGCCATCCGATGATCGAGCATTTCAAGTTCCTGAAGTCGGTCGCGAAGGCCGTGCCCAAGATGACGATCCCGTCGCCCACGGCATTGCACTTCCGCGGCGGCCGCAAGGCGATCGAGATGTCGGCCTATGCCACGATGGAGCCGTTCTTCGTGGATCTCGGAATGGCCTACACCAAGGCCGTGCGCGCCTTCGGCGAGGCGGGCTGCACTTACCTCCAGCTCGACGAAGTGTTCGTGGCCTATCTCTGCGACGACGCCCAGCGCCAGATGCTGCGCGATCGCGGCGACGATCCCGACAGCCTTCTGCATGTTTATGCCGACCTGGTGAACGCCGCCTGCGCCGGCCGTACGCCAGGCATGACGATCTCGATGCACCTCTGCCGCGGCAACTTCCGCTCCACCTGGATGGCGCAAGGCGGCTACGAGCGGGTAGCCGACATCCTGTTCAACCGAATGAACGTCGATGCCTATTTCATGGAGTACGACAGCGAGCGCGCCGGTGGCTTCGAGCCGCTGCGCTATCTGCCCAAGGGCAAGCAGGTCGTGCTGGGCGTGATGACGTCCAAGACCGGCGCATTGGAGAGCAAGGACCAGCTCAAGCGCCGCATCGAGGAGGCCGCGAAGTTCACCTCCCTCGACCAGCTCTGCCTCTCGCCCCAGTGCGGCTTCGCCTCGACCGAGGAGGGCAACCTGCTGGCCGAAGAGGAACAATGGGCCAAGCTCTCGCGCTGCGTCGAGGTGGCGAAAGAGGTCTGGGGCTAGCGCCCGTCCAGTAGCTGGTTCAGCCAGACCTGCACGGTATTCGACTCGATGAATTCGTGCGCCTGCCTGGCGACGGCGGGATCGTCGAGCTTGCCGACCACGAGGGCCACGATCAGGTCGCACTTGTAGTTGACGGCGATGGCCTCGGCGGTGCGCGTGCCGTCCTTCGTCGCGACATTGTAGAGCCGGGCGCGGCCGAACAGGTCGGTGATGCGGATGCGGTGGCCGTCCTGCACCGGCGTGAACTTCTCGTCGAGCAGGTCGACGTCGGTCACCTGGTCGACCTCCGAATCGTCGACCACGCCGGTCTCGCAGTTGGCGCAGAAGCCGAACTTGGGCCGCACGTACACGGTGAGATCGCCGTTGCGCCAGGCGCGGCCGGGCGGGAAGCCGTCGCGCAGGAAGGGCCACGCCGTCGCGTGCCAGCCGGGGCCCCATTCGTCCATCCACGTCTTGTACCAGCGCGCGAAGGACGAGAAGCCCAGAAGACCGACCACGAGCGTGGCCGCCAGCAGCGCGTGAATGAGCGTACGCTGCTTCAGCATCGTCTAAGGAAGTCCCGCCGCCTGCCGTGCGCTGCCGGTGAGTTCGAGGATGTGCAGGCCGGTGTTGGCGCGGTCGACGATATAGATGTAGCCGCGCGCGTCGGTCTCGACATTGTTGGTCTGGATCGCGACTTTGCAGCGTTCCTTGCCGTCCACCATGACGCAGCGCTTGTCGGTCTTGTCGGTGATCGACGGGATGAAATAGCCGACTTCCTTGGGCTGGAAGGGATCGCGGATATCGACGGCACGGACACCGGCATTGAAGAAGGCGATGAAGGTCATCTTCTTGTAGAAGACCGGATCCATGCTCTCGTTCGACGAATGCGCGCCGAAGCGGCCGCCGCGCTGGCAGAAATTGCCGGCAGTCTCGTCGGCCGTGTAGCTGGAGACGATCATCGGCCGCTTCTCGGTCGACATGTCGGCGAACCACACCATCTGCCGTGCCTCGAGGCACTCGTTCAGGATCGCTTCGTCCACGATCATGAGGATGTCACGCTTGGCGCCGTCCTTGTCCCTGGCGAACTGGGCGACCGGCATCTGCAGCATCGGGAAGGTGGTGTGCGCGCCGTTCCAGCCCGACATTTCCAGGCGCGCGATCTCGGGCGCGCGCAGGTTCTCCGGGGTCGGGGCCGCCGGGCCTTTCAGCAGTTTCTCCCGATCGACGATCTGCACCACCCCGCCGCGATTGGTGCCGTAGCCGAAGTAGACGCGGTTGCCGGCCGGGCCCGTCGAGATCGGTCCGTGAAGCTCGGTGGGCACCGCGCCCGTGGCGCCGGGCTCCTGGCCGGGCAGGCCGAAGTCGCGGATCTTCTTCGGATGCGCGGGATCGGAGAGGTCGTAGATCTGAGTCATGCGCCGCACGCGCCAGTCGGGCGCGCCGGAGACGAGGTAGGCGATGCCGGTGTCGCATTCCCACCAGCTCTTGTGCGTGTCCCGGAGGCCATCTAGCCGCGTCACCAGCACCGGGTTCGCGGGATCGGCGGTGTTCCAGATCTCGTGCGCCTCGCCACCGAAGGTGCGGAGCATGTAGACGGCGTTCCTGTCGGCGTTCGGAAGTGTCTTGCCGTCGCATACGCGTACCATCTGCGCGCCGCCGCCTTCATACTTGCCGGCCTGTCCGGGAATGTGGCGCAGGTACTTCGGGTTGGCGGGATCGGTGACGTCGACCAGCGACGTGCCGTTGTGCTCGGCCTTGCCCGTCATCGGGTTGACGGGATCGGGCACGTCGTCGGTGCCGCCATGATGGCCGATGTAGGCGATCCAGCGGTCGCCCTGGCGATGGATCGTGGGCTGGTAAGCCGAGCGCGCCTGCAGGTCGTTGCTGCCGACCAGCCTCATGTTGGAGGCTTCCGGTGGCGCGCCGATCTTCTGCTGCTGCGCCGAGGCGGCTGCCGTCATCGCGAGAAGACCGAGGATCGCAAGCGCAGGTCGTGTCATGGCGTTTCCCTTTAGTTTCTAGACTTCCTTCAGGTCGTGATGATGGAGCGCCCGGGCGCGGAACCAGGCGGCGATAGAGCGACCGAGCAGGTAGCCCGCGACCACCGCGATCGCGAATTCGAAGGTCGTCTCCGCGCGATTCTCCGCGCCGGTCGACGCTTCGATGGCAAATTGCACGACCGTGATGAGCACTACGCCCAGCGCCGCCAGCAGCGCGTCGATACCGTGGTCGAGACGGACCAGTTTCCAGTAGTGGTCGGAGGCCATGCCGATGAAGGCACCTCGTCCAGCGCCGACGAGCACGCTGACCAGCAGCACGGTCCAGAAGCCGCTGTCGAGCAGGTCGCTCATCTTTGGAAAGGCGACCATCAGGATGGTGGCCAGCAAGGCGAACCCGCCGGGCAAGAGCAGGAGAGTGCGCTTGATCGGCTGGCGGCGCGCTTCGCCCATCGCGCTCGCGGCGCCGCAGAGGGCAGCGAACACCATGACCGAATCGATCGTGTAGAGATTGAAGAACATCCGCCCCGTCAGACCTGATGCGCCATGGGCGGTGCCGGAATCGGCCGCACCCGCTCGTAGGCCGCCGCCGCGCGCAGGATCAGCGCGTCGCGCGCGTGCGCGGACACGATCTGCAGGCCGATCGGCATGCCGTCGCGGTCGAGGCCGCAGGGAATGGTCGCTGCCGGCTGGCGCGTGAGGTTGAAGGTGAGGGTGAATGGCGTCCAGCCGATGTCGACGCCGTCGCCGCCCCAGGCCGCGGGCTCGTTCACCGCGAAGGCCGTCACCGGCATGGTGGGTGTCAGCAGCAGATCGTACTTGGCCATGAAATTGTTCATGATCACGCCCAGCGTCTGGCGCTGATGGATCGCGGTCACGACCGTATCCTGTCCCAGGTGGGCACCGACCTCCGCCGCCTTCAGCAGGCCGGGGTCCATCAGCTCGCGCTTCTCGGCGCTGAAGCTCTTCAAGAGCACCGCGACGTTCGACTGCCAGTGCGTGTTCAGGATCCGGCGCGGATCGAGGCCCTGCAGGTCGGGCGAATCCTCGACCACCTTGGCGCCCAGCGTCCTGAACACCTTGACCGCCGCTTCGACGGCGACGGCCACGTCGCGATCGATCTTCTCCTTCTCGACGAAGCCGAGATTGGGCGAATAGGCGATGCGCAGGCCCTTCACGCCCTTCTCGAAGCCCTTGAGGAAATTCTCCTCGTCGTCGAAGCGCGCATAGGCATCCCGCGCATCGTAGCGCGCGATCACGTTCATCATCATCGCGGCATCGCGCACCGTGCGCGTCATCGGCCCGATGTGCGAGAGCGTGCCCTGCGCCGAGGGCGGCCACAGCGGCACGCGGCCTTGCGTCGGCTTGAGACCGAAGAGACCGGTGAAGGAGCAGGGGATGCGGACCGAGCCCGCGCCGTCGGTGCCGATCGCGAGATTGCCCATGCCCACCGCTTCTGCCGCGACACCGCCGCCCGAGGAGCCGCCGGGGGTGCGGCCGATCTTCCACGGATTGTGCGTGGCGCCGAACAGCTTGGAGTCGGTGACGCCCTTCCAGCCGTATTCCGGCGAGGTCGTCTTGCCGAGCAGCACCGTGCCCGCCTCGCGCAGGCGCTGCGCCACGGGCGAGTCGACGGTCCACGGGCCGGCTTCGTCGGTGGCGGCGCTACCCATGCGCGTCGGCATGCCCTTGGTCAGCACCATGTCCTTGATGGTGATCGGTACGCCGTCGATGTCGGAGAGCCGCTTGCCGCCCTTCTTCCAGCGCTTCTCCGACGCGCGGGCGGCGCGCAGGGCGCCGTCGGGATCGAGATGCTGGAAGGCATTGAGCTGCGGATTGAACGCCTCGATGCGCGCGATCGCGGCCTTGGTCGCCTCGACGGGCGAGGCCTTGCGGGCCTTGAACAGTTTCACCAGCTCGTGGGCGGGCATCATCGCGAGATCGGCGGTCATTTGAGATTCTCCGGAAGGCGCGGAAAGGCAATTGGGTGGGCGTCGGTGTAGGCCGCGGCGAGACGCAGGAGGGCTGCGTCCCTGAAATAGCCCGAGACGAGTTGCAGCCCGATCGGTAGGCGCTCGCGGCTGCTGCCGCACGGCACGGTGAGCGCCGGATGGCGAGTCAGGTTGAACACGGAGGAATAGGGCGACCAGCGCCGATTGGGCTGGCCGTCCGGCCCGTCGGGCAGGTTCTTCAGCACCGCGAAGGGCTGGATCGCGAGCATCGGCGTCAGGAGGAAATCGTACTTCTCGAAGAACTGGTTCCAGACGACGGTCATGTCGCGCCGCTGGGCCTGGGCCGTGACCACATCCTGCATCGAATATTTCTGGCCGGCCTGGCAGTAGGCCAGCAGGTTGGGATCGAATTCGCCGTGCCGGGATTCGGGATACATCTGCAGCAGGCGCTGCGCGTTGCTCAGCCAATGCGCGAGGAAGATGCGGCTTGCGTCGGCGAAGGGGAACGGCGGTGCGTCGATGGTTTCGACCGCGCAACCGAGTTTCTCGAAATCGCGTGCGGCCCTGGTGACGAGAGCCGCGACCTCGATGTCGATCGGGTGATCGCCCATGCGCAGCAAAAAGGCGACGCGCGGCTTCTTCAACTTGCCGGAGAGCTTCTTCACGTAGTCGGTATCGTCGGCGGGAAGCTGCGTCGGATCACGCGCGTCAGGCCGGGCGATGATGTTCATCATCATTGCGCAGTCGAGCACGGTACGGGTCATCGGCCCGGTGTTGGCGAGATCGCCGTTGAGGCCGGGTGGCCAGGCGGGAATGCGGCCGTAGGTGGCCTTGAGGCCGACCAGGCCGGTGAAGCTCGCGGGCAGGCGCACCGAGCCGCCACCGTCGGTGCCAAGGGCGATCGGTCCCATGCCCGAGGCGACCGCCGCGCCCGCGCCGCCCGAGGAGCCGCCCGGCGTGCGTTCGATGTTCCAGGGATTGCGCGTCAGCCCATGCAGCGGCGAGTCGGTCACGGGCTTGTGGCCGTATTCCGAGCTGGTGCTCTGCGCGAAGAGGAGAGCGCCCGCTTCGCGCAGGCGCGCCACGGCGGGCGCGTCGCGATCGGCCGGGGCGGGATCGGTGAGCTTGCTCGCCATGCGCACGGGCCAGCCCTTCGCGCGGATCAGCTCCTTGATCGACACCGGCACGCCGTCGAGCGGCGATAGCGGCTTGCCCTTCTTCCAGCGCCGCTCCGATGCGCGGGCGGCCTTCAGCGCGGCGCGGGTGTCGACGACGCAGAGCGCGTTCAGGGTGGGATTGACCTTCTCGACGCGCGCGAGCACCGCCTTCATCGCCTCGACGGGCGAGAGCTTGCCCTTTTTGTAGAGGCGCGAGAGATGCGCGGCGGAAAGCTGGGCGAGATCCGTGGTCAAAGCGTCAATCCCCGGTACTGCCGGGCGAGCTGCTCGGCCTGGTAATCCGCCGCCATCGCCTGCTCGCTGCGGCCGAGCTTGCGGTAGAGACCGGCCAGCGCCCGCTTCGTGGCGGGCACGGTCGGCCGTTCGCGGTCGTCGGCCTGCACGATCTTCAGGGCGGCATCGTTCCAGTCCGCGCGCATCATCGCGTCGAGGTGGATCGCACCGAACAGCGCGCGCTGGGCGATGCTGCCGCCGATCGGCTGCAGGTGCGGCATCGCCTGGCCGAGAAGCCGCGCGGCGCTCGCGTGGTCGCCTTTGGCGTGCGCGGCAAGACCGTGCGCGGCCGGCACGGCGCAATCGCTCCATGCCTCGCGCTCGAACGGTTTGGCGCGCTCGGCGCGGTCCTCGAGGCTGGCCAGCATCTCGGTCACCGCGCTCTGCTCGCCCGCGCGTGCGAGGCCGTAGAGATATTGCAGATCGAGGAAGGGCGAGAAGTGTTCGTGCAGGCGCGGCTTCAGGTAGGTCGCGATATCGGCCCAGCGATTGCCGACATCGACGCCGCGCAGCTCGAGGCGCGCCAGCAGCGAGATCGCGTTGATCTGGTCCTCGGAGAATTCCTTCCAGACGCCCCACACGCGCTTGTCGAACAGCGCCAGCGCCTCGTCGGTGCGGTCGAGATCGATCAGGAACAGCGCGAGGTGCCACCAGTTGTGGGTGTACATGAAGGAGTTGCAGTTCTCCCACGTGTCCGACATCGACTGCAGGAAGGCGACGCCGTCGACCATGCGGCCGCGCGTCTCGAGGCAGTGGGCCACGACGTGATGCGCCCAGGGATCCCGCCGGTCGATGGCGAGCGCCTTGCGGCCCAGCGCCTCGGCCTCGTCGATGCGGTTGCATTCCTCGAGGCCGAACGCATGCATCGCATGCACGAAGCGGTTCTCCGGATTGGCGGCCGCCGCCCGCGCGCCAATGCGCAGCAGGGCCTCGGCATCGCCGCGGTTGAAGGCATGGAGCTGGCCGAGCTTGATCGCCAGCAGGTCGCGCGGCCATTCGGCGGCCATCTGCTCGTGGATCGCGAGGCACCGGTCGGTGTCGCCGGCCACCCAGGCCGCGGTCGTGGCGAACCACGCGCGCTCGCGGTCGTTGGCGTCGGCGCCGTTCTTCGACAGCGCCTGCGCGCGGGCCAGAAGCCGCTCGGCGTCGGCCTGGCCGTCGGCCGAGTTCATGGACAGCATGAGGCTGGCCGACATCAGCGGCAGCAGGGCCGCGCGTTCTTCCTTTTCCGAGGTCGCGACGAATTCGGCCAGCCGGTTGCCGAAGGCCAGCCACTCGTCGCGCAGGAAATCGAGCGCGCCGATGGCTGCTGCATCGGCATTGCTCACGTCCAGACCTTGACCGTCCCTCGCCACGCCAATCCCCTTTTGGGGGCCAGCTTCGCACGGCGTGCAACGATGGAGAAGTCAGCTCTTCGGGCTGCCGCCCATGAAACAGTAGATCGTTCCGGTGCGATTGGCGCAGATGTGGCTGCGACCATCCGGGGCGAGGCTTTGCAGGACGGCGCGGGGCGGGACGACGGTCCACTTGCCGTCGATCAGCGCGCGCCACGTGCCGTTGTCGTCGATGTAGGCGCGTGTCGGGCGGCAATCGCCCTCGATGCCGTTCAGGGTGCCGTTGCAGCAGGACATGTTCGTGCCCGGCTGCTTCAATTCGCGATACCAGTCGTGATTTTCGGCGTGGCCTTCGCCGTGGGTGCCGGATTGCGCAAACGTTCGCTGACAAAGGGCGAGAGAAGCAAGAAGCGCGATCGAAAAAACAACAGACCGAGTGCGAAAGGGCATGAGGGGCCCCCTTTACCGCAAAGCCAATCGAGCCGGTCGCGTATTCGGAGCGACGCGCCATTGCGCTCGACTGAATCCGTTACGAAGAGATTACCTCAACTCGCTGTGGATGGTCGTGTCGCGCGTAGTCCTTCGACGATGGAAAAGAAGTGCGGATCGTCTGCAGCGATCATTCCGTGGCGCACGAAGAAATCAATCAACACCAGATTACAGTTGTATTTGAAGTCCTCGGTATCGCGCACGGTCTCGAACACGCGCTGCACCGGCCACAGTTCGAAGGCGTGGACTTCGCCGTCGTTGGCGCGCGGTGTGAACTCTTCCGGCAGCTCGAGGTCGAAGCAAGTCATGACGTCCGGCTTCAGCTGACGGCCGGACTGGTTCCAGTAGGAGACGTAACCCACGGCCTTCGCCTGCCGCGCGAGTTCGGGCGGGATCGAGGCTTCCTCGCCGCATTCCTTGATCAGGTTTTCGAGCAATCCCATGCCGGCCGGCTGGCCGCCCGCGACGGTGTTGTCGAGCAGGCCGGGGAAGGTCGGCTTGCTGTACGAGCGGCGCGGCACCCAGATGTGGAGGCCATCCTTCCTGCGCACGAAGCCCGTCATGTGCGGACCCCAGGCGCGCACGCCGAACCACGGCACCGCCGCGCGTTCCATGGTCATCAGCGCCGGATCGGTGAAGGTCTGGCTGACGTTGTAGGCTTCGTCTCGCCAGTGGTTCTTGAACAGGCCGCGCTGGTTCAGCTCGAGCAGGAACGTGCGCATCGTCTCGGAGCGCCTGACCGGCGTGTCGAGCGCGGGCGAGAGATACCAGCCGCCGTCGCGATGGCTGAAGAGCTCGGTGCGTACCGCCACCAGCGGCAGGAATTCCTGATGCAGGAAGCCCACGCGGGTCTCGCCGATGTACCACGGCTCGAACTGGGAGAGATCGGCGTTGTTGCAGCGCCTGATGTGGTCGAGGAAGGACATGGCGGGTGGAGATAGCATAGGATCAGCCCGATGACCGAAGAGGAACTTCAGACCGCCCTGGAAAAGGCGACGCCGGAGCGCGAGCGCTACGAGCTGTTCGTCGAGGAGTGCCAGGACCAGGATATCCGCGTGCGCTTTTCGCCGGCGCAAGGCGAGGGCTGGTCGATGCCGGCGCTGCTGGCGGTCGTTCACCTGTCCCTGCGCGCGGCGGCGGGCGTGGAGGCCGAGATCACGCATCTGAACGTGACGAAGATTCGCGTTGCCCAGCCGGCCGACGTGCTGGCGCTGTCGCGGGTGATCCGGCGCGATCGCGGCACGGTCCATGCCGAGACCTGGCTGTTCAGCCACGCCGTCGTCGAGCCGATCGTCCACGCCACGGCCACGCTGTCGTCGCCGATCCCATGAGCGACGCGACGACAGACGCGGTGGCCGACCTGACACCCAGCAGGCCCGTCTACGACGGCAATCTGGGCGAGCTGTACGGCATCTATCTGCGCCACCTGCTGCTGATGCTGCTGACGCTCGGCTGGTCGCGTTTCTGGGGCCGCACGCGGCTGCGGCGCTATCTCTGGAGCCATTTCTCGATCCTGGGCGACCGCTTCGAATATCGCGGGCGCGGACTCGAGCTTTTCATCGGCTTCATCCTGGTATTGCTGATCCTGGGGGCGTGGGGCGGCCTGATGTGGCTGCTCTGGCATTTCGCGATCGAGGGCCGGGGTGTGCAGGGCTTCGGCCTGCTCGATCTCTTCTCGCTCTCGGTCGCCTTCATCGGCGTTCCGCTGGCCTTCGTCGGCCAGTATGCGGGACTGCGCTACCGGCTCTCGCGCACGCGCTGGCGCGGCATTCGCGGCAGCCTGGCGGGCTCGGCCTGGGGCTATGGCGCGACCGCGACCCTGCTCACCTTCGCCAACGCCATGACCGGCCAGCTCATGACACCGCTGGTGTCGGTCAATCTCGCGCGGCCGCGCATCGCCAATGCCGCTCTCGGCACGCAACGCTTCGAGTTTGCCGGGCGCGCGGGCGATGTCTACGGCCGCTATCTCGGCTACTACTTCCTGAACATTCTGCTCTGGGCTGTCGTGATCGGGCTCGCCGCCGCCGGGCTGGTGGCCGGGGGCGCCAAGCTCGGCATCGACGAAACTGCCCTGGCCACGATCTTCACCAGGCCCGGCGTGACCACCGTCCTGGTGATCCTGCTCGCTCTCTTCGTGGTCTCCACCCTGTTCGGCGTGCTCATCCTGCCGCTGCGCTGCTGGTGGCAGGCCTATCTCTTCCGCTATCTCGTGGCGCGGGTGCGGGCGGGGGCCGGTGCTGTTCGCGACGGCACTCGGCACGCGCCACATGTGGAGCTTCATGGTGGTCAACTACCTGATCGTGGTCATGACGCTCGGGCTGGGCTGGCCGTGGGTGATTCACCGCACGCTGCGCCTGATCTCCGAGCAGCTCTGGATCTACGGCGCACCCGACGGCGCCTCGATCCGCCAGCCGACCGAGCGCGGGCCGAAGTACGGCGAGGGCCTGCTCGACATGTTCGACGTGAGCGGAGTCTGAGCATGGCCGCACCCGCCCGCTATTACGACGGCGTCACCGCCCAGGTGACGGAGGCCAACGCCAAGTGGGGCATCGGCGAATTGCTGATCTACCGGCCGGACGATTTTTCGATCATCGCGCGCTGGCGGCTCGAGGATCTCGTGGTGCTGGGCGACACCGAGCACGAGGCGATCCCCGCGATCAGCGTCGCCGGCAGCGATGCGCGGCTGATCGTCGTCGATCCGGAATTGCGCACCGAACTCGGGCGCGTGGCCTATCTCTCGGCGCTCACCGCGGCCCGGCCGGCGGTGGGTCGGCGCGTGATGAAGCTGGGCGCGGCGCTGATCGTGATGGTCGCGGCGTTCTGGGGCATCGTCGACTACGGCAGCGAGTACGCCGCCCCGCTCGTGCCGTATCGTTTGCAGGCCAGGCTCGGCCGCGCGGTCCTGGGCGAGCTCACCACCGGCCACACGCTCTGCACCGGCGCCGAGGGATTGGCCGCGATCAACGGCCTCGCGAACCGGCTGGCGCGGACCGGCGAGCTCGGCCATCCCGTGCAGGTGACGATCGTGAAGGGGGGGCCGATCAACGCCTTCACCCTGCCGGGTGGCTATCTCGTTTTCTACTCCGACCTGATCGCCAAGGCGGCCGACGGTGAGGAGGTGGCGGGCGTGCTGGCGCACGAGATCGGCCACGCGGTGCACGCGCATCCGATGAAGGGCATGGCGCGGCAGCTCGGCGTGAACATGTTGCTCAGCCTGCTGACCGGCGGCTACTCCGACCTCGGCACCCTGGGCTCGGGCGGCGGATTGCTGCTGGCGCTGCGCAACGGCCGCGCCTTCGAGCGCGAGGCCGACGCCACGGGCATCCGGCTGCTGGAAAAGCGCGGCCTGCGCGCCGACGGCATGTCGCGCTTTTTCGCAGAACTGATGAAGCACGAGCCCAGCGATCCCGCGGCGACGCTGGGCATCTGGTCCGACCATCCGCCGACCGCAGAGCGAATCGCGGCAACCAAACGTTCATCCGCGGGACAGCCGGATTTCACGGATCAGGAGTGGAAAGCGTTGCGCGCCGTTTGCAAGGACTGAGCGAACCGCACTAGCATCCGGCCATGCCAATACGCTGGGAAGCCGATCATGCGCAGAAAATCGTCCGGGTCACCGGTGAAGGGGTCGTCGGGCTGAAGGACATCGAGATCTATCTCGACCAGATCGTGACGGCGGGGGCGATGCCCTACGGCAAGCTGTTCGACGTCACCAAGGTGGATCCGAAGTACGACGACCACGACCTCATGATGCTGGGCGCGCGCATGAGCGCCTATCGCGCGACGATGAAGAACGGACCACTCGTCTTCGTCGTGGCCGACGGGCCGGTGTTCGAGGCGGTCCAGCGCTACATCAACCTCGCGCCGGCCGAGCGCGCGGTCGAGGTATTCTCGACCGTCCCCGAGGCAGAGGCCTGGCTGGCGGCACAGCCCAGGGCGGACTGAGGATCGAGCGCTAGCGGCAGACGCGGCGCAACACCGCAAGGGCCGCCGGCATGTCCGCCTCGGGCGTGCCGGCGTAGCCCAGGATCAGTCCGTGTTTCTTCGCGCGGCCCGCGTAGCAGGCGGAGAGCGGCGAGACGCTGACGCCGTGGGCGGCGCAGGCCGCGGCCACGGCATGATCGTCGAAGGCGGGGGCGATCGCAGCCGAAGGCCGCGCGATCAGATGCATGCCGCCGGGATCGGGCGCCAGGTCCAGCAGACCCTTGAGCGGACGTTGCGCGGCGGCGAGCAAGGCCTGCTGACGCTCGGCATAGAGAAGGCGCGTGCGGCGCAGATGCGTGGCGAGATGGCCGTCGGCGATGAAACGCGCGAGCGCGCCCTGTCCCAGCATCGAGGCGCGCGTAGCCGTGCCTGCCATGATCCCGAGCGCGGCGGGCGCCAGCGAGGCGGGCAACACGACGTAGGACAGGCGCAGCGCGGGGAAGAGGAGCTTGGAGAAGCTGCCGAGATAGGCCACGCGGCCGGTGCGGTCGAGCGCGCGCAGCGGCGCCAGCGGCCGGCCGGCGTAGCGGTACTCGCCGTCGAAATCGTCCTCGGCGATCCAGCTGCCGGTGCGCTCGGCCCAGCTCAGCAGTTCGAGGCGGCGCTGCAGGCTCAAGACTGTGCCGAGCGGAAACTGGTGCGAGGGCGCCACGACCGCGAGCTTCGCCTTGGGGGCAATCGTCAGCGCGCGCTCGACGGAGAAGCCCTGGTCGTCGACCGGCACGGGCACCGCTTTCACCTCGGCCATCGCCATCGCCTCGCGCGTGCCGATGAAGCCCGGCTCCTCGATCCACGCCTGCTCGCCCGCTTTCAGGATCAAGCGCGCGAACAGCGACAGGCTTTGCCGCATACCGGTGGTCACGACGATGGCGCTCGCCTCGCAGGAGAAGCCGCGCGCCATGCCGAGATAGGCCGCGATCGCGGAGCGCAGGCCGCGATGGCCGAACGGATGCAGGGCGCCCGCGAGCGCCCAGGAGGGCTGGCGCCAGTCGCGTTCCAGCAGCTTGGCCCACAGCGCGAACGGGAAGGCGGCGCGATCGGGCTGGCCGGTCGGGAACGCGATCGGCGAATCCTCGAACGCGTCTTCGATACCGGGAGGGGGAGCGGCGGCCGCGCGGCGATCCACCTTGGGCGACACCAGCATCTCGTCGGGCAGGTTGGCCGCGACCGAGAGGCCGGAAGCGGCCTGCGCCACCACGTAGCCCTCGGCCACCAGCTGGTCCATCGCGAGCAGGATGGTGCCGCGCGCACAGCCCAGCTCCGCCGCCAGCAGCCGCGACGACGGCAGCTTCAGTCCGGGCGCAAGGCGGCGTTCGAGGATGGCGGCGCGGATCTGCCGGCCGATCTGCCTGTGCAGCGGCACGCCGGAGGCGGGATCGAGGGCGAGGCCGAGCGGGGCGGCTTTGCGGGACATGACTGGTACAGGCGGTTTTCCGGGAACTGGCCCTTTCGTATAGACCACATTGGCCGCAAGGTCCGCTCCGCATTTCAGGAGTCCGCATGAGTACGACGACAGAGAACACGGCCGAGGCCTTCGGCGTCACCAACGTGAACAAGGTGAAGCGCGTGCACGAGCGCGGCCGCTACGACAAGAAGAGCGTCTACGAGATCCTCGACGCCGCACTCGTCTGCCACATCGCCTATGTGATCGACGGAAGGCCCTACTGCACGCCGACCAGCTTCTGGCGCGAGGGCGACCATCTCTACTGGCACGGCTCCTCGGCCAGCCGGATGATCCGCCAGACCAAGGAGGGCGTGCCGGTCTGCCTCACGGTCACGCATCTCGACGCGCTGGTGATGGCACGCTCGGGCTTCCACCACTCGGTGAACTATCGCGCGGTGATGGCGTTCGGCACGGCGCACTTCATCGAGGATCCGGCGGAGAAGCTCGCGCTGATGGACCGCTTCATCGACCGCATCTACCCCGAGCGCTCGAAGATCATCCGCCAGCCCAACCCGCAGGAGTTCAAGGCCACGACCATGATGGGCATGGAGATCGAACATGCCTCGGGCAAGATCCGCGACAAGCATGTGTCGGACGAGGAGGAGGATTACGAAGGCGTGCGCGCCTGGTCGTCGCTCTATCCGGTGACGCAGGTGATCGGCGCGCCGGTCGACTGCGACCGCCAGATCCCCGGCCTCGCGGTGCCCGAGGGCATGTCGGACTTCAAGCCGGGCGCGCGGCTCGATGAGATCATGACCAAGAGCTACAAGCGCACCTTCGGCTGAACAAGGTCGGGTGATATAAGGGTCCCTCGTTAGCGAGGGACCTTTGCAATGCTGCGCATTCTCGGCCGGAAGAATTCGTTCAACGTCCGCAAGGTCCTGTGGGTCTGCGGCGAGCTGGGCGTACCGTTCACGCGCGAGGACTGGGGGCGCGGCTTCACGCCGACGTCCGATCCGGCCTTCCTGGCGCTCAATCCGATCGGGCTCATTCCCTGCGTGATCGACGACGGGATCGTGCTGCGCGAGAGCAACGCCATCGTGCGCTATCTCGCGAGCAAGCACGGCGGCGACACGGGCAAGGACGCAATCTACCCGAAGGATCTCGTGACGCGCTGCCATGTCGAGCAGTGGATGGACTGGGCCAACTACGAGACCTCGATCTCGCTGCGCGGCGCCTTCCTGGGCGGCATGCTGAACGAGCCGCCGTGGAACCATCCGTGGTTCGTCGAGACCGGCCGCAAACAGATCACCAAGGAAGTCGGCCAGCTCGAGGAGCACTTCACGCGCATCGGCCCCTACGTCTGCGGCGAACACTTCACGCTCGGCGACATTCCGGTCGGCCTCGTGGTCAACCGCTGGTTCGCACTCAGGTTCGACGACAAGCCGGACTATCCGGCGGTCGCGCGGTACTTCGAGAAGCTCACCGAACGCGCGCCGTACCGCGAGCACGTGCGCAACGGCCTTCCCTAAGAAGAAGGGCGCCCCGGTTTCCCGGAGCGCCCAACGAGCGGCAACGACGCGGGGGGATGCAGCCGCCCGTCAGATGACTAGAGAACCTTGCCGCCCTTGGCGGTGCAGTCGGCCGCGTCCTTGGCTTCGGTGAAGCCCTGGCCCTTGCAGGCGTTCTGGCCCTTGCAGGCGTTCGACGCGCCCTTGCAGGCGCTCTGGCCCTTGCAGGCGTTGGTCGCGCCGCAATGCACGCCGGCGGCGCTGGCGGTCGAGGCGACAAAGGTGGTGGCGGCGAAGATCGACGCGGCGGTGATGAAGATACCCTGCTTGGTCATGGAAGTGCTCCCTGAGAGAACCGCACCGGGGATCGGCGCGGGCAGGATTAACCTGCTCCCTCGATACGCCTGCGGTCGAAACACCGGATGATCGCGGCGCATCACATCTTTTTGCGAGAAGCGTGAGCGGCGCGCTGATCCGGCGTGCCGAATCGTCCGTACCGCCGCACGTTAAAGCGCTTGGCTCGAGCGCCACACCAGGGCTGTCATCTCCGGCGCAGCAGGGATCAGGTCGGTGGTCTTTGCGAGGGCGAGGCAACTGCCAGGACGAATGGGTGTTTTAGGGATTTCCGCCCTCGACCGATCGTCCGACGCGCAGGCCGATCGCCACATCCCGGATCTCTGGATTGTGAAACATGCGCTCGGCCGAGCGCGACGCGCCTCGTCTCGACCAGTCGCCGCCGCGCGTCATGCGGTAAAAGCAGCTGCCGCCCGTCCAGACGGAGCCATTCGTCGGCGCACCCCGATAGTCTTCGTGGCGGCAATCCTCCACCCACGACTGGAAGTTGCCAACCATGTCATACAGTCCGAACCCGTTCGGTGGAAAGGCGCCGACCTCGGAAGGTTTCTCCCCGCCCTCCGTCGTGAGGCCGCAGGTCCTGCACCAGGCGCCGGCGTAACCGAGATCGTTGCCCCAGGGATAGACGGTCTCGGAGCCTCCGCGGGCGGCGTATTCATACTCGGCCTCGGACAGCAGGCGATAGGACTTGCCGGTCTGACGCGAGAGCCAGGCGACGTAGCGACGGGCGTCATCGAAGGTTACTCCGGAAATCGGGTATCTCGCGCCGAGTTGATCGTCCACGTTCCCGCTGCAGGCTCCCGCCTTCATGCATGCCGCATATTGCTCTACCGTCACCTCGAACTTCGCTACGGCAAAGGGACGGGTGATGACCACCCGATGCTGCGGACCTTCACCGGGATCACGGCCCAGCTCGTGGCCCGGCGAGCCCATGGTGAAGCTGCCCGCGGGCACAACGACCATCTCGGGACAGTGGCTGCACTCCGTGAAGATGCTGCCCGCGTTGGCCTGGGCCAGCGCGGGCGAACCTGACGAGAAGGAGACGAGGAACGCCATGGCAAACAGCGCGTGAAGCATCGGGCGTGGCAGGGCCGGACGTTGTCGGGTTGGCAGGCTCAGCCGGCGCAGACGATTCCTGAAAGGACTCTCCTGAGCGCCGGCGTGTAGAGCGCGAGGCCAGTGTCCCATCAAAGCTTTGCTCCTCGCTTGCCGTCGAAAAATCTCGCGCGGTCGCGGCGAGCGTGTCAACAGGCGCGAGGCGAGGATTGCAGCCCTGCTGCGCTTCCTCAACCAGGGCGGTTGTTCTTTGCCGATACAGTCGATAATTTTCACATGACGGGCGAGGAGCCGGGCTTGGTTGAGCCCCCCTTCGCCGCGCCATTGGCGGGACGTAGCAACTTCAGCAGTGACTGACAGATGAGAGCCTCCCTCCTGGTTCTGACGTCACCAGGCGTCCTTGCGACCGTGATCGATTTCTTGATCGTGATCGGCTTCCCTTTTTGGCTTTGGTCCGCGATCAAGAGCGGCGAGCTCCGCTGGTACACCAGGACGACCCGGCGCGACGACGCGCCGGAAATGTTCTGGATCGGGTGTGCCGCTATTGTGTTGATATTCGGCGCGGGCGTTTTGGCGCTGGTCAATGTGATATCGCGGCACACGACGGAATAGACGGAAAGCGACTGCATTATGGTGGACAAGAATACGGCTGCCCCACCGGCTGGCGCAGAACAGGCAGTACCGCAGAGTCGCTGGCGTACGAACTTCCGCATCGGCGTATATCTGGCTTTCGGTCTCGTGCTGTCCGCAGGCGTGGGACTGGTGTTGCTTCGGAATGGGGCAATGCTGAGCGCGGTATCGTTGATCGGGAATGAAGATGGTTTGACGCCCGACGAACTCAAGGCGCTTGGTTTGCCCGACTCTTTTAGAGGGCCTGCCGAATCGGACCAACCGGTAGGACCGAATGTCTTCGGCTGGATTGTCATCCTCGCACCGCTGGGTCTGCTTTCGGGATTCGAAAGCTTCGGATCTCGGGCGGAAGCATCCGGCCGGTCGAAAGTCACGGCGACACAGGCGACCTTCTGGTCCTTCTCCTTACTGATGGGTCCGAGTCTGGCGCTTCTCTTTCATTACTCCGATGCCGCCGCACGGCTCTGCTTTCTGGTCGGCGCCTTGTGCATCGCTGCGTGGAGTCATCGGGCGTTCCTGGACCGCCACCTCGGCCGCGCGGCGAAGACCCTGCTGATTGTTTCGATACTGGCCCTCGTCAACTGGCTTCGGTCCGGATCGCTGTTCATGGGGGCGGTGCCGCTGTTTGTTCTGGGTATCGTCGCCTTTGCGATACTGCTCCTCGATGACGTGCGCCGTCTCGGCCGCGACGACGCCGGACGCGCGCCCCTCGATCCTGTGCAGGCGCCGGCGTACGAGGCGCTCAATCTCTATCTCGGCCTTGCTGGCCTCGCCCTTTCGGTTGCGGCGCTGGCCAATGGAAAGTAAGGCGTCGATGACCGGCTGGAGCGCTCTTTGCTTCTCTCTCGTCGCCCTGGCGTTCGCTGCGCCCGCCGCCGCCGAGCCGATCGAGATGGAGCGAGGCTACAAGCCCGGGGCGGCCTCCCTGGCCGTGGCGCGGGACGGCGGCACGTTCGTCGTCCTGCAATCGGTCGACCGCGACGTGCGGCCGGGCGACGCGCCGAAACGCGCGACGCTGCTCGAGTTCCTGCGCTTCCGGCGCGACGGCGGCCTCTACGGGGCGGCAACGCTGCCGCCGGTGGGGAAGCGCGCCGAAGGCGTGCCGCGGATCGCGGTTCTGCCGTCGGGCGAGGTGGCGCTGTTCGCGCCTGGTGGCTATCCGGACGGTCCGCGCTCGATCGCGCAACTGCTGCGTCTGTCGGCCGACGGCGAGGTGCGGCACCGCGCCGACGTCGGCGAGCCGGCGCCCGACTCCGGCAACTGTGGCAACGGATTGCTCTACGCCAACGTCTTGGAGTCCGGGCCCGAGGGGACGTTGCTGGTCGGCGGCGGGCGTTGCGACGGGCCGAACACACCGTGGTGGGTTCACCTTTCCGCCGACGGCCGCAAGCTTGCCGAAGGCAGTGATTCGGGCTTCACCCCGGGGCCCGGCGTCACCGCCGCGGCATTCGAGGCCGACGGCCGCTTCCGGCTCGCCGGCTCGCATTTCAGCGGGATGGGAAAGTTCGATGCCACGCTCAGTTTCCACCGCGCGGACGGCCGGCTCGAAGCGCGCCACACGCTGCTGCAACAGGGCGGCGAGGTCGGCTGGACGTTGTTCACGTCCGATGGCGTCGTCTTCATCGGCGACGGCCGCCGGGACGACAGCGCGGTGCGCTTCTACGATCGCGACGGCAAGCTGCTGCGTTCCACGCCGTGGCCCGAGAAGAACTTGCCGACCAGCCTGATCGCCGACGGCGACGGAATCGCGGGACTTCTGGGCGACTTCGACGGACTGGCGCAGATCGTGCGCATCGACAGCAGCGGCAGGATCGCCTGGCGTTCGCCTCCAGCAAACTACCTGTCGCTTGCGCGCGCCCCCGATGGCGCGTTGCGCACCCTGGTCTCGCGGGCCGACGAGAAGGGCGGGTACACCGTGGATCTATTGACCTTCGCCAAACCCTAGGAAGAGTTCGATCACGCCCATGCCGATGATGCCGAAGATCTTGAAAACCACCGGAATCTGGATCCTGGCACTCCTGCTCGGCGCCTTCGTTCCCGCCCTGGCGTTTTGCGTTACCCTGCTGGACCTCTCGTTTCTCATGCTTGCCTTCCCGATCACGCTCGCCCACGCCGTGATCTTCGGCCTGCCGGCGGCACTCCTCTATCGCGCGATGAAGTGGACCGGACCGGTCTGTGCTGCCCTAGGCGGGTTCATCATCGGGGCGGTGCCGTTGGGCATCTACATGTGGCCGGTGGACCGGGCGACCGGCGCAAATGCCTGGAACGCCACCGCGCAGACCATTCGCGATGGCGTGCCGACCTTGCAGGGCTGGCTCCAGTATGCCGAATTTCACGGCAGTATGGGTCTAGCGGGCGTCGTCGGCGCCCTGACGTTCTGGGCGATCCTGAAGTGGGGCGGCGTCCTCCGGACTTCATAGCCGCGCTGAAGACGGACTCCAGGAAATGGGGCGGTCACCACCGCCGTCGTGAAGACACGCGCTAGTACGTCGCGAACATCCGCGCGATCTCCACTGGATCGCTCGTCTTCGTGAGCGCGAGCGCCAGCAGCAGGCGCGCCTTCTGCGGATTGAGATTGTCGCCTGCCAGGATACCGGCGTCGGTGAGGCGCTTGCTGCGGAAGATGCGGCCGGAGCCTGCGCGCGAGGACTGCACGACGGTCACGCCCTTCTTGACGGCGGCGGCCAATGCCTTGAGGTCGGCGGGCGGCGGCGAGCCGGGCGCGAAGCCCGCGGAGACGATGCCCTTGGCGCCGGCGGCCACGAAGGCCTTCACCGCCGTGCCGTCGGAGCCCGGATAGGCGTAGACGATGTCGACCCTCGGCAGCTTCTTCAGCTTCGCGACGTCGAACTCGGTGTCCGGCATGTGCCGGCGCTCGGGCTTACGATAGTAGGCGATGCGGTCGGCGTCGGCGTGGCCGAGGGCCCCGAAGTCGGGCGTGCGGAAAGTCTGCATGCGCCAGTTCGAGGTCTTGGTGACCTCGCGCGCGGCCTGGATCTCGTCGTTCAGCATCAGCAGCACGCCGCGCCCGCGGCTCGCGGGATCGGCTGCCACGCGCACGCCGTTCAGCAGGTTGATCGCGGCATCGGTCGAGAGGCCGGACGCCGGGCGCTGCGAGCCGATCATCACGACGGGGAACGGCACCTTCAGCACAAGGTTCAGGAAATACGCAGTCTCCTCCAGCGTGGCCGTGCCGTGGCCGATCACGACACCCGCGAGGTCGGGGTGCTCGGCCGCGAGCTTGCTGCAGAGTGCGGCCATCGCCTGCCAGTCGGCGAAGTAGATCTCGGTGCTGGGCGTGTTGCGGAAGTCGACCGCGATCACGTCGGCGATCTCGCGGACCGTCGGGAAGCGCTCGACGATGCCGCTGGCATGCAGGCGGTTGTTGTGGATGCCGTAGTCCTGGAGCTCCAGCGGATGCACGCCCAGCGAAGAGATCGTGCCGCCGGTTCCGATGAAGGCGACTTTTGGTTTGGCTGGCTTGCTCACGGCTAATCTGCTCCAATCGCTCTAACGAAGGGGACCATACATGAATCGCCGCAATGTATCTCTGTTCGCAGTGCTCGCTATTGTTGCAGTGACACCGTCTCTTCACGCCCAGACTCCCCTCAAGCCGGCGATCGTCTATGCCAACGGCGGCAAGTTCGACAAATCCTTCAACGAGGGTGTCAGTACCGGCGCGCAGAAGTTCGTGGCCGAGACCAAGGTGACGCTGGCCGAGTTCGAGCCGACCAACGAGACGCAGTACGAGCAGGCCCTGCGCCGCTTTGCCCAGCGCGGGCAGGACCCGATCATCGCCGTCGGCTTCGCCCAGGCGACCGCGCTCGGGAAGGTCGCCAGGGAATTCCCCGCCGTGCACTTCACCATCATCGACTCCGTCGTCGACTTGCCCAACGTGCAGTCGGTGCTGTTCAAGGAGCACGAGGGCTCGTTCCTCGTGGGCATCGCGGCGGCGCTGGCGTCGAAGAGCGGCAAGGTGGGCTTCGTGGGCGGCATGGACATCCCGCTGATCCGCCGCTTCCAGTGCGGCTACGAGCAGGGCATCAAGTACGCCAACCCCAAGGCCGAGCTGATCGCCAACATGACCGGCACCACGCCCGCCGCCTGGACCGATCCCGGCCGCGGCGCCGAGCTTGCCAAGGGCCAGTTCGACCGCGGCGTCGACGTCGTCTACGCGGCGGCGGGCTCGACCGGCACCGGCGTCCTGCAGGCCGCCAAGGACCGAGGCAAGTACGCGATCGGCGTCGACAGCAACCAGGATCACCTGCATCCCGGCACCATGCTGACCTCGATGATCAAGCGCGTCGATCTCGCGGCGTACCAGAGCTTCAAGACGGCGCAGGCCGGCACGTGGAAGGCCGGCACCTCGGTGCTGGGCCTGAAGGAAGCGGGCGTCGACTGGACGCTCGATCCGTACAACGAGAAGCTGATCACGGCCGACATGAAGGCCAGGGTCGAGGCCGCCAAGGCCGACATCATCTCGGGCAAGATCGCGGTGCACGACTACATGAGCGACAACGCCTGCAAGTGACGGCACCAACCTGCAGGCGGGACAGGCTCCCTGTCCCCGGAAGGGAACTTCCGCGCCACCAGCCGTTACACTGGCGATGTTTTCCCCTTACACGCTCGAGAGCCGCAGTTCCGTTCGGCGCCTCACCGTCGGCCGCTGGTCCTATCTCTGGGCCGGACTGTTCGGGCCCCTGTACGTCCTGTCCAAGGGCGGAGGATGGTATGCCCTGCAGGCGCTGGCGCTGTCGGTCGGTCTGACGCTTCTCCTTGTCGCCCTGGTCGCGGCAACGAGCTACATCGCGGCGTTCCAGCAAGTCGTGCTGGTCTGCATCGCGGTGCCGATCGTGCTGGTCTTCCAGGCGGTGAAGACGGTCAACATCCTCAAGACGTCCTATCGCCGGCGAGGCTGGCGCGTGCGGATGGCCGACTAACGCAGGCTACTTCCGGCGCGCCTTGTAGGTGAGCCAGGCCACGATCGCGTCGATGTCGGCGTCGGGCAGGCTCTCGGGATCGGCGGCGGCCATCTTGGCGTCGGGCCAGTCGCGCACCGATTTGGGATCGCGGATGAATTTCCGGAGCGCGTCGGGCTGGAACCACTCGGCGGGATTGAGCGGACGCGCGAGATCGGGGCCCATCGTGCCGTCGCCCGCGCCGTCGAAGCGGTGGCACGCCATGCACACGGCCACGTAGCGGTCGAGCCCCTGGCGCACCGGATCGACGGCGGGCACGTCCGCGCCGACGGCGAGCTGCGGCCAGCGCTTGTAGGGGCTGTCGACGATCGTGAGGGCGGCCAGGTGATAGGCCCAGTACTCGCCGCTCACGCTGCCCGGCGTCGTCATCCGCCAGACGATCGTGAACGGACCGGCGCTGCCCTTCTTGTTGGCGCCGGGCAAGGGCGGCCACGGCGCGGCAGCGGTCTCGATCGCCACGAAGGCCTCGACGTCGGAGCCGGCCGCCGCCGTCAGCAGGCGGGCGGGGATGCTCACGGAGAAATCGTCGGTGGCACGGGCCTGGACGAAATCGTCGGCGCCGACGGCCAGCTCCTGCAGCAACGCAGCGGCGGGGATCGCGCGATAGCTCATGGCGCGTCCGCCGTAGACGGGATCGCGCGCGATCGTGACCTCGACCGCGTCGGGCCGCGCCAGCAGCGCGTCGCGCGACAGCGTCGAGGATTTCACGCGATCGGCGAGGGTCAATGAGGGGCCGCTCGTCTGGCCGGTCGTCTGGGCGCTCACGGGCGCAGCGAACGCCAGACAAAGGAGGATCGCTTGCTTTATCATCGGCACGGCCATCGTAGGGGAGAGGATCGGTGAACGTCACATTGCGCGTCGACGACCTGTCGGGGCAAGAGATTCGCGCCTTGATCGCGCGCCACCTGAGCGGCATGCACGAGAATTCGCCGCCGGAGAGCGTCCATGCGCTCGACATCGACAGGCTCAAGGACCCGGCCGTCACCTTCTGGTCGGCCTGGGTAGGCGACGCGCTCGCGGGCTGCGGCGCGCTGAAGCGCCTCGATGCGGAGCGCGGCGAGATCAAGTCGATGCGCGTGGCCGACGGTTTCCTGGGCAAGGGCGTGGGCCGCGCGGTGCTCGAGCACATTCTGGCGGAAGCGCAGAAGCGGGGCTTCACCAGCCTGTGGCTCGAGACGGGCTCGACCGACGCCTTCCGGCCCGCCATCGGCCTCTACAGCAGCGCGGGCTTCCGGCGCTGCGGCCCGTTCGGCGATTACGTCGACGATCCGTTCAGCGTGTTCATGACGCGCAGGCTCTAGGCGCAACCATCGGCGAAAGCAGGCGTTGGGGCTGCGCTTGCATTCCCCTTTCCTCCCACATGCCGGAGCCTCGCCATGAACTCGTCCCTCAAGTCGCTCGTCCTGATCGCCTCGCTCGGCCTCGCCCTCGGCGCCTGCACCATCCGCAGCAACACCACCGTCGAGAAGCCGATGCCGGCCGCCACGACCAGCAGCACCACGACCTACACCTCGCCGGATGCGGCCTCGCCGACCGGCACCTCGACCACGACCGTCTATCGCAACTAAGGGCCGGCACTGAGCCAATGTGAACTGTGGACCGGCCGCCCGCCCGCTAGGGTGAGGCATGACCAAGTCCAAAAGCACTCTGGTAAAAAGCACACCGGCCAAACGCGCGGCGGCTCTGGCTGCCGCGCGCAAGACCGGCGGCAACGACGAGCAGACCCATTGGCTCCAGCGGCTGAAGGCCGTGATGAAGCGGCGTCCCAAGGCCGCGAAGCAGCGTGATCAATAGGGAACAGCCGGCGGTCGCAGAGAGGATTATATTTTCCGCGAGCCTCATTCTCCCCCGAGGCTCTCAGAGTAGGACGGCCCACCAATCCCCCCGCGATGGTGGGCCGTTTTCTGTGGGCTAGGGCGTGGTCAGCCGGCCGGGCGGCAGGATCCAGACCAGCAGCGCGATCACGAGCAGCACCGGCAGCGGCCAGAGCACGCCAAACGCCACGGCCGAGAGCGCCGCCGTCCACCAGCCGTGCTCCAGTGCGGCCATGAATCCGTGGTGGGCGATGAAGCAGAGGCGCGCGGCGATGAAGAACAGAATTCCCGCCGGGACGATGCCGCGCCAGTAGCCTTCCATGCTCTTCAACATCTGCGCTGCTCCTTCGAGGAATGAGCTTCAGGATAATGTGCCTCGCGCGCCGCGGACACCGCTAGCGCTAGCAAAATGCGCGGCGTGTATGTTCTTGTATTGTTCTCATTCACCAAGGCGTGTACGAGTCGCTTCCCCAGCGCAGGAGAGCGGCATGAAACACAAGCGGCAACGGGCTTTTCTCCAGGCGGTCGCGCTCGCGGCCGACGAACCGAACGGCTTCAAGGCGGGCGCGGTGATGATGGTCGAGGCGATGTGGGGCGCGATGGACGCGGAGTGGAGCATCTACGGTTTCGTGGTCGCGCTCACGAGCGGGCGGCGGGTCTATCTCCAGATCATCGACGACCATGGCGACGCCGGCCACATCGAGGAGGTGCTGGTGCTCGACATGCTGGCGACCGACCGCGTGCCCAGCCTGCAGGGCCTGGGCGCGGTGCACTGGCACACCGATGCGCTGCCCGAACTCAACGACCTGCTGGCGGCGTGAGCGCGGGTGAAGACCGTCACGCGCGACCGCTTCGTCGGGCAGTTCAGGTACGCGATCCAGGTCCACTGCCTGTCGATGTGGCGCAAGCGGCAGAAGCGGGCGCCGACGTTCCTCTCGCGCTCGATCTTCGAGGCGATCCACACGTGCAACGGCAGGATCGCGATCGAACCGTGCGCCTTCGCCCGCATCGTGGCGCCCGCGATCGTCGAGCTGCACCGCGTCACCCCGCAGGGCACCCGGCCCGACCCGGCCGACCTGACCGGCCGCCTCTACGACGCGCTCGACGCGGCGGGCGTCGAGGTGACGATCAAGCCGCCGCTCGAGGCGCACGGGGTCGAGCGGATGGGCGGCGGCTTCGGGGCGTGAGGCGGCCGGATTCTGTCCGGCGGAGCGCCTCGCAGCGGTGACTCCCGCCTGATCCGGCAGGCCTCCGTTTCAAGCGGGCCGGCATTTTAGCTCCAGTAACGACCGTAATCGGCCGAATCGCCCGGTCGCGCTTATACAATGGGGATGAACCCCAAGCGCAAACCCAAGACCGACATCTGGATGCCCGTGTTCATCGGCGATCACCTCGCCGAGACCTGGCGTCTCAACACAACCCAGCACGGCGCGTACTTCCTGTTGCTCGCGACCGCGTGGAAATCGGGCGGTTCGCTGCCCGACGACGACGAGGAACTGGCGGCCATCGTGCGCCTGTCGCCCGACGAGTGGCGGCAGAATCGCGCCAGGCTCGCGGTCTTGTTCACTGTGGCCGACGGCGTGTGGCGGCATGAACGCCTCACCGACGAATACGAACGCGCGTCGGCCAACCAGCAGAACAAGGTTCGGGCGGGCAACAGAAGTGCCGCACAGCGTCAACGGATCGCCAACCCATCACCTTCACCATCACCATCACCGTCACCTTCTTCCGAAGCTAAAGCTTCGGGCACTGACGTTGCCGCTGTGGTGTTCGGCCAAGGCCTCGACTGGCTGAAGTCGACCTCGGGCAAACCCGACCCCGCCTGCCGCGCACTGCTCGGCAAATGGCGCAAGTCCCTCGGCTCCGACGCGGCGCTGATCGAGATCCTGGGCCGCGCGCAACGCGAGGGCGTGCTCGAACCGGTCGGATGGATCGAGAAGGCGCTGCAGGCCCGCGATCCGCCCACGCACAGCCGGAGGTTCAACTGATGCCCATTTGGCCAGACCTCCAGCGCACGGGCATCGCCGCGCGCATTCGGACCGGAACCCAGAAAACCCTTTGCCCCAAGTGCTCCCATGACCGCAAACACCGCTCGGACCGTTGCCTTTCCCTCACCGTCGACGCACGACGCGCCGTGTGGCTCTGCCACCACTGCGGCTTCGCCGGCGCCGTTTACGACCAGAGCGACCGCGCTGATCGAAGCGCGCGGCCTCGACATCGAGCTGATGGCGAGGCTTGGCGTCGGCGGTTCCGATCGCTTCCCTGACGGTATCGCGATCCCCTACGTCGAGCAGGGCGCCGTCGTCGCGTGCAAGCACCGCACGCTCGATGCGGAGAAGCGCTTCACCCAGGACGCGGGCGGCAAACAGATCCTGTGGAACGTCGATTGCCTCGCCGACGACACGCTCCGCACCGAGCCGCTGATCGTGACCGAAGGCGAGCTCGACGCCATCGCCGCGATCCAGGCAGGCTTTCCGCGCACCGTCTCCGTGCCCGGCGGCGCGCCGGCATTGAAGCAAGACCCTTCGGATGACCTCAGGGCAGGCGGCAAGCGCTACGCCTTCCTCGATGCCGCCGAACCGCTGCTGGGCGATGCGAAGGAGATCGTGCTCGCCGTCGATGCCGACGCACCCGGCGCGCATTTGCTGCACGATCTCGCCGTCCGCCTCGGCCGCCACCGCTGCAAGTGGCTCGCCTATCCGCCCGGCGCGAAAGACCTCAACGATGTGCTGCGTGCTCACGGCGAGCAGGGCGTGCGCGATCTCGTCACCCGCGCCGAATGGCTGAAGCTCGAGGGCGTCTACCGCCTCTCCGAGCTGCCGCCCAAGGCGATGCCGCCCGCGCTCGAGATCGGCGTCGCAGGCCTTGCGCCGCACTACCGCATCCGGCGCGGCGACTTCTGCGTGCTCACGGGCCTGCCGGGCCACGGCAAGACCAGCCTGGTGAACGAGATCGCCTGCCGCATGGCCGAGCGCCACGGCTGGAGCACGGTGTTCGCGAGCTTCGAGCAGAGCCCGCAGGTCGACCATCGCCGCGCGCTGCGCTCGTTCCATGCCGGCAAGCGCGAGATCGAGATGAACATGTTCGAACGCGACGAAGCCGACCGCTGGATCGACCGCCACTTCGCCTTCGTGGTCGCGGGCGAGGACGACGAGACGACGCTGCTGTGGGTGCTGGAGAAAGTCTCCGCCGCGATCCTGCGCTTCGAGGCGAGCCTCGTGGTGATCGACCCGTGGAACGAGATGGACCATGCCCGGCCGCGCGACATGACGACCACCGAGTATGTCGGCTTTGCGCTGCGCCAGTTCAAGCGCCTCGCCCAGCGCCACGCCGTGCACGTGATCGTCGTCGCCCACCCCGCGAAGATGCAGCGCGGCAAGGACGGCACCTATCCGTTCCCGACGCTCTACGACATCTCCGACAGCGCCCACTGGAGCAACAAGGCCGACATCGGCGTGGTTGTCCATCGCGCCAGCCTGATCGACGCCCAGGAGACGACCATCCGCGTGGTGAAGAGCCGCTACGCCAGCGAGATCGGCGTGCCCGGCGAGATCACGGTGGTGTGGGACGAGGCGCGGACGCGGTTTGAAAAGGTGGGATGAGAGCGTGCGGCCTCTCAAGACCCTGCTCGTCGACGGCGCGCTGCGCGGCTGGCTGCCGCGACGCGTCGCGACGGCACTGATCGCAGCCTTCGGGCTGAAGCACCTGTGACGGCGTCCGGGCCGGCTCAGTCGTCGTTCAGCGGGCGGCGCGGCGGCATCTGTTCCCGGGCCTCTTCTTCGACCAGCAGCTGCCTGACGGAAGCGCGCCCCGCATCGTCCAGCGTGTCTCCGTCCAGCAAACGCCGATAGTGCTCCACGTTCTTGCGATGAACGAAATCCTGCATCCGACGGCACCAGGGCACCAAGGCCCGCGCCAGCCATGCGCGCTATCGTACCGGGAGTCGACCGTGGTCAGAACAGACCATGGCGAGCCGGCGCCGCGTGGCACATCCGCCGGTAGAGCATCGCGCGCGCACTCGCCGATAGTTGCAGTGCAAGAAGACGCGCATCACAACGCCGTGCGGGGGGATCATTTGCGTCCCCCCTGCGTAACACCTGCAGGTCGCTTCGCCGGGAGGCACCAGCCGTCGCGTTTTTTAGAGTGGATTTTGCACCTTGAAGATATTCATCGCGGCCATCGGCCTGATGGCGTCGTTCCCGGCCTTCGCACAGACGCCCGCGGTGAAGGAAGTGGTCGCCGCCTATTGCTTCGGCGCGCTCAGCACGCACACGCAGCTGATCGAGGACAAGAACGACGAGAAGTGCCAGGGCAACGCGGATTGCCACGCCGCGATCGCCCGGTTCGGAACCGCCGGCTCGGTGAACGGGCGCAAGTCCCACATCATCCGCTACCTCACCAGCCGCGGCTTCCCGCAGCGCGAGGAATTGCGCGCGGCCGTCGGCGAGGGCGCCGCCGACATGGACCGCTGCGCATGGCGCGGCGAAACCGCCGCCGGCACGCCCGTGAAGCGCAGCTCCACCGCCGACGAGACATCTTCATCCTCCGAGGAATGCGCCTTCGTCGACACCTGCCAGCAGCTGTCGTGGCTCGAGATATAGGGCTGGAGAGCTCGGGGAGCGGCGAGTCGGGCGAAGCCGTCGGTGAAGGCCCCGTGGGCGGACGATAGTCTGGATCACGCCCGTCGCGCGACAGATACGTGGGCTTTGCGCTCCGCCAGTTCAAACGCCTCGCCCAGCGCCACGCCGTGCACGTGATCGTGGTCGCCCATCCCGCGAAGATGTAGCGCGGCAAGGACGGCACCTATCCGTTCCCGACGCTCTACGACATCTCCGACAGCGCGCACTGGAGCAACAAGGCCAACATCGGTGTGGTCGTGCATCGCGCCAGTCTGATCGACGAGAAGGAGACTACCATCCGCGTCGTGAAGAGCCGTTACGCCAGCGAGATCGGCATCCCCGGCGAGATCACGGTGGTGTGTGACGAGGCGAGAACGTGGTTTGGGGCTCTAGTGAGCAACACCGCTTAGGTAGTTCTGGGCCACCGACCGAGCCATCATGTAGTGATCGTCGAGGTAAAATCCCATCTTCTGGACAAAATCCAGCACCTTCAGCAATGGGTCGGCTAGAGTGGCAAAAAAACTTCCTCCCAAGAATCCTACGAGTGTTGCCGCCAATGGATCCAACTTTGACTCCGCTTCGTCTAAGTAGCGTAACACTTCATTGGCGCAACTGTCTCACCCCTTCATCCTCGTCCCACCCACCCGAAACTCCTTCAACACCTCCGGCCTGAACGCGAGCCCATGGCCCGGCCGTTCCGGCGGGCTCATCGTGCCGTCCTTGCCGGGCAGGATCGGCTCGATCCAGAGGTCGTCGTTCCAGTCCATGTATTCGAGCCAGCTCGCATTCGGGATCGAGGCGAGTAGGTGCACCATCGTCTCGTGGAAGAGATGCGGCGCGAGCTTGATGCCCCACGGCTCGGCGGCGGCGGCGATCTTTCTGAGCTCGGTGAAGCCGCCGCGCATCGGGTCGGGCTGCAGGATCGGCACGGGATGCGGCGCCTCGAAGAACGGGCGCAGGTCCTGGCGGCCGAAGTGGCTTTCGCCGCCCACGATGCGCGTCTTGAGCGCGGCCGCGATGCGGCGATAGCCGGTGAAGTCTTCGGCGATCACCGGCTCCTCCAGCCAGTAGGGATCGAACTCGTCGATGCGGTGGCCGGCCTGGATCGCGGTGTCGGCGTCCCAGCCCATGTTGACGTCGATCATGATCTCGACGCCGCCGCCCATCGCCTCGCGCATCGCC
>CAIWTJ010000194.1 GCA_903915535.1 Enhydrobacter aerosaccus
GAATCGCGCATCCAGGTCGAGACGCTCGAGAAGAACGTCGCCGACTTCCATGTGCCCTACTTCGGCATGGACGATCCGCGCCGCGGCATCGTGCACGTGATCGGCCCCGAGCAGGGCCTCACGCTCCCCGGCATGACGATCGTGTGCGGCGACAGCCACACGTCCACGCACGGCGCCATGGGGGCGCTGGCCTTCGGCATCGGCACTTCCGAGGTCGAGCATGTGCTGGCCACGCAGACCCTGATCCAGCGGCCTGCCAAGAACATGCGCGTAGCCGTCGAGGGCACGCTGCCGCTCGGCATCACAGCGAAGGACATCATCCTCGCCATCATCGGCAAGCTCGGCACCGCCGGCGGCACCGGCTACGTGATCGAATATGCGGGCCGCGCCATTCGTGACCTCACGATGGAAGGCCGCATGACGGTCTGCAACATGTCGATCGAGGCGGGCGCGCGCGCCGGCCTGATCGCGCCGGACGAGACGACCTTCCAGTATCTCGAAGGCCGTCCCTTCGCTCCCAAGGGCGGCGCGTGGGACATCGCGCTCGGCCAGTGGCGCCGTCTGCCGTCCGACAAGGGCGCGCACTTCGACATGCAGCTCGACCTGAACGCCTCGGACATTCCGCCGATGGTGACCTGGGGCACCAGCCCGCAGGATGCGCTGGCGATCACGGACGTCATTCCCGATCCGGCCAATGCGCCGAACGAGAACCTGCGGGAAGCCTGGACGCGCTCGCTCGCCTACATGGGCCTGACGCCGGGCACCAGGCTGGTCGACGTGCCGATCGATCGCGTGTTCATCGGCTCGTGCACCAACGGCCGCATCGAGGACCTGCGCGCCGCGGCGGAGATCGCCAAGGGCCGCAAGGTCGCGTCGAACGTCTCGGCCATGGTCGTGCCGGGCTCCGGCCTGGTGAAGGCCGAGGCCGAGCGCGAAGGCCTCGACAAGATCTTCATCGAGGCGGGCTTCGAATGGCGCCTCCAGGGATGTTCGATGTGCCTGGCGATGAATGCCGACCGGCTCGACCCCGGCCAGCGCTGCGCCTCGACCTCGAACCGCAACTTCGAGGGCCGTCAGGGCCGCGGCGGGCGCACCCACCTTCTCAGCCCGGCGATGGCGGCAGCCGCCGCGATCAAGGGCACGCTCGCGGATGTGCGCGACTACCAATAGTCAGCCTCGGTCTCGCGATGCTAGACTCACGGGCGGTGCAGCAATGCACCGCCCGTTTTCTTTGTGGGGAGAAAGCCCATGACCGACGCCCCCCCGCCGCCCGTCTGGACCGTCCAGACGACCGGACCCAGCACGATCGCCTATGGCGGCTTCTGGATCCGCGTCGTGGCCTACATCATCGACGCGATCCTGCTCAGCATCGCCTCCGGCATCCTGAATTTCGCGACGGGCATCAGCTTCTACGGGTCCAACTTCAGCTTTTTCGCCAACGGAGCCTCGCTGGTCATCGGCTGGCTCTACTTCGCATTGATGGAAAGCTCCGAGCGCGGCGCGACGGTGGGCAAGATGGCGGTCGGCCTGCGGGTCGTGACAGACCAGGGGCAGCGCCTGGATTTCGGGCATGCCACGGGGCGCTACCTGGCGAAAATCATCTCGGCCATCATCCTCTGCATCGGCTTCATCATGGTGGCCTTCACGGACCGCAAACGCGGCCTGCACGACATCATTGCCAGCACCCTGGTGGTCAAAGTCCCCTAGATTCAGGCGGCTTGACGTACCCCCGGAAAGGCCGTTTATTCCGGGCCTTTCGCGGGGTTCCCATGGAAAAATTCAATACCTTGCGCGGCGTCGCCGCGCCGCTGCCGATGGTCAATGTCGACACCGACATGATCATTCCGAAGAATTTCCTGAAGACCATCAAGCGCACCGGTCTCAAGGACGGTCTGTTCTACGAGATGCGCTGGACCGCCGACGGCCAGAAGAAGGACTTCGTCCTCGACCAGCCGGCCTACAAGGACGCCAAGATCATCGTGGCGGGCCCCAACTTCGGTTGCGGCTCGAGCCGCGAGCATGCGCCCTGGGCGCTGCTCGACTTCGGCATCCGCTGCATCATCTCCGAGGATTTCGCGGACATCTTCTACAACAATTGCTTCAAGAACGGCATCCTGCCGATCAAGCTGCCGAAGGAGATCATCGACAAGCTGATGGACGACGCGAGCCGCGGCTCGAACGCCATCCTCGAGATCGATCTCGAGAAGCAGGAGATCAAGGGTCCCGACGGCGGCACCGTCCATTTCGAGCTCGATCCCTTCCGCAAGAAGTGCCTGCTCGAGGGTCTCGACGACATCGGCCTGACGCTGGAGAAGAAGTCGGCGATCGACGACTTCGAGAAGAAGCAGAAAGAAACCCAGCCGTGGCTCAGCGCGGCAGAGTGATCATCTAGCCGCCTCAACTCAAGTAAAAGAGAAGCAAGACAATGGCGTCGAACCGCAATCTGCTGGTGCTGCCGGGTGACGGCATCGGACCTGAAGTCATGAACGAGGTGCGCAAGATCATTGCCTGGATGGGCAAGAAGCGCGCGGTCGGTTTCGACATCACGGAAGACCTCGTGGGCGGCGCCGCCCTCGACAAGCACGGCACGCCGATCACCGACGCCACGACGAAGATCGCGCTCGAAGCCGATGCCGTGCTGTTCGGCTCGGTCGGCGGCCCGAAGTGGGACACCGCCGACTTCAGCAAGAAGCCCGAACGCGGCCTGCTGCGCCTGCGCAAGGAAATGGACCTCTTCGCCAACCTGCGCCCGGCCAAGGTGTTCGACGCGCTGGTCGACGCCTCGTCGCTCAAGCCCGAGATCGTCAAGGGTCTCGACATCATGATCATCCGCGAGCTGACCAGCGGCGTCTATTTTGGCGAACCGCGCGGCCGCCACACCAACGCCAAAGGCGAGGTCGAGGCCTTCGACACCCAGCGCTACACCACACCGGAGATTCGCCGCGTCTGCGCGGTGGCCTTCGAGCTGGCCCGCAAGCGCAAGAACAAGGTCCTCTCGGCGGAGAAGGCCAACGTGATGTACACCGGCGTGCTGTGGCGCGAGGAAGCGACCAAGCTGCACAAGGAAAGCTACAGCGACGTACAGCTGAGCCACATGTATGCCGATGCGCTGGCCATGCAGCTGCTGCGCGCGCCCAAGGACTTCGATGTCATCGTCACCGACAACCTGTTCGGCGACATCCTCTCCGACGAAGCCTCGATGCTGACCGGTTCGCTGGGCCTCCTGCCGTCGGCCTCGCTGGGCGCCCCCGACGCCACCGGCCGCCGCAAGGCCTTGTACGAGCCGATCCACGGCAGCGCCCCCGACATCGCGGGCAAGGGTCTCGCCAATCCGATTGCGCAGACGCTCTCCTACGCCATGATGCTGCGCTACTCGTTCGACCTCGGCAAAGACGCCGACATGGTGGAATTGGCGGTCGAGAACGTGCTGAAGGCGGGCTACCGCACCGGCGACCTGCTGGTTGGCAACACCGACGGCGTGAAGAAGGTCGGCACCCAGGAAATGGGCGACGCCATCGTCAAGGAACTCGACCGGCTCGCCTGACCCGTCACGAACGGATCGGCGTTCCGTCCATTCCGTCACTGGCCTGGCCGAGAAAGGCCAGGATCGTGGGCGCGATATCGACGAGGCCGGTCGGCCCGTCGATCGTCCCGGCGCCGAACTCGGGGTGAGCCAGAACAAGAAACGGCCGGGTTTCGCCCGGTCCCAGTCCACCGTGATGACCGCAGCCGATTTCCGGCGTGCCCTCGCCGTCCTCGACCAGCCAGCGGCTGCCTGCGACGCCGAAATCATTGGCCTCGTCGCTGCGCGACGTATCGATCGCAGCGAACAGCGTCTTGCCGGTGAGGCCGGTCGCCGCCAGCGCATCGCCCTGCAGGATCTCGCCGGCCCACGGTTGTTGGCGGAGACTCGAAAACAGCCTTTCGATCGCCGGCCGCACGTCGTCCGTCGCGTAGATCAGGGCGGACGTGCCTTGTGAGGCGACGCCGATTTTCTTGTCCGCGATCGCGGCCTCGAGGCCATTCGCGGCCAGCCAGTTGCCGATGTGGATCGAACGCCCGATCGTCTCGTGGCCATGGTCCGATCCGACCAGAAGCAGCGTGTCGAACATATCCTCGTGCGCAGCGATCGCGGCCGCGACCTGGCCGACGAGCGAGTCCGTTGCTTCGAGTGCTTCGATATGCGCGGGAGATCCCAGCGGATCGTGATGCAGCGTCAAATCCGGATTGGACAGCCACAGGATCGCGACATCGAACGCGCCCGATGGCACAACCTCGGCGCAGAACCGCCTGGCCATCTCCCGGTCGCCCGCCAGATCGTGGCTGATGTCGAGATGGGCCGCACCCGTCAGGGGCGTACCACCACGACCGAACGAACCCGACCGGTGGAGCACAGTTCCGAAGTGATCCGGATCGAGGAAGTAGGCCGCACCCGGCGACACGTTGGAGTAAGCGATCTGCCCGCCGGACCGAGCGAGCCGTTCGGCCAAGGTTGGCGTGCGCAACGTCTCGCCCGTGACGCTTCTCATCGTCGGCCGGAAGGATGGCGCGCCGGCATTGTGCACGACGATGCGCCCGTCCTGCACCAGCGCCATCTGGTTGCCTTCGAGGCCGTGGCGTCCCGGGAAGCAGCCCGTCGCGATCGAGGCGGCCGACACGCGCGTCACCGACGGGAACACGGCTCGATGATCCGCGGCCCGGCGATGCTTGCGCAGCAGAGCCGCCAGCTTGGGCGTATGAGCCTGGCTGATCCAGCCTGCCCCCAAACCGTCACAGACGATCAGGATGGCGCGGCGGCGACGGGAATCGGTCATCGTGTCACTATAGGCGATGTTGCTTTGTCATTCCGCCTGAATGCCGGCCTCGGCGACGATGCGGTCGCTCTTGGCGACCTCGTCCAGCACGAACGTGTGGAACTGCGCAGGCGTCGATCCGACCGGCACCGCGCCCTGGTCCTTCAAGGTCGCCCGTACATCGGGCGCCGCGAGCGTCGCTACCAGGCCCTCGCGCAGGCGATCGACGACCTCCTTCGGCGTTCCCTTGGGGACCGCAACGCCTACCCAGGTGTTGAACTCGTAGCCGGCGAAGCCCAGCTCCGCCATCGTCGGGACATCCGGCAGGGCCTCGGAGCGCTGCGCCGACGTCACGGCGAGCGCGCGGAGTTTTCCGGAACGTACCAGGGGGACTGCGGGCGGCACGCTGCTGACGGCCATGTCGAGGTGTCCGCCGACGGCATCCTGAACCAGCGGCCCCGACCCCTTGTAGGGGACGTGCAGGAACTTGGCCTTGGCCATGCTGGACAGCAGCTCGGCGGCCAGATGCTGCGGACTGCCACTGCCGATCGAGCCGTAACTCACGGCGCCGGGTGTTGCGCGCGCCTTGTCGATCAGCTGGCCAAGAGTCTGCGGACGATCAGCAGGGGCCACGAAGACCAGCGGAAACGTGGCGACCAGGCTCACCGGCTCGAGGTCGGTGCGCGGGTCATAGGTCATGTTCTTGAACAGGCTGGCATTGATCGCCATCTCGCTGGCCGCGCCGAACAGCACGGTGTATCCGTCCGGCGCGCTCTTCGCGACGCCGGCCGCACCGATCATGCCGGTCGCGCCGGGCTTGTTCTCGATGACAACGGACTGTCCCAGCAGCTCCGACAGTTTCTGTGCCATGGCGCGACCGGTGATGTCCGTGCCGCCGCCCGGCGGATAGGGAATGACGAGCTTCACGGTCTTGGTTGGATAGGTGCCGGGCTGCGCAAAAGCGGAGATGGCGGGCTGGCCTGCGATGAGCGCGAAGGCCGCGAGCCGGAGCTGGTCGCGGCGCAAGATCGGTTTGCAAGACGTGTTCTGGGACATGCCGGCCTTATCCGACGCGTCCATGACGCTCAAGTGACAGTCAACCGTAGCTAAGGATTCAGCACCAGGCCGACCGTTTACCGATCCAGCCAGACGTCCTCGAACCGCCAGCCATTGTAGATGCTGTTGACCGGGATCGTGATATTCTTGACGTAGGGATGCCAGCACGCCGCGGCGCGCCCGTTGGAGATGATCGGCCGGGCAATGTCCTCCTGCAGCCTGGCGTCGATATCCCACACCATCCTGAGGCGTTTCTCGCCGTCCAGCTCGCGCGACTGGGCCTCGAACAGTTTGGTCATCTCCGGATCGCAGTAGTTGTTGTAGTTGCGCAGCGAGCCGCAGGCGTAACCCTCGAACAGGGTGACGTCGGGATCGTCGACCGCCGACCCGGTGAGGTTGAGCGCGACCGTGTAGTCCTTCTTGAAGACGCGGTTGTAGTAGACGGGCGTGTCGATGATCTCGAGTTCGCCATCGACATACACCTGCTTCAGCTGGTCGATCAGGATCACCGCCGGATCGCGATAGGTCGCGATGTTGCGCGTGCTCACCTTGACCTTCAGCCGCTTGTCGGGGCCATAGCCGGCCTGCTTCATCAGCGCCCGTCCCTCGTCGCGCGCGCGGCCCACATCGCCATAACCCGCGATCTTCCTCAGCATTTCCTGCGGCATGCCCCAGACGCCGTCGGGCGGCGGCAGCATCGCGCCGCTCATGCTGCCCTCGCCCTCGTCGAGGATGTCGATGAACGCCTTGCGGTCCAGGGCAAGCGCCAGCGCGCGACGGATTCGCGCGTCGTTGAACGGCGGCATCTCGCGATTGACGATGAGATTGGTGGCGACGCCGGTGGCGCGCATCGTGCACAGGGCGTTCGGGGCGTCGCGGCGAATGTTCTTGAGCAGAGGCACCGAGACGTCCGACGGGAACGTCATATCGAACCGGCCGCTCACGAACGACAGCATGCGGGTCGAACGGTCGGGCATGATCGCGTATTCGATGCCGTCGAGATAAGGCAAGCCCTTCTTCCAGTAGTCGGTGTTCTTCACGAGCTTGATGCTCTCGTTCATCTTGAACTCGGCGAGCTTGAACGGCCCCGTGCCGACCGGCTTGCGGCGCATCTCGGCCACCGGGACGTGGCAGGGATAGATCGGCGAATAGCCCGAGGCGAGGATTGCCAGCAGCGAGGGCTGCGGCGCCTTGAGATGGAAGGTGACGCCGAAATCACCCTCCGCCTTCACCGTCTCGACGTTGCCGTACCAGGAGGACCGGGGATTGCGGCGCAACTTGGTCTCGCCGCTCAGCAACAGGTCGAAGGTGCATTGCACGTCCCTGGCCGTGAACGGCTTGCCGTCATGCCAACGCACGCCCTGCCGTAGCTTGAAGGCGAGCGTGCGGCCGTCGTCGCGCCACGCCCAGCTCTCCGCCAGATCGGGAACCACCGACTCGAGGCTGTTCTTGGCGACATGCTGGTCGAACATTACGAGATTGTTGAACACCGCCATGAACGGCACGGCCACCGATACGGTGGCTTCCTCGTGGATCGAGGCGCTGGGCGGGTTGTCCATGTGCTGGATCTTGAAGACGCCGCCGTACTTCTGCGCTTGGGCCGAGCCCGGTGCCAAGCCGAGCACCACCGCCGCGGCGCACAGAACGAGAAATCCTTCTTGGATTTTCATTTGTAGCCTCCCTGTCGCGGCCGCACACAACAGATGCGGCGTTCGGTGAACTACGCGCCTCCTTCGTGAACCAAGCTACGCTGGACAGATGAGAGTGCAGACTGTGTGCGAACCGGACGCCGGTGGCAAGCGACCACCCTGCCCGTCAGTAGTAGGCCTTCACGGCTTTCGGCGGATCGATCGTGAAGGAGCCCAGGGGCTCCGCGCCGGAACCGCTGCGCACGCGGTTGCGGATGCTGTGTTCCAGGACGGTGACTTCCGACGCGGCGTAGAAGTCGTCGCAATCCTCACCGGCCTCGAAGTAGCGGCCGAGATCGAGCCGGGCGAAATCGCCCAGGAAGACAGCCGACATTTCAGAATCGCGATGCTTCAGGAACGTGAAGGGTCGCCCTTCCTTGCGCAGATAAAGCGCGATCAGACGGATCGCCTTGTAGATCAGCGAGCTGTCGTGAAACAGGACGGCGGCGTTGGGCTTCATCATCGGCAGCGCCCAGAGGAAATCGCGGAAGCAGGCCTGGTCGGTATGCTCGCCGTCGATGAAGGCGAGATCGAACCGGCGCTCCGGTGGCGTCATCGTGTCGATCGGCCCGTCGTGTGTGGTCAGTTTCGCCGTCGCCAATCCCGCCTGGTGCAGGCGGTCGAGCATCGATTGGGTGGTGATGCCGGCATAGTCGAACAGCGCGCCGCGTTCGTCGGGCAGGGTCTTGCCGCGCTCGTCGATCGACAGGATCGACGCGCAGGCGGGATCGACGAGAAAGGGCGCCAGGCTGCCGCCGAGGAACGAGCCGATCTCGAGATAGCCGTAGCCCGGCGCGACGTCGCCGATCAGCCGCATGGCCGACAGCAGGAAGGCCTTGTCCCGATCGCTGCTCTGCGATTCGATCGGGAAGTGGCGGGCGATCTCGGACGGCGTCGACATTGGGATCATCAATAGCGATGTCAACGCCCGCGGGCTAGCGATCCTCGCCGGTGGCGCGATCGAGCGCCGCGGCAAAAGACGCCATCTCCGACACGCCGAGATCGGAGACGGCATGCATCTCGAAGCCGTCATGCCGCCACTCCGCCATGACGAAGCCGTTGCGTTCCACCACTTTCGGCGGGGTATTGCCGGATGCCGTTGCGGGCCATAGCGACAGCGCTACGCGATGCTGGTTGTGACGGTAAACCAGCACCGAGACCTTGCGGCCCGCGACCACGTCGAGCCGGCCGCCTTCCAGCGGGAAGCCGCTGCTCGTGAGGTCGCGCACCGGCGGCGAATAGTCGATGCGGCCGGCGAACCACGGCTTCACCGTGTGCCGGTCGGTCGAGGCAACGTCGACGGGATGATCGCTGCTCGCCACGCGCAGATAGGTCGACACGAGCTCATCGTCGCCCCCGCCCGGACGGCCGGTGAACGTGCCGCCGACCCATCCGATCGAAACCGCCAAGACCAGGCTGGCCGCCATCGCCATCCAGCGCATGTTTTGACCAAGGACGGGACGCGCCTGGGGTTTCGAGGCCGACGAGATCGCCCGCAGCTCGCGTTCGATCTTCGCGCGCAGCAGGTCGGGCGCACGTTCCGCCGGCAGGTCGCGCAGGAAGCCGCTCATCGCGCGCGCGTCTTCGAGACGGCGCCGGCAATCCGGGCAGCCCGGCAGGGCCGCCTCGAACGCGGCGCTCTCGGTCGCCGACAGCTCGCCGTCGACATAGGCGTCGATCATCGCCTCACATGTCGGACAGTCCATGACCTCTCCTTCCGAGGCGGCCACGCAGTTCGGCCGCCAGTTTCTCTCTTGCCCGCGCCAGGCGCGACATCACGGTGCCGACCGGCAGGTCGAGCACCGAAGCGATGTGCTTGTAGGAAAAATCCTCGATCTCGCGCAGCACGAGGATCTCGCGGGCCTCCGACGGCAGGGCCGCCAGCGCCGCCACGACATGACGCCGGCGGTCGCCGTCCAACGCGCTCTGCTCGGGGTCGGGCCCATCGGCTGCCCGGTCCTCGACCACGTCGAGCGGCTGGTCGTTCGCACCCTTGCGGCTGCGGAAGTCGCTCCAGGTGTTGCGCACGATGCGCAGCAGCCAGGGGCGCGCCTCCTCGCCGCGGAAGGCGTAGAAATAACGCAGCGCCCGCAGCATCGCTTCCTGCGCCACGTCCTGGGCCTGCACCGGGTCGCGCGTCAGGTAGCGCGCGAAGCCGTAGGCCGCATCGAGATGCGGCATCACGACCGCGCGGAAACGCTCGGCAGTGACCGCATCCGGCGGCGGGGCCTCGGGGATCGGGGCGTCCGGCATACCGTCCATTAGGCCATCAATACCGGGGGACGGTCGATTTTATTCCAGAGGGAATATATCGAGCCGCTGTCCGGTACTGCCTCCTGACTATCCTCTGGAGGTTCATATGAAATCTGTCGACCGCCGCGACTTCCTCAAGCTCTCCGGCATGGCTGGAGTCACATTCACTGCAGGCCTGTTTCCGGCCTACCAGGCCTCGGCCCAGGCCGGAGGCGACTTCCACTTCGTCCAGATCTCGGACACCCACTGGGGCTACAAGGGCCCGGCCAATCCCGACGCCGAGCACACGCTCGAGAAGGCGATCGTGACGGTGAACGGCCTGGCGCAGAAGCCCGACTTCATCGTCTTCACCGGCGACCTCACCCACACGACCGAGGACGGCGCCGAACGGCGCGCGCGCATGAAGCGCTTCAAGGAGATCGTCTCCGCCCTCAACGTCAAGGACGTGCGCTTCCTGGCCGGCGAGCATGACGCCGCCCTCGACAAGGGTGCGGCCTTCAAGGAGTTCTTCGGCGCGACGTACTACACGTTCGACCACAAGGGCGTGCACTTCATCGCCCTCGACAACGTCTCGGATCCGGGCGCGAAGCTGGGCGACGAGCAGCTCGCGTGGCTGGCCGCCGACCTCAAGCAGCGCAAGCCCGACGACCGCATCGTCGTGCTGACCCATCGCCCACTGTTCGACCTGGTGCCGAACTGGGACTGGACCACGGCCGACGGCGCCAAGGCGATCGACCTCCTGATGCCGTACAAGAACGTCGTGGTGTTCTACGGCCACATCCACCAGGAGAACGACCACATGACGGGCCACATCGCCCATCATGCGGCCAAGTCGCTGATCTTCCCGCAGGCCGCTCCGGGCAACGCGCCCAAGCGTCCGCCGCCGCCGCCGTTCGACGCCTCGCTGAAGCCGCTCGGCACGCGCGACGTCGCCATGAGCAGCGCCAAGGCTCCGGTCATCGTCGAACTGCCGGTCACCAAGGCCTAGCGCCATGAACCGCAGGCTATTCATCGCGCTGCTGACCGCCGGCAGCGCGGCGGAGGGAGCTTTTGCCCTCCGCCATGTGTGGGCGGCGGCGCCCGGCGAGGTCTCGATCCAGGCGTCGAAGTTCGAGTTCACGCCCGAGACCGTGAAGGTGAAGGTCGGTCAGCCGGTGACGTTCGTGCTGACCTCGATCGACCGCATCCACGGCTTCAAGATGCCCGACTTCGGCATCCGCACCGACATCGTGCCCGACCAGGAAACCAGGGTCACGATCACGCCGCAGAAGGCCGGCACCTTCGCCTTCTTCTGCGACATCTTCTGCGGCGACGGCCACGAGGACATGGCCGGCACGCTCGTCGTCGAGGCTTAGCCAACCAGGCAGGGTCATAGTAGGGTTCCGGCCATGACCCTCCCCCGCATTGCCCTGGCCGTGATCGGCGACGAAGTCGGCCCCTCGCTTCCCGAGATGATTTCTTTCTGCAAGGAGAACGGCCTCAGCCGCCTCGACCTGCGTACCGTCGATGGCCGCAACCTGCTCGGCATGTCGCTGCAGGAAATCGAGGCCATCGGCGTCACGTTGCGGAAAGAGGGCATCGAAGTGCCGTGCTTCGTGTCGCCGGTCCTGAAGTGGGCCGCGCCCGGCAAGGAGCAGGCGACCGGCAAAGTCGACTTCGCCTTCGATCCCACGACCTGCCCGGTCGCCGATCCGCTGGCGCATGCATTCGACATCGCGACCGTGCTAGGCGCGCCGCGCATCCGCGTCTTCAGCTACCTGCGCTACCCGGGCTTCGAAGCGTCCGACATCGAAGCGGAGATCGACCGGCTGACCGATCTCGGCATGCGCCACGACGTCTCCGTCGAGATGGAGAACGAGCCCGTCTGCAACATCGGCTCGGTCGCCGAGCAGGCGAAGTTCTTCCACGACCTGGCGGAAGTGCCGCAATACCTCCTGCCGCTGGTCGACATCGGCAACAGCTGGTCGATCGGCCAGCCGCCGACGGCCGAGGACATCGCGTTCCTCGCGCCCTTCGTCGACCAGATCCACATCAAGGACCGCGACATCACCGGCAGGAAGGGCACGCCGGTCGGCGACGGCAACGTGCCGTGGGCGATGGAGCTGAAGCGCCTGCTCGAGGGCGTGACCGGCCGCGAGGTTGTCGCCAGCCTCGAGACCCACTGCCCGCCCGACGGGCGCGGTGCCACAGCCAAATCTGTGGCTGCCCTGAGACGAATTGCAGGCGAGATCGGCGCGGAGATCGTCTAGAAGGCGCGCATGCGCACTTATCAATTCGTCACCGTGGACGTCTTCACCGATCGCCGCTTCGGCGGCAACCCGCTCGCCGTCTTTCCCGATGCGCAAGGCATGAGCGATGCGGAGATGCAGTCGCTTGCCGCCGAGTTCAACCTCAGCGAGACGACCTTCGTCCTGCCGCCCGCCGACAAGGCGAACACGGCGCGCGTGAGAATCTTCAACCGCAAGAGCGAGATGCCGTTCGCGGGCCATCCGAACGTCGGCACCGCCTGGGTGTTGCGCGACCGCGGCAACAGCCTGCGCTTCGAGGAGATCGCGGGCCTGGTCGAGGTCGAGATCGAGGGCGGCAAGCCCACCATCGCGGCACCTCAGCCGCTGCAGCTCGGCGCCGAGATGCCCGCGGGGCTGCTGGCGGACTGCGTTGGCCTGACGGTCGATGACGTGCTGATCACCCATCACAAGCCGGTGCTGGCGACCGTCGGCAATTCCTTCGTGATCGCCGAAGTAACGGGCGAGGCGCTCACCCGTGCGACGCCCGACCTCGGCAAGATCCGCGAGGCGCACAAGGTCTATAACGCGCCAGGCCCCGGCCGCCTGCCGCTCTATCTCTACGCGCATGACGGAGAGCGCGTGCGCACGCGCATGTTCTCGCCGATGTCGGGCACGGTCGAGGACCCGGCGACGGGAAGCGCCGCCACGCCGCTCGCGGCGCTGCTGTTGTCGCTGAAGAAGGAAACCGAACACGCCGTCACCATCGTGCAAGGGGTCGAGATGGACCGCCCGAGCCTGCTCTTGTGCAAGGCGAAGCGCGGCCCCGACGGCATTCGCGCGACCGTCGGCGGCAACTGCGTGCCGGTGCTGAAGGGCGAAGTCTCCCTTTAAGCCGCCGCGAGGATGAAGCCCGCGCGCGGGAAGTGGACGACGACCTCGCCCACCCGCTCGTCGCTGCGCTTGATCGACACGCGATCGCCCGTGAGCCCGACCAGCGCGCCGGTCACCGGCACCTTGCCGGTGTCGTCCGGCGTCACCGAAATCTTCTGCCCCGCCTTCAGGCCGCTCGGGTCCTTGTCGTCGACCTTGGTGGCCGCGGGGGTCGCGGCCCTGGCGACGTCGAGTGCCTCCGGGCCGGTCATCGGCGTGGGCTTGCCCGAGCCGAAGGCCTTCATCTTCTTCGACCACTCGACGATCCCGGGCAGGCGGTCGAGCGGTGACGGCGAATCGCCCTGCCCCATGCGCACCTGCAGGAACCACACAGGATTGTAGAGCGCGCAATCGGCCAGGCTCGGCACGGCGCCCAACAGGAACGGACGGCCGTCGCGCAGCATCTCCTCGGCGAACAGCAGGTGCGCATAGGTCTGCTCGCGCGCCGCCGGCGCCGCCGCCTTCAGCCGGGCGGCATCGAAGGAGCGGCCGGAGAACTCGCTGCGGTCCTTGGCAAACGCCTCGGGCAGCTTGTCGCCGATCGCGCCCATCACCACGCCGACGGCGGCCCAGAAGATGTTGCGGTCGATCCACATCGCGATCGCGCGCGCCTCGCCTTCCTGCCCGACAGGCAGCAACGGCTTCTCGGGAGCGTGCTTCTCGATTTCGAGCATCATCAGCTGCGTGTCGCAATAGATGTCGGCGCCGATCTGCAGCACCGGCGTCTTGCGATAGCCGCCCGTCAGCGGCATCAGGTCGGGCTTCGGCATGATGTTCGGGATCTCGACCGACTTCCACGCCAGCTGCTTGATGCCGAACGTCACGCGCACTTTCTCGGAGAAAGGCGAGTTCGGATAGTGATGCAGGATGAAGTCGGTCATGAGTTTGCTCCTCTCGTCATCCCGACCGGAGCCGCGCGAAGCGCGGCGCAGCGGAGGGATCTATCTTCGCGGCGAACCATGAGAGGTCCCTCCACTCCGCTTCGCTCCGGTCGGGACGACGGGATCACGAACGAAGGGCCTTTATGTTGGCGGCGTACTTGGACGGCCCGCCCGTGAACACGGCGGTGCCCGCGACCAGCGCGTCGGCGCCGGCCTGGATGCAGCGCCTGGCGGTCTCCGGATTGACGCCGCCGTCGACCTCGAGATCGATCTGGCGGCCGGTCGCGTCGATCAGTTTGCGGATGGCGGCGATCTTGGGAAGCTGGCTCTCGATGAAGGCCTGCCCGCCGTAGCCCGGGTTCACGCTCATCACCAGCACGAGGTCGAGGTCGCCCATGATGTTGTCGAGCACCGACACCGGCGTCGCGGGGTTGAGCACCAGGCCCGCCCGCTTGCCGAGGCTCTTGATGAGCTGGATCGAGCGATGGACGTGCGGCCCCGCCTCGGGATGGAACGAGAGACCGTCGGCGCCCGCCTCTGCAAACGCGGCGATCAGCGGATCGACCGGCGTCACCATCAGATGCACGTCGAAGCGCTTCTTGCTGTGCTTGCGCACCGCCTTCATCACCATCGGCCCGATCGTGAGGTTGGGCACGAAGTGATTGTCCATCACGTCGACATGGATCCAGTCGGCGCCCGCGGCGTCGATCGCCTCGACCTCAGCGCCAAGCGCGGCGAAGTCGGCCGACAGGATCGATGGAGCGATGCGAACAGGTTGCTGCGCCATGTGAACCTCAGGTACCGGGACTCGTGGGCGCGTCCCAGCCCTTCCGCCGGAACGGATTGGCCGGGAAGGTGCCCAGCGGCTTGAACTCCTTCGAGAAGAAATGCAGCTCCTCGAGCGCCAGTTGCACCTTGCGCTGGTCGACGTGGCCCTCGACCTCGGCATAGAACTGCGCCTGCTCGAAATGCGCCCCCGAGAGATAGCTCTCGAGCTTCACGATGTTGACGCCGTTGGTCGCGAACCCGCCCAGCGCCTTGTAGAGCGCGGCCGGCACGCTCTTCACGCGGAACAGGAACGCCGTCATGCAAGGCACCGTGCGCCAGTCGGTCTTCGCCTCGTCGCGGCTGAACACCAGCATGCGCGTGGTGTTGTGGTCGGCGTCCTCGATATTCTTGGCCAATACCTTCAGCCCGTAGATGCGGGCGGCCAGCGACGAGGCGATGGCGCCGACATGCGGGTCGCCGATCTCGGCGATCTCGCGCGCCGCGCCCGCCGTGTCGGCATGGACCACCGGCTCGAACCGGTGCTGCTTCAGGAAGTTCCGGCACTGGGCCAGCGCCTGCACGTGGCTCTTCACCGGCTTGATCGTCTTCAGCGAGGCGCCGGGCAGGGCCACCAGGCAATGCTCGACCCGCTGGAAGTGCTCGGCCACGATCTTGAGTTTGGTGTGCGGCAGCAGGCTGTGCAGGTCCGCTACGCGGCCGGCGATGGAGTTTTCGACCGGGATCATCGCCAGCTCCGCCTTTCCCTTCTGGACGGCCTCCATGGCGGTTTCGAAGGTCGGACACGGCAGGGTGGTCATGTAGGGAAACGCCGCCCGGCAGGCCATGTCGGAATTGGCGCCCGCCTCGCCCTGAAAGGCGATCGTGTTCCCGGGCTTTGCCTTGGCCAGCCCTTTGCGGTCCTGGGCTTTCGCCATATCCCCAACTCCCTGTCTTGGCCCCGCGGGGCGATTTCTTATTTGCCGAAAAACCCCGCAAAATCCGGGACTTGCGACGTTCCGCCGCGCGAGCCGAAGGCGACGATCAAATACTACTGGCGATGCTCCGGGCGTGCTACAGCAACGTCCGAAAATTCGCTGCTGCGGGATTTGTACTCTATGGCCAATTTCAACACTGTTGCCGGCTGCTTCCTTGCCTCGGCCCTGTTCGCCCTGGTTGTCGGCAAAGTCTCCAACGCCGTCGTCGACCCGCACCATCTCGAAAAGCCGGCCCTGGCCGTGACCGATTCGGCGCCCGCCGAAGCGGCCGCGCCCGCCGCCGCCGAACTGGCGCCGATCGAGCCCAAGCTCGCCGGTGCCAGCGTCGACAACGGCAAGGCCCTCTTCGCCAAGCTCTGCTTCACCTGCCACACCGTCGACAAGGGCGGCGCCAACAAGGTGGGCCCCAACCAGTGGAACCTGGTCGGCCGCAAGAAGGCCAGCGAGCCGGGCTTCAGCTATTCGTCGGGCATGCAGGCGATGGGCGGCACGTGGACCGTCGAGGACATCAACCACATGATCTTCAAGCCGCTGAGCTACGTGAAGGGCACCAAGATGGCCTTCGTCGGCGTGCCGAAGGAACAGGATCGCGCGGACCTCATCGCCTATCTCAAGACGATGAACGACAATCCGCAGAAGTAACACGACAACGACGTGACCAGGTCGGTTCCTGCCGAGCTGGTCGCTCTGGCGCATAGCCTTGCCGATGCCGCGCGACCGATCGCGGCGAAATACTTCCGTACCCAGGTCAAGATCGACGACAAGAGCGACGCGACGCCGGTGACCATCGCCGACCGCGAAGCCGAGACCGCGATGCGCGAGCTGCTGACGAAGCATGTGCCCGCGCACGGCGTGTTCGGCGAGGAGCACGGCGCGGTGCGCACCGACGCCGAGTATGTCTGGGTGCTCGATCCGATCGACGGCACCAAGGCCTTCATCACCGGCATGCCGATCTTCGGCACGCTGATCGCGCTCCTCCACAAGGGCCGCCCGGTCATGGGCATCATCGACCAGCCGATCCAGAAAGAGCGCTGGTTCGGCGTCGAGGGCGAGCGCGCCACGTTCAACGGCCAGCCCGCCACGACGCGCGCCTGCGCAAAGCTTGCCGACGCCTACATGTATTCGACCGCGCCGGAGATGTTCAAAACCCCGGGTGTCATCCAGCGCCACGAGACGCTCGCGACCAGGGTGAAGAACTTCCGCTGGGGCGGCGACTGCTACGCCTATGGCCTGCTCGCCTCGGGCCACGTCGACCTCGTGGTCGAGAACGGCCTCAAGCTCTACGACTTCGCGGCCCTCGTGCCGGTGATCAAGAGCGCCGGCGGCATGATCACCGACTGGCACGGCAAGGAACTCGACATGCATTCGCCGGGTGCTGTGCTCGCCGCCGGCGACGCCACGCTCCATCGCGCCGCCATGGACGTGCTCACGGGCTAGGTAGTTACCGCGCGGTAACGCTTTTAAATATGGAAATAAATAGGGAAGCGCGCTCAGCAGGGGCGTGCACGTGCATAGCCATGCACGCACCATTGTCATCCCGAGCGAAGCCAGGGACCTTTGAGCAGCGCCGAGGAAAGGTCCCTCGCTTCGCACGGGACGACAATGTGCGCGGATCGACATCGCGCGAGTCTAGGCGCAGTCGCCGCCGGCCCCTATTACGGTCGTTACTGGCGCTAAAAGCCAATAAATCCAGGCGTCAGAGATACTTCGCCGGCCGGATGATGGCGCGCCACATGTGCGCGACCGGGCTGTTGTCGTAGCCCAGGCCCTGGCTCGGCTGCTTGAAGTTGCGGCCGATGATGTCGACGAACTCGTCGAGCTCGACATGCAGGTTGGGATCGAACGAGTAGATGTCGTTCATCGTGATCAGGCGCCCGGACATGTACCACTTGTGGTTCCGCATCCGCTTGTAGTCTTCCTCGATGTACGGATCGGGACGGTAGTCGGCGCCGAACCAGTCGAGATAGTTCTGCGGATATTCGTAGCCGACCGACGGATCGGGATAGAAGCGCAGCACCTGGTGCGCGCGGATCGCCCAGACCGACTCCTCGTCGAGATAGGGCTCGACCAGCTGCGCACCCCAGTAGCCGTGGTCGCCGCGGATGAAGCCCACGACGGCGATGTCGTGCAGCAGGCAGGCCAGCACCATCTTCTCGGACAGGCCGTTCTTCTTGGCGTGATGCGCGCTTTGCAGCAGGTGCATCGAGGGGCCGAAGCGATACTTGAAGAAGTCGACCAGCGTCGGCGCCTCCGGCATCGCCGGCAGGCGCGGATCGTCGCCCATCATCAGCTTGGCGCCCGGATTGGCCTTGATCAGCGGACCTGCGGCGGGCGACGGCCCCATGTTGCCATCGGCGTACATGTGCAGGCGCGACTTGATGACGATGTGGTCGAGCTCGCGCGCCATCTTCTCTTCGAGGGCGTCTGCGCGTTGCGAGAGCGTGGCGGTATCGGGCATGTGGGCGTCCTCCGACTGCTTCCGGGAGCAAGGCTTGGGGCCAGAATAGCACAGCCGGCGCGCCATGCTATGTAGGCCTGTCCTCTGGTCGGAGCCCCGCTTGACCGCCGCCCCCCTGCCCCGCCGCGTGCGCGAATTCGAGAACATCTGGATCCCCTTGCGCGACGGCACGCGCCTGGCCGCGCGCCTGTGGCTGCCGGACGATGCCGAGGCCGAGCCCGTCCCCGCCCTGCTGGAGTACCTGCCTTACCGCAAGCGCGACGGCACCCATGAGCGCGACGCGCTCACTCATCCGTGGCTGGCCGGCCACGGCTACGGCTGCATCCGGGTCGACATCCGTGGCAGCGGCGAATCCGACGGCGTGCTGACCGACGAATACAGCCAACAGGAACTCGACGACGGGCTGGAGGTGATCGCCTGGCTGGCGGCGCAACCGTGGTGCAGCGGCGCGGTCGGCATGTTCGGCATCTCGTGGGGCGGCTTCAACGCGCTGCAGGTCGCGGCACTGCGTCCGCCCGCGCTCAAGGCCATCGTCACTCTGTGCTCGACCGACGACCGTTATGCCGACGACGTGCACTACATGGGCGGCGCCAAGCTCAACGCGGGCTTCGGCTGGGCGGGCTTCTTCTTCGCCGACATGTGCCACCCGCCCGATCCCGCACTGGTCGGCGAGCGCTGGCGCGAGATGTGGCTCCGGCGGCTGGAGGCGCTGCCGCTGTTCCTAGAACGCTGGCTGTCCCATCCGCGCCGCGACGCCTACTGGCGGCACGGATCGGTGTGCGAGGATTTCGCCGCGATCCAGTGTCCCGTGTGGGCGGTCGGCGGCTGGACCGACGGCTACACCAACGCGATCCCGCGGCTGCTCGAACATCTCAGCGTGCCGCGCAAGGGACTGATCGGGCCGTGGGCGCACGCCTATCCGCACTTCGCGCTGCCCGGGCCGCAGACCGGCTTCCTGCAGGAGATGCTGCGCTGGTGGGACCATTGGCTGAAAGGCAAGGACAGCGGCGTGATGGAAGAGCCGATGCTGCGCGCCTGGATGACCGACAGCGTGAAGCCGGCCAGGCATCACGAGACTTTGGCTGGCCGCTGGGTGGGCGAGCCGTCCTGGCCGCCGCCCGAACGCGAGACGCGGCGGCTGTTCCTGACCGACAACGGACTTGCGCGCACGCCGGCCGCGATGACGGCGCGCGAGGTCCGCTCGCCACTCACGCTGGGCAAGCATGCCGGGCAATGGTGTCCGTTCGGCCGCGGCGAAGACCAGGCCGACGACCAGCGCGAGGACGACGCGCTCTCGCTGGTGTTCGAGACGCCGCCGCTCGACGAGGCGATCGAGATCCTGGGCGCGCCGGTCGTCACCCTGGAGATCGCTTCCGACCGGCCGATCGCCCATCTCGTCGCGCGGCTCTGCGACGTGCGCCCGGACGGCGAATCGCTGCGCGTCAGCTTCGGCGTGCTCAACCTCACGCATCGCGACAGCCACGAGCATCCCACGCCGCTGGTGCCGGAAGAGCGCTACCGGGTCGAGATCAAGCTCAACGATGCAGGCGCCGCCTTTCCCGCCGGGCACCGCGTGCGGCTGGCACTATCCACGTCTTATTGGCCGATGGTCTGGCCCGCGCCCGAACAGGCGACCGTGACCGTCGTGAGCGGCGCCCTCGACCTGCCGGTGCGTCCGGCCCGCGCCGAGGCATTGCGGCCGTTGCCTCAGCCGGAGATGGCAGCGCCCGACAAGCCGCGCCCCATCCGCCCGGGTGTGGTGCGCATCGACCGCCTCGGCCTCGAGCTCGGGGGCGAATGGCACTTCTCCGAGCATGTCGACGCGGACGATCCGCTCAGCGCCGTCGTCGAAATGCGGCGGACGGCGACCGTCGCGCGCGACGCCTGGAACGTGCGGATCGAGACGCACATGAAGATGAGTTGTACGCGCGACGCCTTCCTGCTCAAGGCCTCCGTGCGCGCCTTCGAGGGCACCGACGAAGTCTGTCATCGCACCTGGGACCGCTCGATCCCGCGGGACCTCGTGTGAGCTAAAGCTTACGGATCACGTGGGCCAGCCCGTTCGCTCGGCCCGGCGCAACGTCGCCTTTACGACCAGGCGGTGGAAAGGCGCGATTGCCGCGATATAGGCCCGCCCTGCCCAGTGATTGAAGGTCACGACCGTCGTGGCGACGAGCCGGCGGCCCGAAGGGGACTCTTCGACCAATGCGGACAGGCGGAAGTCGAGGTGGCGATCGTCCTCGCCAAGTATGATCTCCTGACGATGCCGCTCGTATACCCGAAAGAATTCGATCCTGTCGGTCGCAACGTCATCGCGTAACGCGGACGATGTCTTGAGACCGAACCCCGCAACCAGCGTGTCCCTGAGAGCCACCAGCCAGCCAATCCATCGCGGCTGACCCCGAAGCATGTGGGTGGCGAGGCGCTCGGCGTCGCCCGTCGCATTGCCAGGCAGATCGATCACGAAGGCGTCAGCGAAGCCTGCCTGGGCATAGAGCGGCCTGAGCACAGAAGCTTGCGGCAGATCGACTCGAGCGACGCGGGCCATAGTGCAGCCAATAGCACGCCCATACGATATCATCGAGGCACATGGCCTTCACCGCGACCCATTGGGACGAGCTGACCCGTCAGGGCTACACCATCGTGCACGGCGCGATCGGCGGTGGCGCCTTGCGCGCTGCGCAGGAGGCGTCCGATCACCTGGCGTCGATCTTTCCGGAAGGCTGGCAGCGTTCGAAGAACGAGCTGTGGCGCGAGATCAAGGACAGCCGCCACCCCGCCTTCCTCGCGATCGCGGGTAGTGTGCTCGATCCGCTGGCGCTGGAAATCCTGGAGAGCGTGCAGACGCCCGACCGCATCCAGGTGGCCCAGACGCTGCCCGGCTTCACGACCGGCCGGATCGTCGGCCGCCATTTCCATATCGACGGCGGCGTCGGGCCCGCACTCGCCGCGTTCAACATCCTGTTCGGCGTCGCGCTCACCGACGTGGCGTCCGACACGGCAGGCGGTTTCCATGTCCTGCCGGGCAGCCACGAGACGTTCGCTTCCTTCTTCAGGGAGCAGCCGACCGATGCGCCCGTCCACTGGGGCGAGATCAAGCAACTCGGCCAGAAGAAATTCCTGACGCAGACGGAGATGGTGGTGCCGCGCCTTCGGGCCGGTGACATCATCGTGGCGCACAGCTTCCTGGCGCACGGCACGTCCTTCAACACGACCGATGTGCGCCGCGACATGATCTTCCAGCGCCGCGCCGCCGTGCCCCTCGTCGATCCCGCCACGCAGGCCGCCGCCCGCGAGGCTTTCATGTGCGATCCCTGGACATTCTTCCGGCGGTGCTGAATACGCGCACACCCTCATCCTGAGGAGCGCGCAGCGCGTCTCGAAGGATGGGCAACAGGCGATGTGCTCGTGCCCATCCTTCGAGACGCCGCGCTGCGCGCGGCTCCTCAGGATGAGGATGTGCGATCGCTTTTAGCGTTCGAGGTCGATCTGCTCCGGCGGCAGGGCCGCCTTCAAATTCATGCGGCCGTCGTAGATCGGCCGCGCGCCGGTGGTCGGGCCCGGATACTGGACGAACAGCACCGTGCCGCCGGTCTCCGTCTTCATCTCGTCCTCGAAGTGCGGGTCTTCCATATAGACCAGCGTGCCCGGGCCGTATTTCCGTGCGCCCATGCGGAACTCGCCCTCGATCACGTACCAGATCTGCGCGAAGTCGTGCTTGTGCAGCTTGAAGCCCGCGCCCGGCTCGTAACGCAGGAAGCCGACGTTGGGCGTGGTCGGCCGCTCGGGTGTCGGATGGAACAGGAATTTGGTGGCGTTGCCGAACCGGCCCATCTGCCAGTCGATGTCGTCGGGATGCGCGAAGTCCGGTGCGTGGTGGGTCATGTCTCTCCTCCGCTCGTCGCTGCCCGGGAAGCATAGGCCAATTGAAGCCCGGCCGCAGCGGTGCTTAAGCTGCGGCCCAACGGAAAAGGCCCAGGGGAGGTCGGCGTGGCAGCAGCAGGAGGCCGGGTGGCCGGCAAGGTCGCCCTCGTGACCGGCGCGGCGGCAGGCATCGGCCGCGCCATTGCGCTCAGGCTGGGCGAGGAAGGGGCCACGCAGATCCTCGTCGACATCGACGACAAGGGATTGCGCGAAACCGAGCGCATGCTCAAGGCCGCCGGGTATCCGGTGATGGCGATCACAGCCGACGTGACGGAAGAGGCGCCGGTGAAGGCGCTGTTCGCCAAGGCGCTCGCCGCACACGGGCGGCTCGACATCCTCGTGAACGACGTGGGCGGCGGCTCGTGCGGCCACATCTGGGAGGCCAAGGTCGAAGACTGGGATTTCGTGCAGAAGCTCAACCTCCGCTCGACCTTCCTGTGCACGCGCGAGGCCGCGGCGCACATGCGCGAACGCCGCGCCGGCCGCATCGTCAACATGTCGTCCGGCGCGCGCGAAGGCACGCCGTGGACGGCCTACTACATCGGCAATTCCGCCTACTCCGCCGCCAAGGCCGCGATCCACGGTTTTACGCGCGGCGTGGCGCTGGAACTCGCCGAGTACAACGTGTTCGTGAACGCGGTGGCGCCCGGTCCGATCGAGACCGAACGCACGGGGCCCGGCTTCCGCAAGATCGAGGCGCTCGAATACGGTCCGGTCCGCGCCACGCCGTTGCGCCGCATCGGCGTGCCGGAGGATATCGCCAGCGCCGTTCTATTCCTGGCCTCCGACGAGGCCAACTACATCACCGGCACCACGCTCGCCGTCGCAGGAGGACGCTAGTCACCATGAAAGCTGCCTATATCGAGAAATTCGGCGGACCCGAGGTCCTGACCTACGGCGATCTTCCCGACCCGACGGCCGGCGCGGGACAGATCGTCGTCGACGTCGCGGCCGCGAGCGTCAACGGCGCCGACTGGAAAGTGTGCTCCGGCGAATACAACGGCGTGGCCAAATTCCCGCTGTGCCTGGGGCGTGATTTCTCC
>CAIWTJ010000195.1 GCA_903915535.1 Enhydrobacter aerosaccus
CCAGGTCGTGATGTCGGTCAGCCAGATGTTGGCGGACAGGATCTTCGACTTGTCGGTGCCGGCTTCCTTCAGGAAGTGGTCGATCTTGTCGAGGATCTGCTTGGTCTGGCCCTTCACGTCGGCCTTGGCGTCGTCGGCGGTGAGGCCGGCGAGATAGACCGTGTCGCCATGGACGACGGCGCTCGACATGCGGGGACCCGCGTTCACTCGCTTGATGCTCATTGCTTCCTCTTCCTCTCTCTTGAAATTCATGCCGCCTGCGGCGGCGGACCTTAGCAGCCGCCTTTCGGCCGTTCTAGGGTCGCTCGGGCGCGATATCGGTCTCGATGTCGTCCAGCGGCTCATCCGCCATCATCGCCTCGAAAGCCTGCAGGCGCTTGTAAATCGAGATCAGCGACACAATCGTCGACCACGAGGTGGCTAGGTACTGGAACGAGCTCTCGACCCTGCCGAACGCGCGCACGGTCTGGTTCAGCACGCCGAGCGTGAGGCCGCCGGCCACGATCGTCGGCGCGAGCGCGATGTAGGGCACAAGGACACCCGCCTGCAGGTAGCCGTAACGCGCGATGTTGAAATAGAGGAAGTTCAGGTACAGGCGAAAGTAGTTCGACCGCACGTCGACGAACAGCGCGCGCAGGGTCGGCGGCTGGGCACGCGCGGGATCGTCCTCGCCCAGTACGAGCTCCTTGCGATAAGCCGCCTCGACCCGCTGATTGCGGAACTCGAGTCCGGGCAGCCGGATGCCGGCCAGTGCCAGAAGCCCGGTGCCGAACGCCGCCCAGAGAACCGCGACGAACACCAGCCCCTGCGGCACCGCACCGACCCAGGGCAGTTCCTTCACGGTGGCCGACAGGACCCACAGGATGGGCAGGAAGGCGATCAGGGTCATCAAGGCGTCGATCAGGCTGGCGCCCAGGCGCTCCAGGGTATCGGCGAATCGCTGCGTGTCGTCCTGGACGCGCTGCGATGCTCCCTCGATGTGCCGCAGGCGCTGCCAGTTGGCGGTGTAGAAGTCGTTCATCGCGGTGCGCCAGCGGAACGTGTAGTGGCTGGTGACGAAGGCGTTCACGACGGATGTCATGATCGCGACCAGGGCGATGATGGCGAAGGTCGACAGCTGACCGAAGAACTGGTCGAGCGTGACGGCGCCTGGCTTGGCCAGCGCCTGCTGGATCATGTTGTAGAAGCCGCCGAAGAAGTTGTTGATCATCACGTCGAGCTGGACGCGAAACCACATGAAGAAGATCAGCGCCGCGGACAGGGCGACCGACCACCAGAACCAGCGATGCGGCAGCAGCCAGCCGACAAGCACCACGAAGATCGCGCCGCTCACGATCATGTATTGGTAGAGCCAGATGTCGCGGGCGATCTGGACGGGGATGAGTGAGGCGTTCGCGTCGGCTGGCGGATAGGGCAAGCCCACCAGGACGCCCAGCCCGAGCTGCGGACCGAGGTCGCGGACAAAGCCGTACCAGAGGACCATGCTGAGCGCGGTCCAGAGAATGACGGCGGGGAAGAAGATTTTCGGCTTCGGAAAGAAAGATGCGAACATCTAGATCGCCGCCACGACCATGATCTCCACCTTCATCTTCGGATCGTTCATGCTGGCCTGAACCGTGGCCCGTGCGGGCGTCTGACCGGGCACGACCCAGGCATCCCACACCGCATTCATGGCCGCGAAATCGCCGATGTCGGCCAGCCAGATCGTGGCGGTCAGGATTCTGGTCTTGTCGCTGCCGCCCTTGGCCAGCAACGAATCGATCTCGAACAGCGCCTGTTTCACCTGGCCGGTGATGTCGAGGGACGTGTCCTCCGGGATCATGCCGGAGCAGTAGATGCGGTTGCCGCGCACGACGGCCTCGCTCATGCGCGGGCCGGGGTCGATTCGACGGATATCAGTCATGCAGCGACCCTAGAGCAACTTCGCCCGACACGCGATAGGATCAGGCCCAGTTTCGGGAGGAAGCAAAATCGTGACCATCCGCCGCCCACTAGACGGGATGCTCGTGCTCGATCTGGGGCAGATCTACAACGGCCCCTATGCCGGCCTGCAGCTCTCCTTCATGGGCGCGCGCGTGCTCAAGATCGAGCCGCCGGAGGGCGATGTCGTGCGCCGCCGCAAGCGCGAGGTCGAGCCCTATCCGCTGGTCATGCTGAACTCCAACAAGGAGTCCGTCGTGCTCGATCTCAAGCAGCCGCGCGGCAAGGAGATCTTCCTCGCCCTGGTCGCCAAGGCCGACGTGCTGATCGAGAACTTCGCCGCGGGCGTGATGGACCGCCTCGGCATCGGCTGGGAGGTCTTGCGCGAGATCAACCCGCGCCTGGTCTATGGCGGCAGCTCGGGCTTTGGCCTCGACGGCCCCTATCGCGACTTCGCCGCCATGGACGTCACCATCCAGGCGATGAGCGGCATCACCAACGCGACCGGCGATGCCGACGGCCCGCCAACCAAGGCGGGCGCGGCCGTCTGCGACTTCCTGGCGGGCATCCATCTCTGCGCCGGTATCCTGGGCGCCTTGGTGCAACGCGAGCGCACCGGCCAGGGCCAGCGCGTCGAGGTCGCCATGCACGAGGCCGGCGTGATCTCGCTCGCCTCGGCGCTGGGTGCCGTGATGGACAACGACAAGAACGTGCCCGACCGCACCGGCAACCGCCACCCCGCGCTCGCGATGGCGCCGTACAACACCTACAAGTGCGCCGACGGCTATGTCGCGATCTTCACCGCCGCCGAACGGCACTGGCACGCGATGTGCCACATGCTGGGCCGACCTGCGCTGCTCCAGGACCCCGAACTGTCGAGCACCGTGGGCCGCGCCAAGCACATGGCGGAGGTCGACGACATCGTGGGCGCCTGGACGATCACCCGCACCAAGGACGAGGTGTTGAAGGCGCTGAACGAGGCCCATGTGCCCTGCGCGCCGGTCAAGACCGCGCGCGAGGTCGCCACCGATCCGCATCTCGAAGCGCGCGGCTTCTGGGTCGACGTCGAGCACCCCCGCCGCGGCAAGACCCGTGTGCCGATCTCGCCGATCCGGCTCCACACCGCCGGGAAATCGGAGATCCGGAGCCCGGCGCCGACACTCGGCCAGCATACGGACAAGGTGTTGGGCGAATTGATGGGTTTCAGCGGCGACGAACTGACGAAGCTCCGCGCTTCCGGTGTCACCCGGCCAGTAACGGAAAAGAAATCATAGGAGTGCGCCACTCCAGTGGCGCTCAGTGTCTTCCGGACCGCGAGCCTCCGGCTCGC
>CAIWTJ010000196.1 GCA_903915535.1 Enhydrobacter aerosaccus
CGGCTACCCGGTATCCTCGTTGACACTGTCGATAGGCCCTTCATAGTCCATTCGTCACGGCGGCGTTAGACCGGCGGGCACGGGATGGAAACGAACGGGTACGCGTGAGCGATTTCCTGCAATTGACGCTGAACGGCGTTGCGGTCGGCTGTATCTACGGCCTAGTCGCACTGGGCTTTGTCCTTATTTACAAGGCAACGGAGCTGGTGAACTTCGCCCAGGGCGACCTGCTGATGCTGGGCGCCTTCGTCTGCTACATGGCGGTCGTGTGGTGGGGGCTGGACTATTGGCTGGCCTTCGCCATTGCCGTGGTCGCGATCGCGGCCTTCGGCGCCCTGCTCGACCGGTTCGTGCTGCGCCATGTCATCGGCCAGCCACAGTTCGCCGTTGTCATGCTGACGATCGGCCTGGGCTCGATCTTCCGAACCTTCGCGTCGGTCACCTGGGGTTCGGAAATCTACACTTTGCCGACGCCATTTGGCGGCGTGTGGAAGATCGGCAGCATCACGCTCAGCCATCAGTATCTTTCCATCATCATCGGCACGCTGCTGCTGTGCAGCGTGCTCTACGCCTTCTTCAACTGGACGCGCATCGGCATCGCCATGCAGGCGACGTCGCAGAACCAGCTCGCGGCCTATTACATGGGCATCCCGGTGAAGATGATCTTCTCGCTGATCTGGGCGATCTCCGCCGCCACCGCGACGGCGGCAGGCGTGCTGCTGGCACCGGTGACGCTGATCGACATCAACATGGGCCTGGCCGTGGCCCTGAAGGCCTTCGCCGCAGCCGTTCTGGGCGGCTTCGGCTCGATCCCGGGCGCGCTGCTGGGCGGCATCATCATCGGCCTGATCGAGCTGTTCTCGGGCGCCCTCCTGCCGGACGGCTTCAAGGACACGATGCCTTACATCGTCCTGCTGGCTGCGCTGATCGCACGGCCGCAGGGCCTGTTCGGCACGCCCGGCCGCAAGAAAGTATAGGCCGCCCCGATGCGCTTCGTGTTCAAGACCTCCTACAACCAGGACATCCAGCTCTTCCGCGACAAGGTCGACATGGGCTGGTACCTGGCGCTGGCCGCCGCGGTGATCGCCGTGCCGTTCCTGCTGTCCGACTACTACGTGGGCGAGACCGCGTGGGTGTTCATCTATGGCCTGTGCGGCGTCTCGCTGATGACCCTGGTCGGTTACACCGGCCTCGTTTCACTGGGCCACGCGGCGTTCCTCGGCATCGGCGCCTACGCGCATGCCTATTTCCTCCAACGCGGCATCCCGTGGATCGGCTCGGTCGTGCTGGCGGTGTTCATCACTACAGTCTGCGGCTTCGTGGTCGGCCTGCCGGCGCTGCGCATGAGCGGCATCTATCTCTCGATTGCGACGCTCGCCTTCTCGGTAATCATCCAGGAAGTGTTCAGCCGCTGGGAGGCCGTGACGAACGGCTTCAAGGGCATGCCGGTGGCGCCGCCCGTGATCTTCGGCATCTCCTTCGCCGACGCGCGCGAGTTCTACTTCCTCTGCCTGTTCTTCCTCGTGGTGGCGCTGTGGGCCACGCGCAACCTGCTGCGCGCGCCGACGGGCCGTGCCTGGATCGCGATCCGCGACAGCGAGGTCGCGGCACAATCGATGGGCGTGAACCTGGCGCTCTACAAGTCGATGGCCTTCGCCTACTCGGCGGGCCTCATGGGCCTCGCGGGCGCGCTGTTCGCGCACAAGATCGCCTACCTGGCGCCCGACATCTTCACCATCCTGCTCTCGATCCAGATGCTGCTGCTGGTCATCGTGGGCGGCCTGGGCTCGCTGCACGGCGCTGTGCTGGGCGCGATCTTCGTGGCGCTGCTGCCGCCCATCATCGCCATCCTGCGCGACGGCATGCCTGCCACCTTCTCGGAGCTCTCCCAGTCGACCGGCATCGGCCTCTTCCACATCGTGGGCGATGCACTGGGCAATTTCCTCAAGAAGCCCGGCGTCGAGGCCGGCATCTTCGGCCTGATCCTGGTGCTCACCATCCTGCTCGAGCCGCTCGGCATGTACGGGCGCTGGGTGAAGATCCGCGTCTTCTTCTCGACCTTCCCGCTCTACAAGGCCGACTCCTTCAAGCGCCAGAAGAGCTACATGAAGACGGAGCGGTTGCGATGAGCCTCTTCGCCGCCGAGCAGATCGCCATCAACTTCGGCGGCATCAAGGCCGTCGACGGTGTCACCTTCTCGATCGAGAAGGGCGAGGTCTTCACAATCATCGGGCCCAACGGCGCGGGCAAGACCACGATCTTCAACCTGATGAGCCGCATCTACGACCCGACCGCGGGCCGCCTGATGTTCGAGGGCAAGGACATCACGCACGTGCCGCCCCACCGCATCGCGGGGCTGGGCATCGCGCGCACCTTCCAGAACATCGAGCTGTTCGAGCATGCGACCCTTCTGCAGAATCTTCTGCTGGCGCGGCATGCGCACAAGAAGTCGGACTTCCTCTCGGAACTCCTGTTCCTTCCGTCGGTTCGGCGGCTCGAGATCGAGCATCGCGAGGCGGTCGAGAAGGTGATCGACTTCCTCGACCTCCAGCAATATCGCGACAGCTTCATCGTCAACCTGCCCTACGGCGTGCGCAAGGTGACCGAGCTCGCACGCGCGCTCTGCACCAATCCCAAGCTGCTGCTGCTCGACGAGCCCTCCTCCGGCCTCAACGTCGAGGAGACCGAGGACATGGCCTTCTGGATCCAGGACATCAAGAACCTGCTGGGCATCACCGTGCTGATGGTCGAGCACGACATGACGCTGGTGTCCGCCGTGTCGGATCGCGTGCTGGCACTGAACTACGGCCGGCCGCTCGCGACGGGCACGCCGCGCGAAGTCCAGAGCCATCCCGAAGTCATGCGCGCGTACCTGGGAGGCTGAGCGATGTCCGAGCCCATCCTGCGCGCCTCCAACATCGAGACCTACTACGGTCCGATCATGGCGATCCGCGGCGTCAGCTTCGACGTGCCCAAGGGCAACATCGTCACCATCCTGGGCTCCAACGGCGCGGGCAAGACGACCGTGCTCAAGACCATCTGCGGCGTCATGGATCCGCAGAAGGGCTCGGTCACCTTCGAGGGCCGCGAGATCCAGCACATGGACCCCGACAAGGTGATGCGCCTCGGTATCAGCCACGTGCCCGAGGGCCGCGAGGTCTTCCCGTTCCTTTCCGTGCGCGAGAACCTGCGCATGGGCGCCTACACCCGCCGCGACGCCGACGCCGTGGCCAAGGACCTCGAGACGGTGTTCGGCTACTTCCCCGTCCTGAAAGAGCGCGCCGACCAGCGCGCGGGATCGCTCTCCGGCGGCGAGCAGCAGATGCTGGCGATCAGCCGTGCGCTGATGGCCCGGCCCAAGGTGATGCTGCTCGACGAGCCGTCGCTCGGCCTGTCGCCCAAGCTGGTGAAGGACATATTCGAGATCATCGTGCGCATCAACCGCGAGCGCGGCGTCACCATCCTGCTGGTCGAGCAGAACGCCAACATGGCGCTGCAGGTCGGCGACTATGGCTACGTGCTCGAGGTCGGCCGCATCGTCATGGCCGACACCTGCGCGCGCCTCGTGGAGAAGGAAGACATCAAAGAGTTCTACCTCGGCATCAAGGACCAGGGCGCGCGCGGGCAGCGTCGCTGGAAGAAGAGGAAGACCTGGCGATGACGATGAAGATCGAAGTCGAGGGCTGCGACACCATCCCCAAGCTGTTCTGGCACCAGGTGAAGGCGCGCGACACGCGCACCGCGTTCCGCGAGAAGGACCTCGGCATCTGGCGCTCGACGAGCTGGGCGCAGTACGGCGAACGCGCGCGCTTCGTCGGCATGGGCCTCGTCAAGCTTGGCCTCGCGCGTGGCGAGGTCGTGTCGGTGCTGGCGGAGACGGTACCGGAGTGGCTTTACGCCGACATGGGCACGATGGGCGCCGGCGGCGTCACCAACGGCATTTATCCGACGGATTCGGCCAAGCAGGTCGAATACATCCTGTCCGACAGCCGCTCGCGCTTCCTGTTCGTCGAGGACGACGAGCAGCTCGACAAGTTCCTGGACGTGCGGGCGCGCTGCCCGGACGTGCGCAAGGCCTTCGTCTTCGACATGGAAGGCCTCAACGACTTCAGCGACCCGCAGGTCATGCCGTTCGGCGAACTGCTCGAACTGGGCCGCGCCCACGATGCCGCCAACCCCGGCCTGTGGGAGCAGCTCGTGGCCGCGTCCAAGGCCGAGGAACTGGCACTGCTGGTCTACACCTCTGGCACGACCGGCCCGCCCAAGGGCTCGATGCTGGCGCATCGCAACGTGATCTTCCAGATCATGAACGCCGACGCTTTCGTGCCGATGATGCCCAACGCCGAGCAGCTGGCCTTCCTGCCGCTCTGCCATATCGCCGAGCGCACCTTTACCACCTTCCTGCCGCTGCGCTCCGGCGCCGTCGCGAACTTTGCCGAGAGCATCGAGACGGTGTCGGACAACGTGCGCGAGGTGGCGCCCACGCTCTTCTTCGCGGTGCCGCGTATCTGGGAACGCTTCTATTCCGGCATCGCCATCCGCATGAAGGAGGCGACGTGGATCGGGCGCACCGCCTACCGCTGGGCGCTCGGCATCGGCCTCAAGGTCGCCGAAGCGGAGATCGAGGGGCGCACGCCCTCGCCGCTGCTCAGGATCGCCTACCGGATCGCCGACTTTCTGGTGCTCGACAACATCAAGCGCGCCATCGGCATGCACCGCATCCGCTACGCCGGCACCGGCGCCGCGCCGATCGCGCCCGACCTGATCAAGTGGTACCGCGCGTTGGGCGTCGACATGCGCGAGGTCTATGGCCAGACCGAGAACTGCGGCATCGCCACCGGCATGCCCGACCGCATCAAGCTCGGCACCGTCGGCAAGGTGGCGCCCTCCACCGAAGTCAGGATCTCGGCCGAAGGAGAGATTCTGCTGAAGGGCCCGCACGTCTTCATGGGCTACCTCAACCAGCCCGACAAGACGGCGGAAACCGTGCGCGACGGCTGGCTGCATACCGGCGACGTAGGCTTCGTCGACAACGACGGCTACCTCAAGATCACCGACCGCATGAAGGACATCATCATCACCGCGGGCGGCAAGAACATCACGCCGTCGGAGATCGAGAACCAGCTCAAGTTCTCGCCCTACATCTCCGACGCCGTCGTGATCGGCGACCGCCGCAAGTACCTCTCCTGCCTGGTGATGATCGACTACGACAACGTGGCGAAGTACGCGCAGGACGAGAACGTGCCCTTCACCGACTTCGCCTCGCTGTGCCGGGCCAGGGAGATCAACGCGCTGATCCAGGCCGAGATCGAGAAGGTGAACCGCGAGGTCGCCCGCGTGGAGACCATCAAGCAGTTCCGCCTGATCGAGCAGCAGCTCACCGCCGAGGACGAGGAGTTGACGCCGACGATGAAGCTGCGCCGCAAGTTCGTGAACGAAAAATACAAGACGATGATCGACGGCATGTACGCCTGATAAAAAACGGAGGAAACCATGAGACAGACGAGCAAGACGATCGGCCTGGCACTCGCCATCGCCGCAACCACAGCAACCGCCGCCCTGGCACAGACCAACGGCGTGACCGCGACCGAAGTGACCTTCGGCACGCACACCGACCTGTCGGGCGTCGCCGCGACCTACGGCGTGTCGTCGACCAACGGCGCCAAGATGCGCATCGACGAGGCCAACGCCCAGGGCATCCACGGCCGCAAGATCAAGTTCATCATCGAGGACGCGGGCTACCAGGTGCCCAAGGCCGTGCAGGCCTGCAACAAGCTGATCCACCGCGACAAGGTGTTCGCCTTCCTCGTGGCGATCGGCACGCCGATGAACAACGCCTGCTTCAAGGACCAGCTGGCCGCCAACATCCCGAGCCTGTTCCCGATCACCGCGGCGCGTTCGATGTACGAGCCGTTCGAGCGGCTGAAGTTCTATGCCTCGGCGTCCTACGTCGACCAGGTCCGCTCGGGCATCAACTACCTGGTGAAAGAGAAGGGCAAGAAGGCGGTCTGCGTGATGTACCAGGACACCGACTTCGGCAAGGAGATCCTGGAGGGCGCCAAGGAGCAGACCGAGAAGCTCGGCATCAAGATCGTCGAGTCGGTGACGCACAAGCCGACCGACCAGGACTTCACCGCATCGCTCACCAAGCTCAAGGCCGCGAACTGCGACCTGATCGTGATGGGCACGATCGTGCGCGACACGATCATTCCCTACACCGCCGCGCGCAAGTCGGGCTGGGACGTGACCTTCTTCGGCTCGTCGGCGACCTATGACGTCGTGGTCGGCGCGGCGCCGGGCATGGACGGCTTCTACGGCGCGGGCCTCGTCGAGATGCCCTATGCCGACAGCAAGAACCCGGCGATGGCCAAGTTCGTGGCGGACTACAAGGCCAAGTACTCGATCGATCCCAACGTCGGCGCGGTCTACGGCTACATCGCCGCCGACCTCACCGTGCAGGGCCTTCAGAACGCGGGCAAGGACCTGACGGTCGACAGCTTCGTGAAGGGCATGGAGAGCATCAACAAGTCGCACGACAAGCTGGGCGGCCCCGAAGTGACCTTCGGTCCGAAGATCCGGCAGGGCGCGAACACGTCGTTCCTGGCCGAGGTAAAGGGTGGCCGCTGGACGGCCGTCACCGGACCGCTGGGCTTCTAGAGAAATCGATTTGGCATCGGCGCCGGCCCCGTTAAGGTCGGCGCCGATATGGAACTCACCGATCAAGTCGCGATCGTCACCGGCGGCGCCTCTGGCATAGGCGCCGCCGCGGCGTCTCTGCTCCAGGCCGCCGGCGCCACCGTCGTCGTGGCCGACATCCAGCCCGCCAACGACAGCCCCGGGCGCTTCGTCACCCACGATGTTTCCTCCGAAGCGGCCTGGAAGTCGCTGCTGGCCGATGTGCTGGCGCGCGAAGGCCGCCTCGACATCCTGGTCAACAATGCCGGCATCAGCGGCGGCTCGGGCACGCTCGAGACCACGACCGTCGAGCAGTGGCGCAAGATCGAGGCGATCAACTCCGAGGGCGTCTTCCTGGGCTGCAAGTACGCGATCGAGGGCATGAAGAAGACCGGGCCGGCAAAGCCCGCGTCCAAGGGTTCGATCATCAACATCTCGTCGATCGCGGCGCTGGTGGGGTCGGCCGGACCGATCGCCTACACCGCCAGCAAGGGCGCGGTGCGGCTGCTCAGCAAGAGCGTGGCGCTGCACTGCGCCGAGCAGAAGTACGGCATCCGCTGCAACTCGGTGCATCCCGGCGGCGTCGACACGCCGATCTTCAATCCGCTGTGGCAGGTGGTCGGCCGCGAACAGGGCAAGGCCTTTCTCGACCAGAGCCACCCGATTGGACACATGGCGGAGCCCGCCGAACTCGGGGAACTGATTCTCTGGCTCGCTTCCGATCGTTCTTCCTTCGTCACCGGCGCGGAGTTCGTGGCCGACGGCGGTCTTACCAGCGGCTTGCGCAGGGGGCGGATCATTGGCGCGCCTTGAAAACAAAGTCGTCCTGATCAGCGGCGGCGCGTCGGGTATCGGCGCAGAGACTGTCCGTCTCGTGCTGCGCGAGGGCGGCAAGGCGGTGCTGGCGGATCGCGACGCCGCCCGGGGCGCGGCACTGGCGAAGGAACTGGGCCCGGCCGCCCTCTTCGTGCCGCTCGACGTGACGCAGGAGGCCGACTGGCAGAAGGCCGTCGCCGCGACGGTCGACGCATTCGGCGGCCTGCACGGCCTCGTGAACGCCGCCGGCATCGGCGTGCGCAACACGATCGAGGACTGCAGCCTCGAGGAATACCGTCGCGTGAACGAGATCAACTCGATGGGCACCTTCCTCGGCTGCAAGAGCGCGTTCGCGGCGATGCGAAAAAGTGGCGGCGGCTCGATGGTCAACATCTCCTCGGTGCTGGGCCTGCGCGGCGCGTCTGCGGCCATGGCCTATTGCGCCAGCAAGGGCGCGGTGCGCGCGCTCACAAAATACGTGGCGCTGTACGGATCGAACGTGAAGGTGCGCTGCAATTCGGTACACCCCGGTTACATCGATACGCCGATGATCGCGCCCCGCCTGGCGCAAACCATCGGCAATCGCAGCGGCCGGCAGGCCCTGGAGGACCTCCACCCCCTCGGCCGCCTCGGCGAGCCGGTGGAAGTCGCGAACATGATTTTGTTCCTTCTGTCGGACGAATCGAGTTTCTCGACCGGCAGTGAATTCGTCTGCGACGGCGGCCTCACGGCCTGAGGCGGACGGCCGGCTTCCCATTAAACAAATGGGAAAAAAATGGGACCGGATGCCTGGAAGTCTTCTCTTCCGGACCGCGAGCCTCTGGCTCGCTCAAGAGTCCGAGCGAGC
>CAIWTJ010000197.1 GCA_903915535.1 Enhydrobacter aerosaccus
GAAAGGTCGCGCATCGGGATGCGTTGCTTGCGCTTGATCATCGTGTTTCCTCCTGCGGGACAGCGTAACATCCGATCCCATGTCGTCCCCGATCGAAAGACGCCGACTTTTGCTGGGCGGTGCCGCGCTGGGCGCCCTGCCGGCACGCGCGCGGGCGCAGGCGACCGGCGATGTTCTCGAGGTCAAGACCGCCGAGACGGCGACCATCGACGGCCGCGACTGGGACAAGCCACAGCCCGGCGGCGATACGGTCGACGCCGTCCACCGGTCCGTCCTGCTGCGCTTTCCGACGGCGGGGGACGAGATCGCCGACTTCCTGCGCAGCGGGCGCGTGCTGGTCGGCGCCGAACTTGTGATGCGGTACGCCGGATACGAGATCCTGCCGGCGCGCTACATCTGGCGAGACGGTCTCAACCGCAAGGTCTGGACCGAGAACCCGCCGACCTGGCACGTGCAGGCCTTTCCGCTCCGCCAGGCCTGGGCCGCCGACGCCAACACCGGGCCGACCTTCAACGCCAGCGCCAACGGCCTGCGCTACTGGAAGCGCTTCGGCGCCGCCGATCCGCAACATGACCGGGTCTTCGACCTGCTCGAGCCCAAGGAGCTGTCGAAGGACCAGACGGAAGCCCGCATCGACATCACCAAGCTCCTGTCGACGCCGGTCGTCGAGCGCGAGCCGGGCGATCGCCTGCGCGGCCTGGAAAGCCGTGGCTTCCTGCTGCGCAAGGTCGAGACCTACGACACCCGCTACCGCGCCCTGGGCGACGCCTACGAATGGGCGATGTCGATCGGCGGTCATGGGCTGAAGTTCGAGGCGCCGAAGCTGGTGCTGACCACACGCCGCACCGGCGGCAGCGTCTCCATCGTCATGCCGATGCGCCTCCAGGAAGACTGGAAGTTGCGGGCCAAGGACGACTCCCGGCCGACCGCCGTCATGCCGACCCTGCGGCAGGTCATGGAAGCCACCAACCGCTCGATCAGGCTGTTCGGCGAGGAGCGCTCCACTCTCGAAGCCTCCCGTGTCGCCGAATTGATGCGCGCGGGCGGCGATCACACGGTCAAGTGGACGACCTACAAGGACGACAAGGGCTACAAGGACTACGTGGCCAACGTCATGAGCAACCTGACGTTCGTGCCGCGCTACTGGATCGGTTGGGAGGTCCAGGACTTCCTGCTGCTGCCGCTGATCCTGCCCGATATCCTGCCGGCGCCGCTGATGGAGCATCTGAAGAATTACTGGCGGGCGTGGCTGCAGCCCGAGCTGCCGACCAACGCCTTCACCCATCCGCAGAGCGCCGAGGCGATAGATTACTGGAAGCGCACCCATGACTGGCGCGGGCACGCCTCGTTCTTCCGCGACGGCTACAACTACGCCGTCAGCACCCAGAACTTCAACCACACCGCGGCCATGGGCGCCCTGCTGGGCGGCACCCTGATCGGGTCCGAGTATGCCATCGCCGACGGCCGGCACGGGCTCGAGCACCTGGCGCTGCGCTTTTGGTCGTTCGCCGACGGCGGCACGCAGGAACTGCTCGACCATTATTATCTGTCGATCACGCTCAGCGCGCAGAAGATGTTCGCGGACTACGGTCCGACGCCAATCGACCGGCTGATGGGCCGTATCCTCGTCGACCGGACGATGGAGCTGCTGGTCACGCTCTATCATTCGCGGACGAAGCGCTTCCTCTCGTCGTCGGGACGCGCGCGCCTGTCGGGCGTCCTGGTCGAGCAGGACGGCATTTACGGTGCCCTGCATACGATCTCCAAGGAAGGCGCCGTCAATTACCTGGATCTGGGTCCCGAGGGCTTCGTGAAAGGCATGGCGGTCTGGGGCTACGATTTTCCGCCCGGGAGGGTGGCCATCCAGTCTCTGCAGGGCTCATGGGGGCCGTCGTGGATGTCCGGCCTCATCGACGACAAGCCGGTGCCCTTCGAACACACCTCGACCGAAACGACGCGCGGAAATTTCAAGCCGCCCCTGTGGCGGCGCAGCTGGCTCGGGCGCTGGCATGGGCTGGCCAGCAACGACATCAAGGGCGGCACCATCGACCTTCTGGCGCAGTGGGTGCGCGCCCCGAAGAAGGCGTCCCGGATCGAGGATCTCGGCACGCTGACCGTCCGCTATCACGCCAACAAGCCCGACCTCGCCTCGACCGGCGAGGGTGTCTACGCGGCGGCGGGCCTCACGCTCACCTACCAGAGCCGCAATCGCGCCATCGTCTTTGCCAAGCCGCACAACAATCGCGATCGCCTGTTGCGCGGCATCAAGGGCGACCTCACGCAGCTGGCGACGGTCATTGGCCTGTGGAACTTCAGTCCGGCGCCGGACTGGGAGCTTTTCGTCGACAGCCAGAAGATCACCGCCTTTCCGCACCGCATGACCTCGGGCCAGCGCCTGCTGGTCCGCGACGGCGTCACCTATCTGGCGATCCTGCCGCTGCCGGCCAGCGATCTCGGCCGCGACGCGGAGATCGAGATCGGCCCGGGCGGCGGCGGCCGCGGCGACTTCTCCAAGGAGGACATCGCGCCCGCGCTGATCGTGTCGATGTACAACATGAAGCGCGCCACGGGCGTGCCCGCGAAGGATCTCGATCTCGACAAGATCATGACCGGGACCTACGGCGGCTTCGTCCTGGAGATGGGCGACGCCGAGCAGCACGGCAGTTTCGAGAGCTTCGCCGCGCACATCGCGAAGTGCCAGCTGACGGCCAAATGGCAGGAGCGCGACAAGCGTCTCGACGTCAGCTATCGCAGCGGCGACGATCTGATGGAGGCGGGTTTCGGCACGGCCTTCGGCCAGCCGACGGAAGTGCACTTCGCGATCGATCCCGGTTCGCAGGAGACCGCGATCCCCTATCGCAGGCTGAACGGCAAATGGCCCTACCTGCCCCCGGGACTGGAACGCGACACGACGTGGTCGCAGCAGGGCACGACCGGCCGGCTCGAAAAGAACGGCGCGGTCCTGGTCACCGAACCCGGCCGCAAAGCCTACCTGCTGGCCGATCCGATGAGCGGCGCGGTCGTGGGCTACAATCCGCTGCCCGATGCGCAGATGTGGAAGCTCTCGACCCGGGACGGCGCGGTGTTCGGCGCCGACGGCAAGCTCGGCCTGTTGCGCGTCGAGTACCGGCCCGGGACGCGCGAGCTGGAGATCGCGCATGCCCCCAAGCCCGAGCAGAACGAGGGGGACATGGCACGGCACTTCACGATCGAGGGTATGGCCGAGCCGCCGCAGATCACCCTCAACGGCAAGCGCGTCGAAGCCGAGCGCAACGGCAAGATCTTCCGGGTCGTTCTCTGATCCCGATGCCGCTCACGCGCTCCGCCTTCCTCCAGCTCGCCGGCACATCGCTGCTCGGCCGATCCGTCTTCGCACAGGCAGGTACGCTCATGCACAAACGCAAGGTTCCCTCGACGGGCGAGATGCTGGGCGTGGTCGGCCTCGGCACGTGGCAGACCTTCGACGTCGGCAGCGCTCCCGCCGAGCGCGCGCCGCTCGCCGACGTGGTGCGTGCGCTGCTGGACGGCGGCGGTTCGGTGATCGACAGCTCGCCGATGTACGGCCGCTCCGAGGGCGTGGCCGGCGACGTGATCCAGTCGCTGGGCGCGCGCGACAGGACCTTCATCGCGACCAAGGTCTGGACGTCGGGCCGTGCCGCCGGCATCGCGCAGATGGAGCAGTCGCTGAAGCTGTTCCATACCGACCGCATCGATCTGATGCAGATCCACAATCTGCTGGACTGGCAGGTGCACCTGGAGACGCTGCGCGCCTGGAAGAAGGAAGGCCGCATCCGGCTGTTGGGCGTCACGCACTACACCGAGAGCGCCCACGACCAGCTCGAGGCGGTGCTGAAGCGCGAGACCTTCGACTTCGTGCAGATCAACTACGCGATCGACGACCGCGGCGCCGAGCGCCGGCTGCTCAAGACCGCGGCGGACAAGGGCGTGGCCGTGCTGGTCAACCGCCCGTTCGGCGGCGGCGGGCTGATGCGCAAGCTTTCCGGCCGGCCGCTGCCCGCGTGGGCCCGCGACATCGGCTGCACGAGCTGGGCGCAGATCCTGCTGAAGTTCGTGCTGGCCCATCCCGCGATCACCTGCGCGATCCCGGGCACCAGCAAGCCCGAGCATATGCGCGAAAACATTCAGGCCGGCACCGGGGAATATCCCGATGCCGGCCTGCTGAAGAAGATGATCGCCGAACTGGGCGGTTAGCGGAACAGGACGAGCGCCTTGTCGAACGTGATCCAGACACCCCACAGGATCGGCACGCCGACGATCAGCCACGCGACGACCGCCGCCCCGTCGAGACCGCCCTTGCCGATGCCGTAGGAGCCGCCCTGCGCGGCGGCAGCCGCGGTCGTCTTGGCCTGCAGGGCCGCGACGTCCGCTTCGGACATGTACCATTTCGAATCGACGGGCTTGATCATCATGTTGCAGATGAAGCCCACCACCAGCATGCCGGCCAGGATGTACATCGTGAAATCGTAGACCTGCGCCCGCGGCACGCCGGCGTTGATCTGGAATTCACGGATGTAGTTCACGACGACCGGTCCGACAATGCCCGCCGTCGACCAGGCCGTGAGCAGACGGCCGTGGATCGCACCGACGAACTGGGTGCCGAACAGGTCGGCCAGGTAGGCCGGAACCGTCGCGAAGCCGCCGCCGTACATCGACAGGATGACGCCGAAGGCCAGAACGAACAGCGCCTTGTTGTTGATGTGCGCCAGCGTCGGCGCGGCCGCATAGAGCGCGATGCCGAGCGCGAAGAACGTGAAGTACGTGTTCTTGCGCCCGATCTTGTCCCACAGCGATGCCCAGAAGAACCGGCCACCGATGTTGAACAGCGAGAGCAGACCGGTGAAGCCCGCGGCGATCGCGGCGACCGTCTTGAGCTGGTCGGCATTCAGCTGGCCGAACTTCACGTTGGGCTGGCCAAGCAGCGAGCCCGCGAAGATCTCCTGCAGCATGGGCGAGGCCATGCCGATCACGCCGATGCCGGCCGAGACGTTGAGGCAGAGCACCGCCCACACCAGCCAGAACTGCGGCGTCTTGTGTGCGTCCTTGAGATGCACCTGATGCTTGGTGATCATCGACTTGGTGTTCTCCGGCGGCGGAGTCCAGCCGTCGGGACGCCAGTTGGGCGGCGGCAGGCGGTAGCCGAAGGCTCCACCGACCATGAACACGAAGTAGATCACCGCCATCGCGGTGAAGGTCTGCCACACGCCGACCGACGTCGGCGTACGGAAATAGTTCATCAGGATGTCGGCCAGGGGCGAGCCGATCATGGCGCCGCCGCCGAACCCCATGATGGCCATGCCGGTCGCCATGCCGCGACGGTCCGGGAACCACTTGATCAGGGTCGAGACCGGCGAGATGTAGCCGAGACCGAGGCCGATGCCGCCGATCACGCCCGAGCCCAGCCACATCATCCAGAGCTGATGCGTATAGACGCCGACTGCCGAGATCAGCAGGCCGCCGCACCAGCACAGTGCCGAGACGAGACCGGCCTTGCGCGGGCCCGCGCGTTCGAGCCAGCCGCCCCAGACCGCAGCCGCCGAACCCAGCAGCACGAAGAACAGGGTGTACATCCAGCCGAGGCTGCTGATCTTCCAGTCGCAATTGGAGGCGAACAGTTCGGAGAACAGCGACATGTCGGCCGGGCAGGCGTTCGACTTGCTGATGCCGATCGAACGCGACAGCGGGATCCAGAACACGCTGAAGCCGTACGCCATGCCGATGCACAGATGGATGGCCAGGGCCGCAGGCGGCACGAGCCAACGATTGAATCCGGGCTGCGCGATGATTCGCTCGCGCTCAAGCAGCCCCGTCCCCGGCGGAATGCCCGCCGCACTTCCTACGCTCGCCATTTTTTGCTCCCCCAAAAATTAGCGTTTCTTATTTAGTCGGCCGTGAAGAACGCGGATTAAGCGCAGCCGTTCATCGGCAGGGCGAAGCCGAGGGCAGCGGCGAGTAGGCATAAAAAAGCCCTGAACCAGCGCAGGATTAGCCTGAGGTTGTACCCGACGGCGGTGAGCACGA
>CAIWTJ010000198.1 GCA_903915535.1 Enhydrobacter aerosaccus
TAGGAGAAGTTGAAATGGCAGAGACGTCAAAGGTCATCGCGAAGAAGCGGGACCGGGCCGGCAAAGGGGGCGCCCGTTCCAGCCGTCGCGAAGGACTGATTCCCGCCGTGATCTACGGTGACAAGCAGGCCCCCCTGATGATCGCGGTCGAACCGAAGTCGGTCGAGCGCATCATGCACAGAGAGGGCTACTTCAACCACACCCTCAAGGTCGAAGTCGACGGCACGTCCATCGACGTGCTGCCGCGCGACATTCAGGTCGATCCGGTGACGGACAAGCCTCTGCATCTCGACTTCCTGCGAGTCGGCCCCGAGTCGATCATCTCGGTGCAGGTCCCCGTGCACTTCAAGAACGAAGCGGCCTCGCCCGGCATCAAGCGCGGCGGCGTGCTGAACATCGTCCTGCACGAGATCACCGTGCGCACCAAGCCGGCGTCGATCCCCGAGTACTTCGAGGTCGACCTGACTGGCCTCGAGATCGGCCATTCGGTCCATCTCGAGGCGCTCAAGGTGCCGGACGGTGTGCGTGTCGTGGCCCGCGACAAGAACCAGACGGTGGCTTCGATCGCGCCTCCGACGGTCGTGCGCGAAGTCGAACCGACCGCGGCGGCTGCCGACGGTGCGGCTCCGGCTGCGGGCGCGGCTCCGGCGGCGGGTGCGGCTCCGGCCGCGGGTGCAGCTCCGGCTGCTGGCGCTGCGGCGCCGGCGGCGGGTGGCAAGGCGCCGGCTCCGGCCAAGAAGTAAGCGTCCCCGGTGCTTTTGCTGGTCGGCCTCGGCAATCCCGGGCCGCGCTATGCGGGGCACCGGCACAATGTGGGATTCATGGCGGTGGGCGAGATTGCCCGCCGCCGTGTCTTCTCTTCCTGGCGCGAGCGCTTCAACGGCGAAGTGGCCGAGGGCCATCTCGGTGGCGAGAAGACGCTCCTGCTCAAACCCATGACCTTCATGAACGAGTCGAGCCGCGCCGTGGGCGAGGCCGTGCGCTTCCTGAAGATCCCGCTCGAACGGGTCGTGGTGTTCCACGACGAGCTCGATATCGCGCCCGGCAGGGTGCGTATGAAAAAGGGCGGCGGCGCCGGCGGCCACAACGGCCTGCGCGACATCGACGCCCATGTCGGCAAGGACTACCGCCGCGTCCGCATCGGCATCGGCCACCCCGGCCACAAGGACCTGGTGCTGCACTGGGTGCTGCGCGACTTCGAGCCGGACGAGCGCGACGAGAAGACCGGCTGGTTGCCCAAACTGCTGGGCGCGCTGGCCGACGAATCGGCGCTGCTGGCCGAAGGCGGCCAGAAGGCCGACGAAAAATACATGAGCCGGGTGGCGTCTCTCGCGCCTCCTCCCGATCTGCCGGCCCGGCTGGATATCAAGAAAGAGTAATAAAATGGGTTTCAATTGCGGAATCGTCGGCCTGCCCAACGTCGGCAAGTCGACCCTGTTCAACGCGCTGACGGCCACGCAGGCAGCGCAAGCCGCCAACTATCCGTTCTGCACCATCGAGCCCAACGTGGGTCGCGTCGCCGTGCCCGATCCGCGCCTCGATGCGCTGGCCGGCATCGCAGGCTCCGCCAAGATCATCGCCACCCAGCTCGAGTTCGTCGATATCGCGGGCCTGGTGAAGGGCGCGTCGAAGGGCGAAGGGCTCGGCAACCAGTTCCTCGGCAACATCCGCGAGGTCGACGCGATCGCCCACGTGCTGCGCTGCTTCGAGGACGGCGACGTCACGCATGTGAGCGGCAAGGTCGATCCGGTGAGCGACGCCGAAGTCGTCGAGACCGAGCTGATGCTGGCCGACCTCGACAGCCTCGAGAAGCGCCTGCCCAACCTCGAGAAGCGCGCCAAGAGCGGCGACAAGGAAGCCGCCGCCGAAGCGCCGGTGGTCAAGAAGGCGCTCGACGCGTTGCGCGAGGGCAAGCCCGCGCGCGAGGCCGCGATCACCGCCGACGAACGCCCGGTGTTCCAGCGCCTGCAGCTCATCACCGCCAAGCCGATGATGTACGTGCTCAACGTCGAGGAAGGCGCGGCGGCAACGGGCAACGCGCACAGCGCCAAGGCCGAGGCGTTCGCCAAGGCGCGCGGCATGCCGTCGGTCGTGATCTCGGCCGCCATCGAGGCCGAAGTGGCGCAGCTGCCGCCCGAGGACCAGGCCGAATACCTCACGTCGCTCGGCCTCAAGGAGACCGGCCTCGCCCGCGTCGTCCATGCCGGTTACGGGCTGCTCGACCTCGTGACCTTCTTCACCGTCGGACCCAAGGAAGCGCGCGCCTGGACCGTGCGCCGCGAAGCGCGCGCGCCCGAGGCCGCCGGCGTCATCCACACCGACTTCGAAAAGGGCTTCATTCGCGCCGAGACGATCGCGTACGACGACTACGTCAGCCTGAAGGGCGAGTCGGGCGCGCGCGACGCCGGCAAGCTGCGCCTCGAAGGCAAGGAGTACACGGTGCAGGACGGCGACGTCTTCCACTTCCGCTTCAGCGTTTGATGCGGGCAGTTCGGTGGGTCCTGTTGCTCGTGGGAATTCTGGCAGGATCCGGCTGCGCTCGTAGCCTCACGCAAGACGACGTCGAATCGTTTCAACCGCCGATCGTCACCGAGACTGCCCCGGCGCAGCCGTTGCGCGGGTCCTGGGATCTCGCAAACAATACCAGGCGGGTTCGACTCGCGGACATGGCGCCGCTGGTTCCGGCGTATGACGGCAAGGGGCGGCTGCTGGCGAGCTGGAACCCCCATCCCGACGGCGCGGCCGGGCGCCCGACTTTTGTGATCGTGCATGGCGGGCACGGTCTCGTCCCGACAAATTTCGCGACGGCCCTCTGGCTGCGCGAGAGTCTGGGCGCGAACACGCTGATCCTCGACAGCTTCTGGAGCCGTGGCCGCGAAGAGAATTGGCTCACCGCTACCCGCTTCGGCGCCAACATGCGCGCTCTCGACGCCTTCGCCGCGGCGCGCTGGCTCCGCGATACGCAGCGCACCGATCCGGCCCGCACGTTCCTCTACGGCGACAGCCAGGGCGGCTGGACGGTGTTGCGCACCTTCACCGACGAGCCGTTTTTGCACACGGAGGCGGCCGCACTTTATCGCGGCGGAATAGCGCTCTATCCGGTCTGCACCGCTGACGGCACCCCCTACCGCCCAACGCTCGGGCCCTATTCGGCACCGATCATCGTTTTCACGGGGGGCAAGGACACTGCGGCCCCGTCCAGCGAGTGCGCGCGACGTGTGTTTACTGCCGCGCAGACCTGGCAGCACTACCCCGACCAGACTCATGCCTGGGATGCCGCCAATCGCGGCGCACGCTGGCCGGCTCTCGATGGCAAGTGCGATTATGCAATGAACAGCTATAATCACTTCGCCGTCTGCCGGAGCGATGCCACCACGAGCGACATGCGACAGCGCATCATCGCCTTTGTCCAGTCGGAGATGGCACGCCAATAAGACGAGCGCGCGGACCGTGCCAGCCGCCGAGAAAAGGAGCCGCCCATGCCCGTCGTGCTTTCCGTTCCCGCAAACATGGCCAGGCGCGGCTATTCCCAGATCGCCGAGATCACCAGCGGGAAGCTGGTGCTGATCGCGGGACAGGTGCCGCACGACGCGAACGACAGGATGGTGGGCGAAGGCGACTTCGAGGCCCAGGTCGAGCAGGTGTTCAGGAATCTGGGCCTTGCGTTGAAGGCCGCGGGCGGCGACTGGAGGAACCTGGTGAAGATCAACAACTACTGCCACATCTCCGTCACCCAGGAGATCCGCAACGGCTATCGCACCATCCGTGACCGCTACATCAACACCGCGGCCCCACCGGTCAGCACCTTCATCTACGTCCCGCGCCTCGCCCAGCCCAACTGGCTGTTCGAGATGGACGCGATGGCCGTGATCGACGGCTAGGCCGTCCACAGGCACCGTCAGCAAACCGTAGCCTTGCGGCGGTACGTCCGCTGCATGCGCACCCAGATCGCCGTCGCCGCCGCCGCCATTGCACTTGCAATGCCGGCAGCCGCCCAGACCAAGTTCCCCGCCGTCCTGGAAGGCCATGTCCTCCTGCCGGCCACGACCTTCGTGCCGGCGCCGGCCGATGCGCCGCCCGAGTTGCAGATCTCCGGCCGGTATGCCGGCCCGACGCCGCAGCGGATCGACACGCCGGAAAGCGTACCGGGCATCTCCGCCCTCTCCGACAAGGCGGCCCCGCGGCCGACCGGCATATCGCTCCCCTTCAAGGGCCAGCCGGTGCAGGGCCTTTCGGGCATCAAGAATCTGAAGGACGGCACGTTCCTGACGCTGACCGACAACGGCTTCGGCTCGAAGGCCAACTCCCCCGACGCCATGCTGATGTTCCACATCGTCAGGCCCGACTGGAAGAGCGGCAAACTCGAGCACGTGTCCACGACCTTCCTCAGCGATCCCGACCGCAAGGTGCCGTTCCGCATCGTCAACGAGAACACGCCCAGGCGTTATCTCACCGGCTCCGACTTCGACATCGAATCGATCCAGCCGATCGGCGACACGCTGTGGTTCGGCGACGAGCTCGGCCCGTTCCTGATCAAGACTGACCGCAGCGGCAAGGTGCTCGCGGTGTTCGATACCAAGGTCGAGGGCAAGGTCGTGCGCTCGGCCGACAATCCCTATCTCGCGGCGCCCGGCGCGCCCGGCATGATGAAATTCGAGGTCAAGCGCAGCAAAGGCTTCGAGGGGATGGCCCAGTCGCCGGACGGCAAGTTCCTCTACGGGCTGCTGGAGGGCCCGCTCTGGGTCGAGGCAACCAACAGTTTCGAGAACAAGGACGGCAAGACCTTCCTGCGCATCCTCGAGTTCGACGTGGCCAAGGGCGAGTTCACGGGCAAGGGCTACAAGTATCCGCTCGAGCTGCCGACCAACGCGATCGGCGACTTCAACCTGATCGATGCCACGACCGGCCTGATCATCGAGCGCGACGACGGCGAGGGCGACATGCGCCTGGCCTGCGCCGAGGGCGCGCCCAAGCCCGATTGCTTCAACGTGCCGGCCAAATTCAAGCGCATCTACAAGATCGACTTCGCTCAGGCCGATGCCGACGGCCTCGTGAAGAAGGTGGGATATATCGACCTGATGGATATCGAAGACCCCAACAAGATCGCGCGCCAGGGTGGCCACGAGGGCAAGCTCACTTTCCCGTTCTTCACCATCGAGAACGTCGACATCGTCGACGCCGACCACATCATCGTGGGCAACGACAACAACCTGCCCTTCTCGTCCGGTCGTACGCTGGGTAAGTCCGACGACAACGAGATGATCCTGCTCAAGGTGCCGGAGCTACTGCGCGCGAAGTAGGCTATGATCTCTCGGTGGATGAGCCCGAGAGCCTAACGCAGCGCGCCGACCGCCTGACTGGCGCCTACCGCCGCCATACCTGGGCCCGGTTCGCGGCCGTCTTCTTCCCGGTACCGTTCACGGTGCTGCTGCTCCGCTTCGAACTCGAGCCGTGGCACTATTACGTGGCGGGTGCCGCCTATCTGATCTTCTCGGCCGCGCTGTTTCACTACGACACAGTGCAGTCGGCCAAGGTCGATGCGGCCGTGAAGGCCGCCGCCGTGCAAGGCGCGGTCGAGGCACAGGACGCGCCGACCAAAGCAGCAGGACCTTCCTAAAAGTCGGCTATTCCTTCGGCGGCGTCTCGCCAAGCTCCGCCTTGGCGCGCTCGCGGGCCTCTTTCTCGGCTGCTTTCACAGCGGCCTTTTCGGCGTTCTTGATGGCCTTGAGACGATCGCGCTCGCGACGTTCGAATTCGTAGTTCGGCTTGCGGGCCATTGTTGATTTTCCTTGGCTGGGAGCTGCGCCATTCATATCGACAGATACGCCGAGGCACCAGCAGCCATCTACGACAGACCGTACCCCGCGAACTGCCGCGCGATGGCGGGATCGAGCGCCAGGGCGGAGGCCTTGTCGGCGGCCCCTTCCCTGATGCGGCCGGCTTTGACCTGGGCCAGGCCCCGGCCGTAGAGGGAGAGCGGCTGGTCCGGCTTGATCTCCAGCGACGCGTTGAATTCCCGGATGGCGATCTCGGCCTCGCCCATCTTCAGATAGACGAAGGCGCGCGTTTCGTGGACGTCCGCGTTGTTGGGCATCAGCTTGAGAGCCTTGTCGCAATCGGCCAGTGCGACCACGAGATCCTTGCCGATAATGGCGCGTATCAGGCAGCGGTTGGTGTAGGCGAGCCCCATGTTCGGGTCGAGCGCGATAGCAGACCCGTAGTCCGCCGCCGCCAGGTCATATTGCCGAAGGGCGAAATGGGCGTAACCGCGGTTGTAGAAGGCGCGCGGGTTGTCCTTCCTGAGCGCGATGGCGGCGTCGAGATCGGCGATCGCCAGAGCCTGCTCGCCGTACGTGGAGTAAATTGCCGCGAGATTGACAAGGGCGTCGACGTTGTCCGGGTCGAGTGCGAGTCCCGCCTTGTAGTCGTACATGGCAAGTCTACTCTCGTTGCGGCGGCTGTTGGCGAGGCCACGATAGACGTAAGCCTCCGCATTCCGGGGCGCCAGCGCCACGGCGCGATCGAGGTCGGCGAGTGCCGGTCCGAAATTGCCCATCTGGGAAGAGGCGTCGCCGCGGTGCATAAGCCCCTCGACATTGTTCGGCGCCAGCACGAGCACCTTGTCGAAATCGTCGATGGCGCGTGCGTAGAGCCGCTCCCGGCCGGCGAGCAGGACGCCGCGCCCGAGGAAGGCCAGCGGATCCGTGGGATCGAGGCGAATGGCTTCGCTGTAGTCGCCCAGGGCGCGATCGGTCTGGCCGAGCGCATCGAGGGCGGCGGCGCGCCGGTAGAGTTCCAGTGCGTCGGGATTCCTGGGGTCTATGGCGCTGTCGTAGTGCTTGAGGGCCTCGACATAGTCGACGCTGGCCACGATCGTGTCACCCAGCTTCGTGCGTGCGGCGCCGCGATAGAGGCGGGCCAGCGCCACGTCGGCCGGCGACAGCTTGTGCGATTGCAGCGCCTCGGAGCAGTCCGCGATGCGGCGTTGCGCATTCACCTTGCTGCCCGAGAAGCCCCCGTCGAAGCAGACGTTCGGAGGAGAGCTGAGCGGATCGATGGCGAACGCCGCGGCAACGGGCATGGCAGCGAGCAGCACCGTTGCCGCGATATATGTACAAGCCCTGACAGCCGGAAAGATCCGGTCGATCATGGCTCGATGACAATTGCGTCGTCGACCATCGTGACGCCTGGCGCGTCCCAGGCGGCGGATTCCGCTTCCTGCCGCTCGTGCCAGGTGCGGACGCTTCCGGTCAGGCGCACGTTGCCGCCGTCAGCGGACACCTTGATCTTCACCGGCTCGTACCACGAGCGGTGAAGCGCGGTCATGATCTTCTCGTGGATGTTCGAGGCGTTGACCCGCGGCTTGATCGCGATCTGGTTGAGAACGGACACGACCCCCTGCATCTGGCGGCAGGCGTCCTCGGCGGCCGCGCTCTGGAAGTTCCAGTCGACGTCGCCTGTCAGGGTGATCCAGCCGTTCTCGACCTTCACCTTGACCCTGTCCTGGGGAACCACGACGTCCCAGGCGAGACGCTCCAGAACCGCGGCGGCGATCTGGCTGTCCGTCCGCTTCATCGCGAACGGAAGCTTGACCTCGATATTCTCGACCACGGCCTTCACGCCGCTCACCCGGCCGACTGCGGCTTCGGCCGCGCGCCGTTCGGCGAAATTCTCGACGTGCCCGGTCAGCGTCACGATCCCGTGGTCTGCGCTCACGCCGATGTGGCTTGCCGTCACCCGCGGCTCCCAGCTCAGTTCGGCAAGCACGGCCTGCTGCAGCAAAGTGTCCTTGGTCATGTGATTTCTCCCGTGGAGGTTAATGCCAAAATGGCTTCGCCTTGGGTCGTCGCCTTACCGAACGACGGTATTGCGGATGTTGTCATCGGCGACGAGCGCTTTCATTTCAGTGGGACACGAAGGCGCAGATTTCAGGCCGCGTCAGGAGGTCGTGCGTGACGCCGCCCAGCATCCACTCGCGCACGCGATTGTGGCCGTAAGCGCCGGCCACCATCAGATCGACGTTCTGCTCGCGGCCGATCTCGGCCAGATGCCTGGAATCCCCCCCGAGCGACGCGCCAACGAGGGACTGCGCGGCGACTCCGTGGTGCTTCAGCCATTCGACCACCTGGTCGAGATGCCGCCGGGCCTGGTCCCTCTCGCTGTCGGGCGCAATCTCGACCACGCTCACAAAGGTGGCCTTCTTCAGGAGCGGCAGCGCATCGGCCACCGCGCGCCGTGTCTCGCGCGTATCCTTCCAGCCGACGAGAATGCGATCGAAGCCGACTTTGGTGGCCGTCTCGGGCACCACCAGGACCGGCCGGCCGATCCGCATCACGAGGTCGCCCAGCTCGACGTGCCGGGAGGCGTCGAACGCGGACGTGTTGTGATCGACACCGGTGATGACGAAATCGGCACTGCGCGCCTCGCAGGCGATGAAGTCGGAGAGCGGATCGATCGTGACCGTCGAGCGCCACTCGAGGGCATTGGGACGCTTCTGGAAGGCGCCGCGGAATTCGGCCTCGGCCGCCGCGATCTCCTTTTCCTTGGCCTTGACGTCGTCCTCGATCAGCTCGCCGGAGACATAGCCGTCGGCATAGACGACCTGCATCGGCTGGCAGCCCGCGATGCCGACGACGCTGGCTTGAAAGCGGTCGGCAAGATCGACGGCCACCCGGAGACGGCCGGCATTCGAGCTGCCGACGTCGAGATGCACTATCAGCGTGGAGTAGGTCATGATTTTCCTGGCCGGGACGTCGTCCCGAAAAACGGAGACAGATGTCGCGTCTAGCCTTCGCGGACGAGCGCGCCGATCTTCGGTTCCGCCAGGCTCGGGTGCATGTCGAGACTCGCGGCGCTGGTGGTTCCCAGAACGGCCTTGGCGCGCGCCATTTCCTCGGCAGTGCCGTGCGCCACCACCATGAAGCCGTCGGCTTTCAGCGCGGACTCATACTTGATCACGCTGTCCTTCGGAATGCCGATGCCGTAGAGCGCCGCACTGAGGGCGCTCAGGCCGCCGACGACGACGGCGGTTTCGAGCGCGCCGATTGCCATCGTCGCGAGGTAGCCCAGCACGACGACCTGGCCCACGACCGGCACGGTCACAAAGAGTCCGCCGACGAACAGGCCCCAGAGGCCGCCCCAGAACGCTCCGCGCTTTCCCCAGAACTTGATGCGGTCCCCGGTATTGTAGAAGCCCACGACCTTTTCTTCGGTGTGATAGCCCTTGCCGACGACGCTCAACTTCTTGATGTCGAAGCCGGCCGCGCCGAGCTTCTTGACGGCTGCCTCGGCGGCCACATGATCGTCGTACACGGCAACGACCGAATTCTGGCTTTCCATGATGTGTGGTCCTTGGCAATGGTGTTTGCGCCCAGCGACTCGCCGGAACACTGGTCGCTGCAACGGCAGCGTTGCCATGGTAGCATCGTTGAACCGATGCTTAAGACTTCATCTTGTCGGCGGCCTTGAAGAAACGGCGCGCGTGGTCGACCAGCTCGCCGTCGGTCGGATGGTCCATCGGCTCGATTCCGATCAGCTGGCTCTTGAGCTGCGGAGCGTGCTTCTCGACGTAGCTCGCGAGTTCGTTCTTGGTCGCGGCCGGCCCGGTGACCAGCCAGCCCTTCGTGCCCGCCAGGGCCTCGACGATGCTCTTGAAGTGGGCGTTGTCGTCGTGCGCGTGACCCGATCCCACGACGCCCGCCTTCTGGTGAACCTTGTGGGACGGGGCGTGCGCCTTGATCTGCTTGCGCTCCACGTCGTCGGCATTGAACAGGAAGATGTGCGCTTCCTTGAAGTCGAGCCAGACGACGGCATGGGTAAGCTTTTGGCTCTTGTTGAATCGACGCGTGAGGAATTATTGTCGGAGCGAAGAAAAATTACCCGGGAATTCGCAGATCGAGAAGGCTCACCGACGGATTGGCAATAGGCGCACCGAAGCAAACTCGTGATTGATCAACCTTCGCGCCTAACTTTTGGCCGAACTCCAAAGCGGAAGTTGTAGACCATCATTTCAAAGACGTTCGTCAGATAGTCGACTATGTGCGACACGCCTGTATACGAACACCCAGAGGCTGCGACCTAAGACAACACCTTCTTCATCCACTCCGCCGTCGCCTTCGCATCGTCGCCCTCGCTCGCCTCGAGCTTCGCGATCACGCGCGTGCGGTCTTCCATGTCGCGGTTCTGGCTGAGCTTGGTCTTGGCCTCGACCTTCGTGAGCGTCATGCGGAAGGCGACGATGCCACGGGTCTGCGCCGCGGCGTTGCCCGGCGGCAGGGCGTCGAGGGTCCAACCTTCCTTGCCTTCGTAGATCTTCGCGAGATCGGTCAGCACCGCGAGCACCTGGTCCGTGTCGTCGATCACCTCCGGCCGGCCGTAGGCGTGCACGGTGACGTAGTTCCACGTCGGCACCTTGGCGCCGGGCGCGTACCAGGTCGGCGAGACGTAGGCGTGCGGGCCCCAGAACAGCGCCATCGATTGGGCGGCGTTCGCGAACAGCTTCCAGTGCGGGTTGGCGCGCGCGAGATGGCCGATCAGGCTGCCGTGCGGCGTGCCGTCGTCCTGCCAGGCCAGCGCCAGGTGCGTGCAGAAGGGCGCGCCGTTCTCGTCGGTGCTGACGAGCAGCGCCCAGCCGTGCGCCTGCATGATCTCGCGGCCGGTTTCCTCGGACGCCTCGAAGTGCTTGGGAATGTACATCGGCCTCGCCTTATCGCGGCTCGCAGTGCGGGCCGTCACGGGTTGAACGGGTGGCCATTACCATGTTCACTGCGGCCCGCAACCGGGAGGTTTTTTCATGGGTGAGACTATCCGTCTTAAGTCTAAGGCCGGCGAAATCGACGCCTACCTCGCCACGCCGAAGGGCGACACCAAGGGCGGCATCGTCGTGATCCAGGAGATCTTCGGCGTGAACCAGCA
>CAIWTJ010000199.1 GCA_903915535.1 Enhydrobacter aerosaccus
ACCGAGCTCACCTTGGTCTGGATCTCGACCAGCGCCTTGCTCGAATCGTAGTTCAGGCGGAGATTGACGGTGATCGTGCTGACGCCGCTGATGCTGGTCGACGTCATGTAGTCGATGCCGTTGGCCTGGGCGATGGCCAGTTCGAGCGGCGTCGTGATGAACCCCGCGACGACGTCGGGATCGGCGCCGTAGTACGTCGTCGTCACGGTGACGATGGCGTTTTCGGTGCGCGGGTACTGCAGCACCGGCAGCGAGAACACGGCGCGCAGGCCCAGCACCAGGATCATCAGGCTGACCACGGTCGCCAGAACCGGACGGCGGACGAAGATGTCCGTGAAATTCTTCATGACTTGGCGTCCTTCCTGCCGCCGGTCACTGGTCGACCGGCTTGGGGTTTGGGTCGTTGGTCGGACTGACCGTGTTGTTGACCGCGATCCCCGCGCCGTTGCGCAGCTTCATCTGGCCGGCGGTGACGACCTCGTCGCCCTCCTTGATGCCCTTCAGCACGGCGACCTGGTCGCCGCGCGTGGCACCCGTCGTGACGAAGGTCTGGCGCGCCACGAGCTGCGGCTTGCCGTCGGGACCGTTGCCCTTGTTGTCGACGATGTAGACCAGGTTGCCGTAGGGATTATAGGTGATCGAGGTCTGCGGCACGGTGATCTGCTTTTGCGGCGTGCCGGAATCGATCGACACAGTGGCGAACATGCCGGGCAGCAGCTTGAGGTCGTTGTTGTCGATCGTGGCGCGCACCTGGACGTTGCGCGTCGTCGCGTCGACCTTGGAGTTGATCGACGAGATCTTGCCGGGGAATTCCTTGCCCGCGAACGTGTCGACCTTGACCTTCAGTGCCTGGCCGACCTCGATCCGCGCCAGCGCCTTCTGCGGCAGCAGGAAATCGACGTAGATCGGCGTCAGCGCCTCGAGCGACACGATCACGGTTCCGGGAGCGAGATACTGGCCGAGATCGATCTGGCGGATGCCGAGTCGGCCGGCGAACGGCGCCTTTAGCGTCTTCTTCTCCACCAGTGCGCGCTGCTGCTCGACCTGCGCCAGCATGTTGCGCAGGTTGGCCTCGTCGTTGTCGACGACCGCCTGGGCCACGGCCTTGGCGTTGAACTGCTTCACGTCGCGGTCGTAGACGACCTTGGCGAGATCGGCCTGGGCCTGCAGCGACTTCAGCTTTGCGACGTCGTCGGAGTCGCGCAGCTTCACCAGCACCTTGTTGGCGGGTGCGTCGTCGCCCGACTGGAAATTCAGTTCCTCGACGACGCCCGCGACCTCGAGCGAGAGGTCCGCGCCGTTCACGGCGCGCAGGCTGCCCACCGCCTCGATCTGCTCCTGCCAGTCGGTGACCGCGGCTTTGGCCGTCGACACGGTCTGCGCCTGCTTGCCGGGGCCGGCCGGGCCGGTCATGAATTCCTTGATCTTGCCGTTCACGAAGTCCTTGAAGCCGAAGATGCCTCCCAGGACCACGGCGACCAGCACCAGCATGATGAGCATTCGCTTGATCATCTTCAGTCTCTCTCTTCGAATCAGTGGCCGGCGCGCGGCAGATGGACTTGGTCGACCGGCGGCAGGTTGAACACTCCGGGCTTGCCGTTGGATTCGGGGCGCACGTCGAGCCGGTTCCACCAGCCGCCGCCCAGCGCCTGGATCATCGCCGCGGTGTCGCTGAAGCGCTGCGCCTGCGCCCGCACGCGGCCCAGGATGGCGTTCTGGTAGGTCGTCTGCGCGTTCAACAGGGCGAGATAGTTCACCGAACCGAGCTGGAACTGCTGCTGCACGATCGCGAGGCTCGCGGCCGCCGTCTGCTCGGACGCCACCGACGCTCTCAGGAGGTCGGCGTCGGCCTGCATCGAGCGCAAGGCGTTGGCCACATCCTGGAAGGCCGAGAGCACGGTGCTGCGGTACTTCGCGGCGGCCGCGTCGTAGGCGGCCTCCGCCGCTTTCCTCTGATGCTCGAGCTTCCCGCCATTGAACAGAGGCTGGGCAGCCGCCAGACCGAGATTCCAGACCAGCGAGGCCGGCGAGAACAGGCTCGCGATTCCCGCGGCGGTGTAGCCGATGCCGGCGGTGATGTTGAACTGCGGCAGCTGGGCCGCGACCGCGACGCCGATGTTGGCGCTGGCGGCGTGGAGCTGGGCCTCGGCCGAGCGCACGTCCGGCCGCTGCTCGACGAGCTGCGAGGGCAGCGAGAGCGGCACCTGCTCGGGCAGCCTGAACGACGTGAGCTGGAGGCCCTGGCCCGCATCGAACGTCGGCGGCTTGCCGAGCAGGGTCATGAGCTGGTTGCGCTGGATCGCGAGCTGCTTCTGCAGCGGCGGCAGCGTCGCCTGGGTCGCGCGCAGGTTGGCCTGCTGCGCGAGCAGGTCGGCCTGCGAGGCACCGCCGAGATTGATCTGCGTCTGCACGAGGTTGATCGCGTCGCTCTGCAGCTTGATCACCGCCTCGGTGGCGGCGATCTGGGCGCGCAGCGAGGCGAGGTTCACTGACGCCACGACGACGTTCGAGGAAAGGGTGAGGTAGGTGGCCTCGAGCGCGAAGCGCTGGACGTCGACCTGGGCTGCCTGCGCCTCGACCTGGCGCCGCACGCCACCGAAGATGTCGGGCGAATAGGCGACCGACAGCGAGGCCGAGACCACGCCGTACTGGACCTGGCCGGCGGTGGAAGAACCGACCGCAGCGCCGGTGGTCTGCTGCTGCGTGCCCGACCCGTTGGCGGAGAGCGACGGGAAAAGCCCGCCCTGCTGCGCGTAGAGAGTCTCGTTGGCCTGCCGCAGCGTGGCTTGCGCGGCGTCGATATCGGGATTGGCGCTCAATGCCTCGCGCACGAGCGCGGTCAGTTCCTCCGACCCGAACAGTGTCCACCAGTCCCCGGGAATGTCGCGCCCGGGCTCGAAGGTCTGCGCCGCCCCGCCATGCACATCCGGCGCCGATGCGGTCTGAAGCGACAGCGGCTCGGGCGTGAAGCCCTGTTCCTTGGGCTTGGCGGGCTGCACGAAATCGGGGCCCGACGTGCAACCGGCGACGATCGCGACACCGGCGAGCAGGACCGCGCGCGAAAATGGGAAACGGCGTTGGATCATTGGCGGACAGGTACCCTGGAGAGAACGGCCCGGAAGATCGCGTGCGTATGCTCGCGGACGAGGCCCTGAACGATGTGCACGCGCTCGGGCGTGAGCCCCGACGCAAGCGCACCCTTGTGGCAGAAGATCGTGACCTGGCCCAACAGGGCCATTGCACGAAGCTCGGCTTCTTCGTTGTCCATCGTGCCGCCGGTCAGGCGGGCGACAAGTTCGAAGCAGGGCGTGAAGACATGTTGCCTGCCGCTTTCATGCAGCTGTTCGAGGCCGGGCGTATCCTCGACCTCGGAGCGCGCAAACAGGAGGCGTTTGGCTTCCATGTGCGGACCGCCGGTGACCAGCGACACGAACGACTCGAGCATGCGGCAGAGCAGCTCGAGCAGGACGTCGTTCGACGTGTCCGGCGCTGCCAGCGCTGTCTGCACTTCGGCAGCCAGCGGCGCCATATGGGTCTCGGTGCGCTCGATGATGCTGTCGATGACCGCGCGAAAGAGCCCTTCCTTGCTGCCGAAGTAATACTGAATGGCCGGCAGGTTCACGCCGGCGCGCTCGGCAAGATGGCGTGTGCTCGCCCCTTCGTAGCCTTCGGTCGCGAAGACCTGCAGCGCGGTCTCGAGAATACGCCGTCTGGTGTCTTCGCCACGGCTTTGCGCTGCCGGTCGGTGTCGGGTGAAAAGGTGAACCACTCGCAGCCGATTATATCGAGCGATAGACTATGTCAATCGACATAGTTTTACACTGATTGTTCGGGAAAGTCCGACTTGGGGAGCGCAACCGCCTGCGACAAGGGGTTGGGGGTGCCGTTCACACCTTCTTCTTGCGATTCACGAAGGCCGCCATGCGTTCGATGTGCTCGCCCTCGCCGACCGATTGCGCGAAGGCGTCGATGCCGGCCTGCACTGCCTCGTCGATCGACAACCGTTCCCACCGCCGCATCAGCCGTTTCTGGCCGCGCACCGCTTTGGGCGTGCCCTCGACGATCGACGCCACACAGCGGTCGATCGCGGCGGAGAGTTTCGCCAGCGGCACGACCTGCTCGACGAAGCCCCAGCGATCGGCGGTCGCCGCGTCGATGTTCTCGGCCGCCAGCAGCAGCCACGAGGTGCGGCCCCAGCCGATCAGGCGCGGCAGCAACGCGGCCTCGACCACCGAGGGGATGCCGACCTTCACTTCGGGCATGCCGAAGTGCGCGTTGTCCGCCGCGATCCGGATGTCGCACGCGGCCGCGACCTCGACGCCGGCGCCCAGCGTGTAGCCTTCGAGGCGGCAGATCACCGGCACCGGGCAATCGCGGATCGACTGGCAGAGCTTGTGGACCATCGTGATGAAAGCGCGGCCGTCGTCGGGATGGCGCATCCCGGCCATATGGTTGATGTCGGCGCCGCCGATGAAGGCCTTGCCGCCGGCGCCGGAGAAGACGACGACACGCAGGTCGTCTTCCTTCGCCAGCGCCAGGAACGTCTCGGTCAGTTCCGCGAGCGACGCCGGATGGAGAACGTTCAGCCGCCGCGCATAGTCGTAGGTCACGTGCGCGACCACGCCGCCGTCCCGCGTCTCGCGCTTCACCTCGATCTTGTGCCCGCCTGACTCGCCCGACATGTCGTTTGCTCCGCGCTGGATTTCTTCTATTAGAGCATGGAATGCCCGACTCCATCGACCTCGCCCGCTACTCCGTCTTCGTGCCGTCAGATCCCTTCGAGGATCACACCGGGCCCTTTTATTTCCGGATCACGGGAGATGCGCGCGAAGCGGGTGCGGTGCATTGCGTGCTGCCGACCCTGCCGCGGCAGGCGAACTATGCCGGCGGCGTCCATGGCGGCGCCATCCTGGCCTTCGCCGACTACGCGCTCTGCCTGGTGGCGGGCCGCGCGGCCGACGGCGGCACCAACTCCTCCTTCGCGGTCACGGTCAGCATAGCCGTCGAATTCCTCTCGGCCGGCCGCATCGGTCCCCCGCTCGAAGCCGCGGGCGAGCCGCTGCAGGTGACCGGCCGCATGGCCTTCGCGCGTGGAAAAATCACGCAGGAAGGCAAGACGATCGCGCTGTGGTCGGGCGTCTGCCGACACGTGCCGCGCGCCAAGGCGATGGCGCGCAAGGAAGACGCAGCACCCGCGCTCTCGTCGGCGCCCGCACAGATCGTGCCCGAGGGGTTCGAACTGCTGACCGGCGCCAGCGTCTACTCGCGGCACATCGGACCATCCTATGCCCGGCCCGAAACGGACGGCGTGACGATGATCCAACCGACCCTGCCGCGGATGTGCAATTCGGGCGGCGCGCTGCACGGCGGCTACATGATGAGTTTCGCCGACTCGGCGGTGACGCGCGCGGCGGGACTGGTGACCGGCATGGCGCCCTCGACCGTTTCCTTCGCCGCGGAATTCCTGGCGGCCGGCGCACCCACTGTCCCGCTGATGACTCGGGTCGAGACGCCGCGCCATGGCCGCTCGCTCGCCTTCCTGCGAGGATTGCTGGAACAGAACGGAAAGCCGCTGCTCTCCTACTCGGCCACGATCTTCCTTCGGCCGAAACAATAATTAGCTAGCCGCCGACCTGAAGTGCCACGCGTTCGACTTCGCGGCTGAAGCCATCCTGCAAGCGCCGCACGCCCGGCAGGTCGCCGGCCTTGGCGGCGCGTTCGACGGCGGCGGCGATGGTGTGCAGCGAGGTGGCACCGATCATCCCCGACGCGCCCTTGAGCCGGTGCGCCGCGCGCGCAATCACGCCGACATCCGTGGTGTTGACGATTTCCTTCTCGGCCACGCGCGCGGTGTCGAGGAATTCGCGTTCGACCTCGGCGATGGTCGCGGGGTTGTCGCCGAACAGCTCCACCAGCCTGTCGCGATCGTAGGCGGGCGGCATCATGGTCGTCGTCTCGCTCATGCCGTTTGCTCCGTGCGCGCGTCCTTCAGCCAGACGTCGAGTGTGGCCTTGAGCTGCTCGATGCCGACCGGCTTTGTGATCAGCCCGTCCATGCCCACGGCGCGGCTCTTGTGTTCCTGGTCTTCCAGCGCGCTCGCGGTCACCGCGAGGATCGGCGTGCGGCCGCGGCGGTCGAGGCGCTCACTCTCGCGAATGCGCCGCGCCAGCTCGAAGCCGTCCATCGACGGCATCTGCAGGTCGGCCAGCACAAGGTCGTAGGTGCCCTTGCGCCACAGCTCGAGCGCTTCCTCACCGCCTGCCGCGGCATCAGTCGAGGCGCCGGCCAGCTCGAGCTGGCGCGCCAGGATCTTGCGGTTGACGGAATTGTCGTCGACGACCAGCACTCGCCCTCCAACCTTCGCCGGCAGCGACGAGGGCGCGGCCGACCGCGACGGCCGGGCGAGCTCGGCCGGGCGGCCGGCGGCGCGCGCCACGGCGCGGATCAGCACATCGCGGCGCCACGGCCGCGGCACGCTGCCCGCTGCTTCGGTGGAAGGCCCGTCGAACAGGGGGATATAGCGATCGAGCCCGATCTGGATGCCGGTGAAGGCCGCGTTAACGGCAATGCTTGTGGCAGCACCCGCATCGCCCAGGTAGCGCGCGATGGCGCGGGCTTCGGCATCATCGGGCAGCGCCACGACCAGCGACAGGCCGCGCAACACCGCGGGCACCGGCTGCTGTGTCGCCGCTTCCAGGTGCACGGTGACGGTGAAGGTCGAACCGACGTCCGGCACGCTCTCGACCGTGACATCGCCCTGCATCGCCTCGGCAAGACGGCGGACGATGGAAAGGCCGAGGCCGGTACCGCCGAAACGGCGCGTCGTGGTGTTGTCGGCCTGCACGAACGGCTGAAAGAGACGCTCGCGCTGTTCGTCGGTGAGACCGATGCCGGTGTCGACGACGCGGATGCAGAGTGCTCCCTCGCCCGCATTCTCGATGGTCACTCGCACCGACCCTTGCTCGGTGAACTTGAGCGCGTTGCCGAGCAGATTGAAAAGGATCTGCTGCAGCCTGAGCGGATCGCCGATCACCCGCTCGGGCACGTCGGCTGCGACAAAGGCCGAGAGCTTGATGGCCTTGGCAGCGGCCTGGGGTGCCAGCGTCTCTGCCGCCCCCTCGATCAACTCGATGATCGAGAACTCGATGCACTCGAGGTCGAGCTTGCCGGCCTCGATCTTGGAGAAGTCGAGGATGTCGTCGATGATGCGCAGCAGCGACGACGCCGAATAGCGCACGGTGCCCAGCGCGTCGCGCTGCTCGGCCGACAGCGGCGTGCGTTCCAGCACGTCGATCATGCCCAGCACGCCGTTCATAGGCGTGCGGATTTCGTGACTCACGGTCGCAAGGAAGGTCGATTTGGCCTGGTTCGCGTTCTCGGCTTCGCGCTGGGCGGTATTGGCGGCGGCACGCGCCAGCCGTTCCTCGTCGTAGGCGACCTGCAGGCGGCGGGCGAGCTCTTCCTTCTGGTAGGCGAGCGCGATGTTGTCGTACTGCCAGCTGTGGACGTCCCGCACGTAGGCCATGAGATGGCCGACATAGGCGCCACCGGCGATGCCGACCAGCTGGTAGAAGGGATCGACCGAGGTCAGCAGCACGAACAGTAGGGGCGCAGTGGTCGTCAGCGAGAAGGTATAGAAGGTGGGCGGATGGGCCGAGCGAATCGGCACCGCTGTCGTGATGGTGGCGAGCAGCACCAGTCCCAGCAGCATGCGCTGCAACTCGTAGTCCTTCGACGCGAGCATGTAGCCCGCGACGCCCCAGCAGGCGCCGGCGAGCGCCGAGAGGCCCGCGAACCACCAGCCCCAGCGGATGACCTCGTCGTCCGTCGGATTGGCGCGCGCGAAGTTGCGGCGCAGGACGTCGAAGCCGACGGTGACGGCAAGATGGGCCACGAAGGGCGGCACCAGTTCGGTGAGGTTGACCTGCCGCCAGTAGATCGCGGCGATCACCGGCCACAGCACGAACGAGAAATAGCGCGACTGCTTGGAGCCCTCGAACAACCGGCGGATCAGCTCGGCGCGCACGAAGGCTTCCTGGCGCGCCGGATTCTCGACCTGCAGCACTTCGGGCGACGGATCGATCGCGAGCGTCATGACGAAAAACCGGGTGAACGGCGGGAGCGAAGCAACATCTTGTGGGTTGGCCCCGATTATCTCTATTACTGTATCAAAGACTTCAAGAAAGAGCTATAATTCTTTGAAAGAACTTGGTAATTTTCACTTATTGAAACCAATCTATTTCGGATCCAATCATGCAGCAACCATCGATTTTGCTGGTCGAGGATGACGCCTTCCAGCGCAAGGCAGCCGAAGCCTATCTTGCCAATCATGATCTCAAGGTGACCGCGGTCGAAAACGGGGCGCAGATGCGCCGCCAGATCTCGCGCGCGATGCCCGACCTCGTCTTGCTCGACGTCCAGCTGCCCGGCCAGGACGACGGCTTCTCTCTCGCCCGCTGGTTGCGCGAAAGCAGCACGCGGGTCGGCATCATCATGCTGACCGCCGCCGGCGACTCGGTGGACAAGGTGCTGGGCCTCGAAAGCGGCGCCGACGACTATGTCGCCAAGCCCTACGAACCGCGCGAACTGCTGGCGCGCTGCAAGAGCGTACTGCGGCGCTCCGCCCACAAGGCCACGCCCTCGCAGCTCGAGCGCGTGCGTATGGGCCGCCATACGCTCGACCTCTCCAAGCGCGAGCTGCACGACGACGAAGGCAACGACGTCGCCGTCACTGCGGGTGAGTTCGACATCCTGAAGATCTTCGCCGAGAACCCGAACCGGCCGCTCAGCCGCGACTGGCTGCTCGAGACCACCAGCCACCGCAGCCGCGATCCGTTCGACCGCGCGATCGACCTGCGCATCACCCGCATCCGGCGCAAGATCGAGCCGTCCCCCGAGAAGCCGACGGTCATACGCACCGTCCGGGGCATCGGATATATGTTCGTTCCCCCGGCCGAATAGTCGGGCTAAAAGCGGCCCCGGCGGGGCCCGTAGTTCAGCGGTTAGAACGAGCCGCTCATAACGGTTATGTCGCAGGTTCGAATCCTGCCGGGCCTACCAGCCAGTCTGGGTTGTTTTTCTACTCCACGTGGAAGAGCCAGAAAGGGCCGCTAAATGCGGCCCTTTCTGCACCTACTGTTGACTGAGACCGCTCCATGCAGGGGGCTCCAGGCGACATTTGGGCAAGATCTCCCGAGATCGCAATTCGAGTCACTACTCTACCCCCAAGGGTAAATCCTCGATGCCCGGAATTCGAATCCAGGCCGCCCTTGGAGACTCGCTTCAAGCAACAAGCCCACTCTGCGAACTGCTCCTCGGGGCTTCGCTCAAATCCGGTCTGGGCTATTGAGGCGGATATTGTAGGGTACCCCGTGTCGACGTTTGGGGGGTGTATATGCGTAAGAATATCGGACTAAGGATCGCCTCGGGCTTATTCGCGGTTCTCGCTGGAACGGCACTTCTCGCGGGGCCAGCCGCGGCTCAGGAAAAGAAGATCACGCTGCTGATCTGGTCCAGCACCTGGAACGGATTGATCAAGCCGCTCGCCGAGCAGTTTACCAAGGATACTGGGATCGCCGTCGACATCGAGGTCGAGGCCTCTTCCATGGAGGGGTTAGTCAAAGTCCAGGCGATGCGCGGAAAGCCGACGGCGGACGTCTGGTTCACCGCCCAGGGCGTCGCCGAACGCGCCGCCAGCGATCCCGGCCTGTTGGCGCCGATGCCGGTCGACAAGCTCAGCAATTGGAAGGACATCATTCCGGGCGGCACCAGCCCCACTTTCGCAGCGGCCTACTACTATCCGTTCGGAATCGTCTACCGTCCCGACCTCGTCCCCGGCGGCAAGATCACGTCGTGGGAGGAACTTTGGGGGCCCGGTTTCGAGAACAAGCTCGCGCTGCCGGCGCCCTCCTTCTTCTCGGGCCGCATGATCCTGGTGTCGGCACTTCTCGCCGGCGGCAGCATCGACAATGTCGATCCCGGAATCGAAAAGCTGAAGAAGGTCAAGAAGAACGCCGCGTTCTGGTTCACCTCCGATCCGCAGGCGCGCAAGGCACTGGCGCAGGGCGAAGTCTCCGTCATGGTGACTTCCTCCTCGACCGTGAAGACGCTGGCCGACCAGGGCGTCACCGTGAAGATGGTCAGTCCCAAGCCGGCACCCATCATTTTCGAGGGCGTCACCATTCTGAAGGGCGGCAAAGAGGATCTCGCCGCGCAATTCGTCAACTACGTGATCAGCCAGCAATGGCAGAAGACGATCACCGAAGTGTGGAACATGGGCCCGGTGAACAAGAACGTACCGCCTGCCGGCAAGTTCGCCGACGTCCTGCCCAAGGACGGAGATGCCGTCACCTTCAACGAGACCACGATCAACGAACGGCTGGCGGGTTGGACCGAGAAGTTCAATCAGGCCATCGGTCAGTGAGTTGAGCGCCACGTCCGGCGCAACTATCTCGCGGGGCTGCAGGCTCGAGATCGAGGGGCTGGCCAAGAACTATGGTGACGTCGCGGCAATCTCCGACGTCACGCTGACAGTGCCGCCCGGCGCGCTAATCACTCTGCTCGGCCCGTCGGGATGCGGCAAGACGACGTTGATGCGCAGTATCGCGGGCTTCGTTTCCCCCGACCGTGGGCGAATCGCCCTGGACGGCCGCGACCTGCTTGCTTTGCCGCCGGAACGGCGTTCGACGGCCATGCTGTTCCAGAACTACAGCCTGTTTCCGCACATGACGGTCGCGGCAAATGTCGGCTTCGGGCTACGCATGCATGGCGTGCGTCGTGCCGAAGCCGAGCCGCGCATCGCGGAAGCGCTGCGTCTCACACGTATTGCCGAGTTGGCCGATCGCCACCCCGGTCAGCTTTCCGGCGGCCAGCAACAGCGCGTTGCGCTGGCACGCGCGCTCGTCACGCGTCCCGACATCCTCCTGCTCGACGAGCCGTTCGGCGCGCTCGATCAGAGTCTGCGCGAAGAGGTACAGATCGAGTTGCGCAAGCTGCAGCAGTCTCTCGGCATTACAACGCTGGTGGTCACTCATGACCAGCTCGAGGCACTCACGCTGTCAGATCTCGTTGCCGTAATGAATGCCGGCCGCATCGAGCAGATCGGGCCTCCGATCGAGATTTACGATCGTCCCAATACAGCCTTCGTGGCCAAGTTCATGGGCGTCGAAAATCTTGTTCCCGTCAGACTGGGCGCGCGAGATGGGGACCGAATGCGTGTTGCAGCGGGCTCCCTGGAAGCGCTTGTACGGCTGCATACTACCGCAGGGGTCGTGGACTCAGCCATCCTTGCCGTACGTGCCGACGCCGTTGAGATCGCTTCCCCCGGAGAACCGGGCACAGTCGCTGCACGCATTGCGTTTGCGACCAACCGCGGCTCGTCGGCGCTGTACGAAGTGACCACGGACGATGGCCAAAACCTCCAGGCGAGCGAAGATCGCCGCGGCGGCACGTTGCGCGCACTCGGGTCACGCGTCGGTGTACGCTTGCGCGGTGAGGCCTGTTGCCTTGTGACGGGATAAGCAAGATGCCCCTGCGGCCATACCTTCTCCTGCTTCCCGCCATCGCGGCCTTCAGCCTGTTCGCGGCGGCTTTCGTGACATTCATGGTCGTGAGCTTCCAGACCGCGACGCCCGGTACCGTGCTCACGCATGGTCCCGCCACCTTCGCCAACTATAGTGCCGTCATCGCCTCGCCGCTGGCCCGCAGCACCGCCCTCGCTACGCTGCGCCTTGCCGGACTGATGACGCTCCTCACGGCATTGCTCGGCTATCCCTTGGCCTATGTGCTGGCGCGGTCGACATCACGGTTACTGCGCAGGCTGGTGCTGTTCGGCCTGATCGTGACCTTCTTGTCCGGAGGAGTGACGCGGGCCTATGCTTGGCTGATCATCCTGGGCAATCGCGGCTTGCTGAATCAAATGCTGGTCGCACTCGGCCTGCCGACCGTCCGGCTAGCCTACAACGAAACCGGCGTCGTGATCGGCGTCGTGCACTTCCTCCTTCCGTTCTTCGTGCTCACCTTGCTCGCGGCCCTTAAGAATATTCCGCTTTCGCTCGAGGAATCTGCCCGCAATCTCGGCGCCTCGCGCTGGCGGGTTTTCTGGCATGTCGTGTTGCCGCTCTCGATACCGGGGCTGGTATCGGCCGCCTCGCTGAGCTTTGCCGGTGCGCTCTCAGCCTTCCTGTTCCCGGAGCTGCTGGGCGGCGGCCGCGTGCACATGGCCTCCAACGTGATCTTCGAAACCATCCTCACAGACTTCAACTTGCCGCGCGTCGCGGCCATGGCAGCCCTGTTCCTCGTGCTCGCCCTTGCAGCGCTCGCCCTGCTGGGCTCGCTCGAACGGAGAACAGCCAAGCTGTGGGCCGGTGCGACGCGATGAAGTCGCTCACCTCCTATTCGCCGGCCGTAGCCGCGCTCGCCGCACTGGTCATGGCCTTCATCTTGCTGCCCGTCGCGTTCATAGCGCTCTATGCCTTTAACGATGGGGGCTATCTCGTTCTGCCGCCCAAGGGACTGACCCTCCATTGGTTCGTTAATTTCTTCGAAATCGCGCGCTTCCGCGCCGCCCTCCAGGCAAGCCTTGTCGTCTCCGCCGTGGTCGCGCCCTTGAGCCTGCTGATTTCTGTGCCCGCCGCCGTCGCGATCGTGCGCTATCGTTTTCCCGGCCGCGATCTAGTGAATGCGTTGATCATGTCACCGCTGGTCGTGCCCGGCGTCGTGATCGGCATTTCCTTCCTGAGCCTCTCTGCGCGGGTCGGCACCGGCATCGGACTGCTGCCGATCATGGTGGCGCTCACCTGTTTTGCCTTTCCTTTCGCGGTACGCGCGCTGGTTGCCAACCTCCACGGCCTCGACCCCCGCCTTGAAGAGGCCGCGCGCAATCTCGGCGCATCGCGATGGAAAGCGTTCCTTTTCGTGACCTTGCCACAGCTTCGGCCTGGTCTGCTGGCCGGCGGCATCTTCGTGTTCGTGGAGGCGATCGATAACTTCTCGATTGCCGTATTTCTGACCAACTCCCGCACGACCACGTTACCGGTCGAGGCCTTCTCTTACATTCGAGATTTCGACGATCCGACAGTCGCGGCAATGGCCGTACTGCTTATGAGTCTAAGTGTTGTACTGGTGTTTCTGATCGACCGGCTGGTCGGCCTCGACCGCTTCCTCGACCTCAAATAGGCGCTACCGGCGCGCCACGAAGCGCAGTGCCACGCCGCAGGCTTCCTGCGGCGGCACCTCGACGGCGCCATCGGGCGTGCGTCGATGAGGCAGTGCCGCGCCCGCAAGGAACGCCTCGGTCTTGCCCGGATCGTCGACGAACAATTCGAGCGCTGCCACGAAAGGCGCCTTCGGCTTGAAGGAAGTGCCCGGGAACAGCGACGCCAGCAGCGCCGGCGTGACGAAGCGCAGGGTCGCCTTTCCCGCCGCGACCGTGAGGCTGCCGTCCGCCGCACGCTTGGCCTCCACGCCATAGAACTTGGCAAAGGGCGACGCCATCTCTGAGGGATCGTCGGCAACGCCGATCAGGCCGGCGATCCCGCGCGTGCCGTTGGCATGCGAGAGATTCTGGCCGCGCCACATCAACTCTGGCGTGACGCGCTGGTTCACGTGGATACCGAGGCCCGGCAAGAGCCTGTGCGGCGGCAAGTAGATCAGCCGGAAGCGCGCAGTGTCGTTGCCTTCCGGTCGGTGATGGTCGAACACCGGCAACGGCTCGACACCCGCCGCCTTCAAGGTCTGATAGGCAGCGTCGGCATCCTTGGTGGCGAGCGCCAGATCCTTCAGCCCGTCGCCTTCCGCATCAAGCCGGGAAAAGCGCGCGGCGTTGCGCTCATTCTTCTCGATCGGCACCAGCAGCTCGAGATAGTCGTCCTCGAACATCATATTGTAGTTTGCGGTCCCTACTGTCTTGGGATGCAGATAATATTGAGACAGGCTGAAGCCGAGACGACGGTAGGTCGCGGCCGCGCTTTCCAGGTCCCGAACCCAAATTACGCAGTGGCTGATACCCGTAATCGCGCTGCCCATTCGACTGGTCCTTACTTCGGCTGTTCGAGCATTACCTTAGTGCCTCGGTGCCTGCGAAGCCAATCCGCTACGAGCTTATGACTCCGACAGGCTGGACCAGGCAGCTTCCCGCTGCGTTGTCTCTGCACCAGCCAATGATCAGGCGGCACGTCTCCGACAATTCAAAACAGTGGCAACCGCGCGATGAGGCCCCTCACCCGTCTGCGGTCGCGCCAGCGTCTTTGCCCGAACGACAAGCGAACTCGCGCCGCTTTGAGAGATCGAAAAATCCACCGCCGCAGCAACGGCGATGGGAAAGTCTTGCGCGGCTCCGGGCAAGCTGCCCTGCGCCATGCCAGGTCGAACAAGTTCGCCGTTCCAGCCGCTCTCCGTAGCGACGGGCGGCATGCCGCGATCGCCGGACTATCCGCAGATCCGGAGAATGGTGAGGATGTAGATCCTGATCATGTCCAGATAGTCACCGACATCGACACGCTCGTCCGGCATCGTGTTGTAGCGGCCGCCGGGACCGCAGACGACGCCCGACATCCCGCCCATGCGATAGAGGTGCGCCGCATCGGTGCCGTAGAAGCCGGGCGGCGTGATGGCGCCGGTGGGCTGCTTTTCACCACGCACTTCTTCATAGGACGCATTCAACGCCTGGACGATCGGGTTGTCCTGCGCGACTTCGAAGGACGGCATGGTAACACGGCCGGCCTGCGATTCCGTCTGCACCGTGGCCTTGAGCCCGGGATGGCGCTTCTCGAGCGCCTGCAGCACGCCCTGCAGATCGGCGAGCGCCCCCGCTTCCGTCTGGCCCGGCGCATAGCGGCCGGAGCCCTTGATGCGCACGAAATCCGCCACCTGCGGCGGCCGCCACTCGTGGAGTTCCTTGCCGAGCGCGCCATGGACGACACCGACATGCACGCGGTTGATCTTCTCGTGCTCCGGCGATTTGGCGCCGGAAAATTTCAACGCATTCAGCGTCGGGATCAGGTCGCACGCCGCGGCGATCGCATCCACCGCCTCCTCGCGCTTCGACAGATGCCGCGTGTCTCCCACCAGCTCGATCGTGAACACGAAGGCCGCGGCATGCATTGTCAGCGCCTGCAGGTCGGTGGGCTCGCTGTTGATGAAATAGTCGGCGCGCCAGCCCTGCTGGAGCAGCGCCACGGTGCCGATGCCGCCTTGCAGCTCGCCCACGACGAAGGTGAGGATCACGTCGCCCTTCAGTTTCACGCCGGCATCGATCAGCGTCTTCAGCGCGCAGAAGTAGGCGGCGTCGCCGGACTTCATGTTGGAGACGCCGATGCCGTAGATGAACTTGTCGTCGACCTTCCCGCCCCAGGGATCGACGGTCCAGCCCTCGGTGACGGGGTTGGTGTCGATGTGCCCGTTGAACAGCAGGCTCTTGCCGCCGCCCGTCCCGCGCAAGCGTCCGATCGCATTGACGCGCTCGCCCGGCACCGGCGTCAGCTCCGCTTCCATGCCCAGCCCGCGCATCTGCTCGGCCATCCAGCCCGCCAGCGCCTTTTCGCCGTCGGTCTGGGTGTAGCTCTTGTGCCGGACCATGCGGCTCAGGAAATCGAGGCAATAGGCCTTGTCGATCTTTGCCAGAACGTCCTTGGCGTGCATGCCTCTCTCCCTTTTATCCGACCGGCGTCGGCGACGCCGCGATCAGCTCGCGCGTGTAAGAGTGTATCTCGCCCCGCCGCAGCATCTCCATGTCGAGCAGGTCGACAATTTCGCCCTGCCTCATGACGACGATGCGATGGGCGACCTGGCGCACCAGGTTGAGGTCGTGGGTGATGAAAAGATAGGCCGTGCCGTTGGCCTCGCGCAGGCGCAGCAGCAGTTCGACCACCGAGGCCTGCACCGAGACGTCGAGCGGGGCGGTGATCTCGTCGCAGATCACGAGATCCGGCTTTGCGGCAAAGGCGCGCGCGATGGCGACCCGCTGTTTCTCGCCGCCCGAGAGCTGGTGCGGATAGCGCCTGGCGTAGGCCGCCGGCAACCGCACCTCGTCGAGAAGCGCCGGGATCGTGGCGACATCGCCGCCGTAGAGACGCAGCGGCCGGGCGAGAATATCGCCCACCGTCTGGCGCGGGTTGAGCGAGGAGTCCGGATGCTGGAACACGATCTGAACGGCCTTGCGATAGGTACGATCCATGTCCTTCACCGAGCCGATGCGCCTGCCGTCGAGCGCGATGTCGCCCTCGTAGTCGGCGAGCCCCGTGAGCGCCCGCGCGATCGACGACTTGCCCGAGCCCGACTCGCCCACGATGCCCAGGATCTCGCCGCGCCGGATGTCGAGCGTCACGTGATCGGTGGCCGGCGGCGGCGCCAGCCGGAACAGGCGCTTGCGCCGGTAGCGTACGGCGATCCCCTCGCCGCGCAGGAGCTCCCGCGGCCGGACCTGGTCGGTCACCAGCCGCTGCTCGGGCCGCGGCACGGCAGCCACCAGGCGGCGCGTGTAGGGGTGCGCCGGCGCGGTGAAGATGCGGTCGGCCGGCGCTTCCTCGACGATGCGGCCCTTCTCCAGGATCGCGACCCGATCGGCGACGCGCGCCACCAGTGCGAGGTCATGGGAGATATAGAGAGCGGACACGCCGGTTTCCGCCCGCAGGCGGCCGAACAGCTCGAGGATGCGCGCGCCGGTGATGACGTCGAGCGCCGTCGTCGGCTCGTCGAACACGATCAGCTCGGGCCGGCAGGCGAAGGCCGTGGCGATCACCACGCGCTGCTTCTCGCCGCCCGAGGCCTCGTGCGGATAGCGTTTCATCAGCCCGGCCGGATCGCGCAGGTCGACATGCGCGAGCGCCTCGGTCGCGGCCTGCCACGCGTCCTTCTCCGACAGGCCGCGGTGGCGCACCAGGACCTCGCTCACCTGCCGGCCGATCGACAGCGTCGGATTGAGCGCGGTCGAGGGATCCTGGAACACCATGCTCATGCGCCGGCCGCGGATCGTTTCCAGTGCCCGGGCCGACGCCGCGCGCAAGTCGACATCGCCGAGACGGAGACTGCCGCCTGCCGCCTCGCGCGCGTTGCCCGGCAGATGGCGCATGATCGCCCAGGCCAGCGAGGTCTTGCCCGATCCCGACTCGCCCACCAGTCCCAGCACCTCGCCCGGCGCGATCGCGAGCGTCACGTCCTCGAGCACGCGTTGCGTGCCCTCGCGCGTGACGTAGTCGAGCGAATAGCCGGCAACGGCGAGAACGGGGCTCATCGCTCGTCCCGCGGGTTGAGCGCGTCGCGCAGGCCGTCGCCCAGAAGGTTGAAGCAGATCGCTGTGGTGGCGATGGCGAGCGCGGGCGCCACAAGTATCCACGGCGCCTGGTGCATGAAGCGCCGCGCCTCCGAGATCATCAGGCCCCATTCCGAGGCTGGCGGCTGGGCGCCGAGGCCCAGGAAGGAGAGCGTGGCGAACAGCATGACGGCGAAGGCCACGCGGATCGTGGCCTCGATGATCAGGGGCGCGGCCACGTTGGGCAGCATCTCGCGCAGCACGATCCAGCCCGCGCCCTCGCCGCGCGCGATGGCGGCCTTGACGTAGTCCTGCTGGCGCACCGATAGCGCCACCGAGCGCGTGACGCGCGCCATGCTGGGGGCCACCGAGATCGCGATGGCGAGGGCCGCATTCGTGCTGCCCTTGCCCAGCGTGCTCACCAGGATCAGCGCCAGCAAGAGATGCGGGATCGCCATGACCGCATCGATCGTGCGGGTGATCGCCTCGTCCCAGCGCCCGCCGAGATAGGCCGACAGGGTGCCCACGCAGGCGCCCACGAGCGCGCCCGAGAAAGTGGCGGCGACCGCGAGCGGAATGGTCGAGCTCGCGCCCACCAGCAGGCGGCTCAACACGTCGCGGCCCAGTTGATCGGCGCCGAACCAGTGCCGCGCGCCGGGCGGCGCGAAGCGGCCGGCGAAATCCATCGCTTCGGGCGAATAAGGGGCGAGCGACCGGCCCAGCAAGCACGCCAGCACGAGCACCGCCAGCAGCCCAAGACCCAACACGCCCTGCGGCGTGCGCAGCAGCCGGTGCAGCGCGTCAGTCATAGCGGATGCGCCGGTCGATCAGCACGTAGGCGATGTCGGCCAGGGTATTGGCCACGGCATAGGTCGCGGCCATGATCACCGCGCCCGCCTGGATCGACGGCAGGTCGCGCGAGGTGATGGCCACGATCAGCGCCCGCCCGATGCCGGGAATAGCGAAGATCTCCTCGACCACGATGATGCCGCCCAGCAGGTAGCCCACATCGAGCGCCACGATCGTGACGGTCGGCAGCAGAGCGTTGCGCAGCACATGGCGCAGCAGCACGGTGCGCGGCGGCAGACCCTTGAGCCGCGCCGCACGGATATAGTCGCTGTTCAGCACGTCGATCGTCTCGGAGCGGACCATGCGCGAGACATGCGCCACCATGATCAGCGACACGGTCACGACCGGCAGGATGAGATGGCGAATGCTGTCGGCGAGGTCTTCGCCCGGCGGGACGTACCCTGTCGCCGGCAGAAGCTGGAAATAGTCGGCGACCACGATCAGCAGCAGAGTCGCCGTCACGAACTCGGGGAAAGACACGCCGAGATAGGAGACCAGGCTCGACATCAGGTCCGCCGCCTTGCCGCGCCGCAGCGCCGCCCACATGCCGAGCGGCACGGCGATCACCAGCATCACCACCAGCGACGCACCGCCCAACAGCAGCGATCGCCCCAGCGCCGTGAACATCGCCGGCCCAACCGGCTGGCTGGTGCGCATCGAGGTGCCGAAGTCGCCTTGCAGCAGGGCCGACAGCCAGTGCCAGTATTGCAGCCAGGCGGGATCGCCCAGGCCCAGCCGCTCGCGCACCGCCGCCAGCGCCGCGGGGGTGGCGTTCTCGCCCAGCAGCGTCACCGCCGCGTCCGCCGGCAGGATCTGCGTCAGCCCGAACACCAGGACCGAGACGACCAGCAGCGTGTAGAGGACCGTGAAGAAACGCCGCAGCAGCCAGGCGAGTGTCACGCTCTATCCACGTTTCGGCGCGCCATCGTCGAGCCAGACCTTCTCGAAGCGATAGATGTGGCCACGCGGATGCAGCGCATAGCCCTTCACGTAGGAGCGCTTGCCGGCCAGGAGATCGAAGAAGAGCGGGATGATGGAGGGCGTCTCGGCATACATCATGTCCTGCGCCTTGCCGTAGATCTCGGTGCGCTTGGCCTCGTCGCTGGTGTGCCGCGCTTCCGCCACCAGCGCATCGAACGCGGCATTGTTCCAGCGCGTCTCGTTCCACGCCGCGTTGGAGGTGTAGAGCAGCGAGAACACGCCATCGACCGTCTGCTGGGTGTTGTAGAAGCCGATATAGAACGATCCCTTCTTCCACACCTGGTCGAGATAGGCCGCGTGCGGCATGGTCTGCACGGTGATCCGGAAGCCCGCAGGCTTGGCCATCTCGCGGACGGCGACAGCCAGCTGGGTGCGCGTGCCGGGATTGTCGGACGCGATCAGCGTGAGGTCGATGCCGTCGGGATATCCCGCCTCGGCCAGCAGCTTCTTCGCCTGCGCGATGTCGACCTTCTTGGCCGGCTCCTTCTTGAAGTAGCGATAGATCGAGTTCACCGGCACGTCGTCGCCGGGCTTGCCGGCGTCGAGCGCCACGAAGCCGACCAGGGCGTCGCGATCGACGCAGAGCGACAGCGCCTTGCGCACGCGCAGGTCGTTGAACGGCTTGGCGTCGCAGCCCATGTTGATGTTGAGGAACTGGCCCGACGGCACCTGCAGGGCGTCGACGCCGCGCACGTTCTTCAGCCGGCCGAACTCGCTCTGGGCCGTGATCGCCATCAGGTCGTTGTCGCCGGACAGGAGCGCGGACGTCTCCGCGGAGCTGTCGGGATAGACGCGTATCTCGACACGGTCGAGATAGGGCTGCTCGGGAATGAAGTAGTGTGGATTGCGCTCGAGCACGATCAGCCGGTCGGGTTCGTAGGTCGCGAGCTTGAACGGGCCCGTGCCGACCGACTCGCGCGACAGCCTGGCGAGGTCGCCCGTGGCGATGGCGGCCGGAATGATGCGCGTGCCGAACACCGCCGCCGTCGCCGGCAGGTCGGCATAGGCGGTGTTGAGGCGAAACAGCACCGTCTCATCGTCGACGGCGACCGGCTCCTTGATCATCGAGACGATCGCCCGCGCGGGCGATGCCGTCTTGGGATCCAGGATCGCGACATAGGTCGCCGCGACATCCTTGGCCGTACAGGGCGAACCGTCGCTGAACTTCACGCCCGGGCGCAGCTTGAATGTCCATTCGGTGAAGTCGGCATTGGCCGACCACGAGAGCGCGAGGTCGGGCAGCGGCGCCATCCCGGTCGTGAGCGTCGTGAGGTTGCTGTAGCAGAGCTCGGCGATCATGTGCTCGGGATTGACCCGGGTGCGCAGCGGATGGATCACGCTCGCCGCCTGGTCGACCGAAATGCGCAAGGTGCCGCCGCGGCGCGGCGTCCCCTGCGCCAGGACCTCGGACGCGCCGAGCGATTGGAGAGCAAGGCCGGCGGTGCCCGCCAGAAGGGATCGCCTCATCAAGTCTGCCATCGCAATCCTCCCGTCCCCGACCGACCCATTTCTAGGTCATTTCATCATAGATATCTATTTTCACGCCGTGCAGAAGACGTGCCAGTCATCGTCGTGCTACGCGATCGCGCGGCCGCCATCGACGTAGAGATTGACGCCGTTGATATAGGCGCCGGCATCGGAACACAGCAGCAAGGCGGCGCCCGCGAGATCGTCGGGTTGGCCGAGCCGGCCGGCCGGAATGCGCTGGACCAACGCCTCGCCTTCCGTTGCCATCTGCGCGCGGTTGCGCGCCGTGAGGATCGCGCCCGGCGCGAGATTGTTCACCGTCACGCCCTGGCCGCCGAACTGCCGCGCGAGATTCCACGCCCAGTTCAATTGCGCGGCCTTGGTTCCGGCATAGACCATCATCTGCGGATGCGGCCTTACTTGCTGGACGCTGCCGATGGTCACGACACGGCCCCAGCCGCGCGTGCCCATGGGCGGAACGAGATCCTGCAACAGCTCGAGCGGACTGCGCAGGTTGACGGCGATCTGCCTGTCGAACCGCTTGCGATCGATCGCGTGATAGGCCTCCGGCAGTTCGATCGAGGCATTGAGGACCAGGATATCGACCGGCGACCAGGCGGAGACTGCGGCCGCCAGGAGGTGCCCCGCGTCATCCAGGGCGAAGTCCTGGCAAAAGGCGCGCGCCGTTCCGCCGCCCTGCTCGATCTCGCGTACCACGGCGTCCGCATCCGTCCGCTCCTCGGCCGTATCGGCGTGATGGATCGCGAGCCGCGCACCGGCTTCCGCCAGCGCCAGCGCAATCGCCCGGCCAATTTCGCGGCGGGCACCGGTGACGAGGGCGGTGCGGTTCGAGAGACGAAAGCGGTCGAGGACGTTTGACGGCATGAAGGCACACTATTTGATCGAGCGGGATGAGAGTATCGTTCCCGCCCAAGGCGATCTTCAAGCCGTCCGGGGAGACCAAACGATGCTCAAGAGACTGACGCGGCGGAAGCTGCTCGCGGGCGCCGGCTTCGCGGCGGCGAGCATACCGCGCTCCGGCGCGCGCGCGGCAGACCCGTGGCCCAGCAAGCCGATCCGCGTCGTGATGCCGTTCGGCGCCGGCGGGTCGATGGACGTGCTGTCGCGGCTGCTGGCCCCGATCGTGTCGGAGCAGCTCGGCCAGTCGGTCGTGGTCGAGAATCGCGCGGGCGCCACCGGCACGGTGGCGATGGCCTATGTCGCTTCGGCGCCGGCCGACGGCTACACGCTGATGTTCACGGGCAGCAGCTATCCGATCATCTCGCTTCTGATGCCCAACCTTCCCTTCACCATGGACGCCTTCACGCCGCTGTCGCGGCTCACCATCGGGCCCACCATCCTGTGCGTGCCCAGCCAGCTCGGCATCAAGACGATCGCCGAGTTCGTGGCGGCCGCCAAGGCGCGGCCGGGCAAATGGTCCTACGGCAGTTCGGGCATCGGCACGTCGGTGCATCTGGGCGGCGAGCTCTTCAAGATGGACGCGGGCGTCGACCTGGCGCACGTCCCCTATCGCGCCACGCCCGCGATCGTCGCCGACTTGCTGGAGCAGCGCCTGCAGATGTCGGTGCTGGGCGTGACGGATGTGCGGCAGTACATCCTCTCCGGCCAGGTCCGTGGCCTCGCCCTCAGCCACACCGAGCGGATGCCGGAGTTCCCCGACATTCCGACCTTCAGGGAAGTGGGCTATCCCAACGTCCGCGCCAGCAACGATTTCGGCATCGCGATGAGGTCCGACACGCCCGCGCCCATCAAGGCGCGGATCGAAGAAGCATATCGTGCAGCCGTGCGGCGGCCGGAAGTCGTGCAACGGCTGACGGACATCGGCTTGATCGTCGTCGCGACCTCGTCGGCGGAGTTCTCGCGCGTGCTGGCGGAGGACACCGCCCGCTACGTCGAGGTCATTCGCAAAGCCAACATCAAGCTCGAGTAGAGGACAGAACGTTCATGCCAAAGGGTAGCGTTGCGATCGGCATCATCGGTGCCGGCATCATGGGCGAGCGGTTGCTCACGGCCATTCTCCAGCAGGATCCCGACCTGCTGCATGTCTGCGGCATCTGGGATCCCGCGCCGGCCGCAATGCAGCGCATGGCCAAGGCCTTTCCGCAGGTGCCGCGCCTTGCCGATGCGGCCGCGATCATCGCCGCAAGCGACTGCGTCTATGTGGCCTCGCCTCCCGCCTCGCATCTCGGTCACGCCCGCGCCGCTCTCGCGGCGGGCAAGAGCTTCTTCGGCGAGAAGCCGCTGGCCGTCGATGTCGCCGATTCGCGTGCCTTCGTGGCCGAAGCCGGCAGCCGGGGCGCCATCAACTTTCCCTTCGCCTCCTCTCCCGCCGTGGCGGAGATCCGGAGCTGGATCGACGCGGGCGAGATCGGCACGCCGCGACGCATCGAGATCGAAGTGGCCTTCGCCACCTGGCCGCGCTCGTGGCAGGCGGATGCTGCCGGCTGGCTCGACAAGCCCGCGCAGGGCGGCTTCACGCGCGAGGTCGTCTCGCATTTCCTCTTTCTCTCCCGACGCCTGGGCGGCGCCTTGGGAGAACTGAAGGGCAGCGCGTCTTTCCCGGACGACGGCAAGTCCGAGCGCCGCATCGCGGCCACCCTGCGCGCCGGCACGGTGCCCCTGACGCTCACGGGCGCCGTCGGCCAGACGCCGAAGGACGATCACAACATCTGGATGCTGGAAGGCGACAAGGGCGCCGTGCGCCTCTGCGACTGGTCGATCGCCGAGCGGCGCCGGCCCGACGGCTCCTGGCAACGCTCGCCCGAAGCGCTCCCCAACACGCAGGCGCGGCCGCTGGCACTCAAGCGGCAACTGGAAGGCGTGGTGAGACTCGCGCGCGGCGAGCCGCACCACCTCGCGACGCTCGCGGAGGCTTTCGACGTGCAGCAGATCGTCGAGGGCATCCTCGCGGGCTAAGGCTCTGATTGTCATCCCGAGCGCAGCGAGAGATCCTTACCTTCCACTGACTAAAGATCCCTCGCTGCGCTCGGGATGACAAAGGTTCCTGGACAAACAGTTGTGCGTTTCCGACTTCAGTCCGGTATGACCGCGGTGCCGTCGATCTCGACGAGCCACTCGGGACGCGCGAGGGCCTGGACCACGAGGCCGGTCGAGACCGGATGCACGCCCTTGATGTATTCGCCCATGGTGCGATAGACCGCCTCGCGATGGCGAACGTCGGTGATGTAGACCACGACCTTCACCAGATGCTCCATCTTGCCGCCGGCTTCCTCGATCAGCTGCTTGATGTTCTGCATCACCTTGTGCGTCTGCTCGGCGGGATCGTGGCTCTTGAGATTGACAGCGTCGTCGAGGTTCTGCGGGCACTGACCGCGCAGCCAGACGGTCCTGCCGCCGCGCGTGACCACCGCCTGGCAGAAGTCGTTGTCGAGCTTCTGCTCGGGATAGGTGTCCTTCGAATTGAACTCCCGGATTCTCTGGTGCGCCATCTATCGTGCTCCGCGGCTGACGGACTCGTTGTACTCCCGGTACGAGCGCTGGATCGAGATCTGGTCCGCGAGATAGCGCGCATCATGCCAGACGCCCCAGATGAAGCTCGAGCCGCGGCGCGACTGCCACGGCAGTCCCAGGAAATAGAGTCCGGGTTCGGTCGACACGCCGCGCTGGTGCTTCGGCTTGCCGGTCTCGTCGAACGCGCCGACCTCCAGCCAGCCGTAATCGAAGGCATAACCCGTGGCCCAGACGATCGTGGTGATGCCGGCGTCCTTGAGGTCCAGCTCGAGGATCGGATCGGTGACACAGGCCGGGTCGGGAGCAATCACGCGCGCTTCAGGTTCGTGCGGTAACTCGATACCGTTGCGCTCGGCAAAGGCGTCGGCCTCGTCCAGCACCGACAGATAATCGGCGTCGCCCCGCTTGAGGTTTTCCGCGAGGTCGGAGGCGAAAGTCATGGTGCCGTTCTTGTAGGCCTTGGTCATGCCCAGCAGGGTCATTCCCCGCTCGGCGTAGCGCCTGAACTCGACCGTGTGTCCGCCGTTCGCCCCGCTCACCGAGATGGTGATGTGCTGGGCGCCCGGCGTGGGTGCTGCGATGTCCCACTTGCCCAGCACGCCCAGCCACCAGCAATAGTCACGCCCGCGATAGGCGCGCGGCGGCCGCGCGTGCGGACCGACCGAGAGATAGACGCGCCGGCCCGCGCGCAGCAGTTCGTCGGCGATCTGTCCGCCCGACGAGCCCGCGCCCACGACCAGCACGGCCCCCTCCGGCAACTGCGCCGGATTGCGGTACTCGTTCGAGTGGATCTGCTTCACGCCGGCGTCGCGCGGCACCAGATCGGGGATCACCGGGTGATGAAAGGCGCCGGTCGCCACGACCAGGCTCCGCGCCTCGATCGTGCCCTTCGACGTCTCGACGCGAAAGCCGGGACGGCCCGCCAGCCGCGTGGCCCTCTGCACCTCGACGCCGGTGCGGATGGGCGCCTTGATCATCTCCGAGTAGGCCACGAAATAGTCGGCGACTTTTTCCTTCGGCACGAAATCGTCGGGATGCGCGCCGGGAAACGCCATGCCCGGAAAGCGGTCGTGCCAGGCGGGACCGTTGGCGACCAGCGAGTCCCAGCGCTCGGAGCGCCAGCGCTCGGCGATGCGGTGGCGTTCGAGGACGAGATGGGGAATGCCCGCCTTGCCGAGATGCTCGCTCATGGCGATGCCCGCCTGCCCCGCGCCCACGACAAGCGTATCGATTACTTCAACCGGCATCGCACCCCTTCACTCCCAACATTGCCGCCAAAGACTACTTTCATTGGACCGCGCCCGCCACCGCGCTAGAGTCGGCGCATGGACACACAGCGCCTCAAGAGCTTCGTCGAGACCTTCTGGGAAGACTCGATCCTGCCCTCGATCACCGAGTACATCCGCATCCCGAACAAGTCGCCGGCCTTCGATCCTGAGTGGGTCGAGCACGGCTACATGGAGGATGCCGTCAAGCTGATGGAAGCCTGGGCGCGGCCGCAGCTCGCGGCGTTCCCCGGCGCAACCCTTGAGGTGGTGCGCCTGCCCGGCCGCACGCCGCTCATCTTCATCGAGGTGCCGGGCGACAGCAAAGACACCGTCCTGCTCTACGGCCATCTCGACAAGCAGCCCGAGATGAAGGGCTGGTTCGAGGGTTACGGGCCGTGGATCCCGCTGCGTAAGGACGACAAGCTTTACGGCCGCGGCGGCGCCGACGATGGCTATGCGATCTACGGCTGCCTGGCCGCATTGCGCGCGCTCAAGGAACAGAACATCCCGCGCGCGCGCTGCGTGATCATGATCGAGGCCTGCGAGGAGTCGGGCAGCTACGACCTGCCCTTCTACGTCGACCATCTCATCGACCGCATCGGCAACCCCTCGCTCGTGGTCTGCCTCGATTCCGGCTGCGGCGACTGGGACCGGCTGTGGCTCACGACGTCGCTGCGCGGCGTCGCCTCGGGCACGCTCACCGTGCGCGTCCTGACCGAGGGCGTGCACTCGGGCGATGCGTCGGGCATCGTGCCTTCGTCGTTCCGCCTGATGCGCCAGCTGCTGTCGCGCATCGAGGACGAGACCAGCGGCGCGATCAGGCTGCAGGACCTCTATGTGCAGATCCCGCCGCAGCGCATCGAGCAGGCCAAGGCCGCCGCCGCCGTCCTGGGCGACACGGTGATCAACCGCTACCCGTTCGCGGGCGGCACCCAGCCAATGGCCGACGAGAAGGCCGAGCTGGTGCTGAACCGCACCTGGCGGCCGCAGCTCGCGGTGATCGGCATGGACGGCTATCCGACGCCGGAGAATGGCGGCAACGTGCTGCTGCCGTATTCGACCGCCAAGCTCAGCCTGCGCCTGCCGCCGACGATCGAGGCCAAGGCCGCCGTGGCGGCGGTCAAGAAGGCACTGGAGTCCGATTCGCCCAACGGCGCGGTCGTCGAGTTCAAGGGCAACGACGGCCAGTCCGGCTGGCACGCGCCGCAGCTCGCTCCCTGGCTGGAGAAGGCCGTGACGCAGGCGTCGCAGGAATCGTTCGGTGCCCCGGCCGCCTACATGGGCGAAGGCGGCTCGATCCCGTTCATGGGCATGCTGGGCGAAAAATTCCCCAACACGCAGTTCGTGATCACCGGCGTGCTGGGCCCGCATTCGAATGCCCACGGCCCCAACGAATTCCTGCACATCCCGACGGGCAAGAAGGTCACGATGGCGGTGGCCCGCATGATCGCGGCCCACCACGAGAGGCCGAAGGCCTAGCGTCTATCCGACGAAGATGCATTCAATTGTCTTCCCCCCCGGCTTCGGGGGAGGTGCCCCCGTCATACGGGGCGGAGGGGGTGAGCAACACGGCCACTCTCTCTGATTTCAGATCACGATCTGAAAATTGTGGTCAATTCGGCGGGGGCTCTCCCCCTCCGTCGCGTAAGACGCGACACCTCCCCCGAAGACGGGGGAGGGCTATGAAAGGCAGATTCTCTACCAGCCAAAACCCAGAACCGCGCAATATTCTTGCGCGGAGGGGGTGGCGGAATCCGGTACAAATCGCGAGAAACCCTTGTGGCATCGGCATCGGAGGTGTCCCAGGATTTCGGTGCACACCGCGTCATCTTTTAGGCTTTCAGGGCGTCGCGCTTGATCTTCTTGGCCAGCGACCATTTGTGGACCTCGGTCGGGCCGTCGTAGATGCGGAAGGCGCGGATCTCGCGAAACACCTGCTCGACGATCGTGTCGCGCGAGACGCCGGTGCCGCCCATCACCTGGACGCAGCGGTCGGCGATGCGGAACAGCGCTTCCGACACGGCGACCTTGGTCATCGAGCTCTCGACCGTGCCGAGCACGCCGGTGTCGAGCACGTCGGCGCACCAGTCGATCATCAGCTCGGCCTGCTTCAGGTCGATCATGTTGTCGGCCAGCATGAAGCCCACGCCTTCATGGTCGATCAGCAGCTTGCCGAACGACTTGCGCTTCACGGCATAGTCCGTGGCGATCTCGTGCGCCCGCTTGGTGGCGCCGAACCAGCGCATGCAATGCGACAGGCGCGCGGGACTGAGGCGCACCTGCGCATAGGTGAAGCCTGCGCCGCTCTCGCCCAGCATCTGGTCGGCCGGCACGCGCAGATTGTCGATCGTCACGACCGAGTGGCCGCCCGGCATCGAACTGTCGATGGTCTCGAGCACGCGGTCGATGCGGATCGCGGGATCGGGCAGGTCGACCACGAACATGCAGGCCCCGTCCTTGGACTTGGCCATCACGATGCCGACCTTGGCGCCGTGCGCGCCGGTGATGAACGTCTTGCGGCCGTTGATCACCCAGTGATTGCCGTCCTGCACCGCCGTCGTCTGCATCATCGAGGGATCGGAGCCGGCGCCGCCCTCGCCCGCGGGCTCGGTCATGAAGAAGGCCGAGCGCGCGCGCCCCTCGACCATCGGCTTCAGGAAGCGTTCCTTCATCTCCGGGCTGCCGACCTTGCCCAGCAGGTACATGTTGCCTTCGTCCGGCGCCATCGTGTTCACCGCCACCGGTCCCAGGATCGACAGCCCCGACGCCTTCAGGACGGTCGCGGTCTCGCGCTGGGAGAGATGGCTGCCGTCGGGGAGGATGTGCGGCGTCAGCACGCCCGCCGCGCGCGCCTTCTCGCGCAGTTCCGCCACCAGCGCGTCGCTCGGCCCATGATCGCCGCAGCGCGGATCCTTTTCATACGGCACCACGACGTCGCGAACGAACGCCTCCACGCGTGCGGCGATCTCCGCGGTCTTTGCAGCACCCACTCCGCTCATTTTTTCACCCTGTTCCTGCGGCCATTTTGAAGCCTCGACCTGCGAAAGCCATCTCGAATCGACGAACGCCCGACTATAATGTACGCGCTAGTCTGCGTTTTACCGACAGTTGACACTCACCTTGCCTATTCCGAGGGGCGGCCTGATGAAATCGCGTTCTGTTCTGATCGACCGGCATCCTGGCCGTTCGGCCCAAACCATCGGCGTGGCGCGCGCGCTCGGCACCAATCCGGACCTCATCCATGAGCCGTCGGTCGGCGTCATCGGCACCAAGGGCGACAGCCAGTGCTACCTGGGCGTCATGTCCAAGGTCGATGCCATCCATGCCCAGCTGAAGAGCAAGGTCGGCGAGGGGCCGGGGCAGATGAAGCTCCGCCTGGTGCAGCCGGAGTACACGATCGCCACCTCCGACGGCATTCGCAACGGCACGCGCGAGATGCGCTACTCGCTGATCGGCCGCGAAGTCACCAACGATTCGCTCTGCGAGCATCTCAGCGCCACCGGCCTCGCCGGCACGATCGCGGTCGTGGCCTGCGACAAGCCGCCGGTCGGCACGCTTGCGGCCCTGCTCGAGCACAACCTTCCGTCGATCATCATGTCCGACGGCCCGATCCATCCGGGCCACGACCCCAAGACGGGCGAGGCGCTCGACATCGTGAGCGCCTACCAGGTCGCGGGCAATCCCGACGAAGCGTTCCGCCACCACATCGCCGCGCACGCCTGCCCCGGCATCGGCAGCTGCGGCGGCATGTTCACCTACAACACCATGCAGACCTTCATCGGCGTGGTCGGCATGCAGCCGCTGCACATGGTAGCGCCGCCGTCGGACGATCCGCGCCGCACCAACGAGTTCGCCGCCGAACTGGTCGGCCATCTCGCGAACCTGATCGCCAAGGACCTGAAGCCGCGCGATATCGTGGTGCGCGATTCGATCCGCAACGCCGTGATCGTGTCCATGGCGATCGGCGGCTCGACCAACGTCGTTCTGCACACGCCCGAGATCGCGCGCGCCGCGGGCTTCGCCGACTTCTGGAAGGACGTCATGACGCCGGAGGAGTTCAATCACCTCTCCCAGCATGTCGTGCCGGTGCTGACCGATGCGCGCCCCTACGGCAAGTACTCCATGGTCGATATCGACAACATCGGCGGCGTGCAGGTGATCGTGCGCGAGCTGCTGGAGGCGGGCCTTCTGAACGGCGACGTGATGACCTGCACCGGCGAGACGCTCGCGGCCCAGGTCGCGCGCCTCGGCAGCAAGAAGGCCGACGGCAAGGTCGTCCATCCCGTCGAGAAGCCCTACAAGCCGACCGGCGGCCTGCGCATGCTGGGCGGCAACCTCTCGCCGGATTTCTCGGCGATCCTGAAGCTCGCGGGCGTCGAGGGCGGGCTCGAGAACAACATCTTCCGCGGCAAGGCGCGCGTGTTCGAAGGCGAGCAGGCATTGCTCGACGCACTCGAGAAGGCGCCTGAAAAATTCCAGAACAACGACATCGTGATCGTGCGCTACGAGGGCCCGGTCGGCGCGCCCGGCATGCCGGAAATGCTCGACCCGACGTCGCGCATCACGACACTCTGCCGCGAACGCAACATCGTCATCGCGCTGATGACCGATGCACGCTTCTCCGGCGGCTCGGTCGGCCTGGTGATCGGTCACGTCGGCCCCGAGGCGGCGCTGGGCGGTCCCATCGGGCTGATCGAGGATGGCGACGAGATCGTGGCCGACCTCAACAAGAACGAGCTGAACTGCACGCCGCTGCTGGATCCTGCCATCAATGCCAGGCGCAAGGCGGCGTGGGACAAGGTGGTCGCGGCCAACGGCGGGCTGCATCCCAACTGCGGCGTGGCCGACACCCGCCTGCTGCATCGCGCGCGCTTCAGCGCGGTGCCCGCGATCCGTGGCGGCGGCCTCCATCCCAACCGCGAGGTCTGGGTGCGCGATCCGCGCGAGGCCAGGCGCTCGGGTTTCGCGCCCAGCAACAAGCATCGTCCAGGCAGCAAGAAAGCCTTCTAGGTCACAGCATGACCCGCCGGCTCCACCTCAATCTGTTCATCCAGAGCCGGGGGCATCACGAAGCGTCGTGGCGGCATCCGGCCGCGTCGCCGCTCGCGCTGACCGACATCCGCTACTACCAGGACGTGGCGCGCAAGGCCGAGGCCGGCCTGTTCGATTCGATCTTCCTCGCCGACCAGCTCACCCTGGGCGAGGACGTGGCGCACGCCGGCCGGAGCTGGCTGGAACCGGTCACGACCCTGGGCGCACTCTCCGTCTCAACCAGCCGCATCGGCCTGATCGCCACAGCCTCCACCACCTACACCGAGCCGTACAATCTCGCGCGGCAGTTCGCCTCGCTCGACCACATGAGCGGCGGCCGCATCGGCTGGAACATCGTCACCTCGTGGGCCGCCGGCGCCGCGCGCAACTACAGCGGCACCAGCCAGGTCAGCCACGCCGACCGCTACGAGCGCGCCGAGGAGTTCGTGAAGGTCGTCACGGCGCTGTGGGACAGCTGGGCCGACGATGCCGTCATCGACGATCGCGCGGGCGGGCAGTACGCGCATGCGGAGAAGATCCGCGCCATCGACCATGTAGGCACGCACTACCGCGTCGCCGGCCCGCTCAACGTGCCGCGTTCGCCGCAGGGACGGCCGGTGTTCGTGCAGGCGGGCTCCTCCGACACCGGCCGCCGCTTCGCCGCCCGTCATGCCGAGGCCGTATTCACCGCGCAGATGGAGAAGGCGACGGCCCAGGCCTTCTACGCCGATCTCAAATCACTGGTGAAAGCCGAGGGGCGCGCCGCCGACCAGGCGTTGATCCTGCCCGGCCTCAGCCCTGTCATCGCCTCGACCGAAGCCGAGGCCAAGCGCATCGCGCGCGAGCTCAACGAGCTCACCGATCCGGAGGTCGGGCGCAAGCGGCTCTCGGGGCGTTTCGGCGGGCACGATTTCTCGCACCTGCCGCTCGACCGGCCGCTGACGCCGGAGGACTTCCCGGATCCCAGCAAGGTCGAAGCCGCGCGCAGCCGGACCGAAGTGATCGTGGGGCTCGTGCGCCGCGAAAAGACGACGCTCCGCCAGTTGCTGGCCTACCTCGCGGGCGCCCGTGGGCATTTCACGACGGCCGGGACGCCCGAACAGATCGCCGACCTCATCGAGGACTGGTTCAACGACGGCGCTGCCGACGGCTTCAACGTCATGCCGCCGGTGCTGCCCGCCATGCTCGACGTGTTCGTGGCCGAGGTCATTCCGCTGCTACAGAAGCGCGGGCTGTTCCGCACCGCCTACGAAGGCGAGACGCTGCGCGACCATTTCGGCCTGGTTCGTCCGCCAGCCTAGTCGAACAGGTTCGCCAGCCGCTGCTTCATCTGGTCGGCGATGTAGAGCGCCAGGGCCTGGATGGTGGAGGTCGGATTCACGCCGCCGCCCGTGACGAACACGCTGCCATCCACGATGAACAGGTTCTTCACGTCGTGGCTGCGCCCCCATTCGTTCACCACGGAGCGTTCGGGGTCCTTGCCCATGCGCGCCGTGCCGAGCAGATGGCCGGGGTAGTTGAGCTCGGTGCGCGAAGTATGGATCCGCTTGGCGCCGGCCGCCGCCAGGATCTCCGTGGCCCGCGCGATGCCGTGCTCCATCATGCGCCGGGTATTCTCGCCGATCGTGTAGTCGACGCGTGGCGCGGGGATGCCGTTGCTGTCCTTCAGCACCGGATCGATCGTCACCCGATTGTGTGCTTCCGGCAGGTCGTCGCAGGCGACGCCGATGCCGACCCGGTGATCCAGCAGCTCGAGATAGGCGCGATGATGGTCGCGCCCCCACGGCAGGTGTCCGGCCGCGGCGCCCACGATCGCCTGGGTCGCGGGACCAGTGCCGCGTCCGAGCTGGAGCGTGTAGCCGCGAACGAAGTCGCGCTTCGGGTCGGTCTCGTAGAATTCCTTGCTCCACATGCAGGTGATGGGGCCGCGCCCGCCGTCGACCATGTCCTCGACATAGCCCGAGACGATCGGCCAGGGATGCATCATCAGGTTGCGGCCGACCTGGTCCGACGAATTGGCGAGGCCGTTGGGGAATTTCCCCGACGCCGAGTTCAGCAACAGGCGCGGCGTGCCGACGCCGTTGCAGGCCACGATCACGACTTCGGCGGGCTGGAACTGCTCGACGCCCTGCGCATCGTAGTAGACGACGCCGGTCGCCATGCCGTCGGGGCCGGTCGTGATCTCGCGCACCCGGCAGCGCGTGCGCAGCTCGACGCCGGCGCGGATCGCGAGCGGCCAGTAGGTAAGATCGGTGCTCGCCTTGGCACCCTGCGCGCAGCCCGGCGTGCAGTGGCCGAGATTGATGCAGGCGGCTCGGCCTTCGTATTCCCTCGTGGCGATGGTCGTGTCGGACGGCCACCAGTGCCAGCCGAGCTTGTTCATCGCCTGCGCGTACTTCGTGCCCGTCTTGCCCATCGGGATCGGCGGCATTGGCGGATGGCGCGGCGGCACGCCGGGGTCGCCCGCCAGGCCCGAGACGCCCATCATGCGGTCGTTCTCCTCGAAGAATTTCTCGAGCGCCCAATAGTCGACCGGCCAGTCGTCGGCCACGCCATCGAGCGACTTCACCTTGAAGTCCGACGGGTGCATGCGCGGCCAGTGCGCGGTGTAGATGACCGTGCCGCCGCCGACGCCGTTGAAATTCGCGACCTTCATGATCGAGGCGTCGTCGTTGACCGGATAGTCGGTGTCCCGCCCGCGGTGATTGGGGCTGATCGCGAAGTCGGTATAGCGCCGGGCTTCCCAGTCGCGCCCGTTGGTCGGAAACTCGGTCGACTTGATCCAGTCGCCCTGCTCCAGGCAGAGGATGCGCATCTTGGTCTCGGCAAGGCTCCACGCCACGGCCGCGCCCGAGGCGCCGGCACCGACGATCAGGACGTCGACCTTTTCGTTAGCGGTCATCGCGCCACAACTGCGGACGGTTGCGCACGGCATCGAGCAGCGACCAGTCGCCCTGCTCCACGGTGAAGCCCTTGGGGAACGGCGCCCGCGGTTCCCAGCCCAGGGCGGTCAGCACGCGGTCGTCGCGATAATAGGCACCCAGGATCACGCGTCCCAGGGTGGCGGCCGGCGCGCTCTTGCCCGCGAAGTATTCGTTGATCAGCGCCTCGCGGCGGTCGACGTCGAGGCTGGCAAAGGTGCCATCCGATTTCGCGGCGATGGCAGCGATCGCTTCCTTCACCCGGGGAAGGTCGCGCCCGACGGTCTTCACGATGTCCGCCTGGATGGCGGGATCGTCGGCGCCGGGCAAATTACGCCCGGCATTTGCGGGAATCATCGTCCCGGCAATGTCGCGCAAGTCTCTCAGTTCATCGTCGGTCATCATCGGCCGATTGTGGTCTGTTGTGCGTCCATGTGCAAAGGTGAGTGCGCGTAACCACGAGGTGTTCATGATCCACGAACGCGCCAACCGCCACCTTCTCCACTATGGCTGCGACTTCGCGCGCTTCGTGCCGGTGCGGGCCGAGGGCTGCTGGCTCTACGACGCCGGCGGCAACAAGATGCTCGACTTCACCTCGGGCCAGATGAGCTCGATCCTGGGCCACTCGCATCCTGAAATTCACGCCACGGTGAAGCAGGCCTCGGGCACGCTCGACCACCTTTTCTCGGCGATGATCTCCGAGCCGGTGGTGGCGCTGGCCGAGCAGCTCTCGGCCGAGCAGCCCGAGCTTTCCAAGACGATGTTCTTGTCGACCGGAGGCGAGGCCAACGAGTGCGCGATCAAGCTCGCCAAGACCGTTACCGGCAAGTGGGAGATCGTGACCTTCACCAAGTCCTATCACGGCGTCACGGCGGGATCGGCCGCGGCGACCTTCAAGGTGGGACGCCAGGGCGTCGGCCCGCTGGCGCCGGGCTACTACGCCATCCCCGCGCCGAACGCCTTCAAGCCGCGCTTCGCGGGCGTGAGCTGGAAGCAGGAACTCGACGACGCCTTCGAGCAGATCGACGCCCAGTGCACTGGCAATCTCGCGGCCTTCATCGGCGAGCCGATCCTGTCGAGCGGCGGCGTGATCGATCTGCCTGAAGGCTATCTCGCGGCCTTGAAGGAGCATTGCGAACGGCGCGGCATGCTGCTGATCCTCGACGAGGCGCAAACCGGCCTCGGCCGCACCGGCACCATGTTCGCCTTCCAGCGCGACGGCGTCGTCCCGGACATCCTCACGCTCTCCAAGACCCTGGGCGCGGGCATGGCACTGTCGGCGGTGATGACCACCGACCGCGTGGCCAAGGTCGCCGACGAACGGAATTTTTTCTTCTACACCACGCACGTGAACGATCCGCTGCCGGCGGCCGTCGGGCTGAAAGTCCTGGAGATCGTGAAACGCGACAAGCTGATCGAGCGCGCGCGTGTGGCCGGCGATAAGCTTGCCCAGGGCCTGCTGCGGCTGAAGCAGCGCCATGCCTGCATCGGCGACGTGCGCGGCCGCGGGCTGCTGCGCGGGCTCGAATTCACGGCGGTCGGCGGGCGCGACGCCACCGGCATCTCCAACGCCGTCACCGAGGCCTCGCTGGACGTGGGCCTGGCCGCCAACATCGTGCGCTCCGGCACGTCGGGCGGCACGATGCGGATCGCTCCGCCGCTGATCGTCACGGACGAGGAACTCGACGAGGGTCTCTCCCTGCTCGACAAGGCGATCACACGCGTCGTCGCCTGACGCTCAGCGCGGCAGCCTGAGCGGCGGGATCAGGACGACACAGACCGCCGTCGTGGCCGCCGAGACGACGATGAGCGGCGCCAATTGGTTGTCGAAGACCTTGTCGTAGAGGAAGGCGCCGACGTTGGCGGAAAAGACGTCCGCCAGGTTCATGACCGACATCAGTCCGGCGAAGGCGAACCCCTCCGCGCGGCTCGGACAGAAGTCCGCGGCGAGGGTGAGCATCGAGATGGTCGCGATCATGAGCGCGATACCGTTGGCGAAGTTCACGATCGCCGCTGACACCTCTCCGTTCAGCAGCAGGAACGAGGCGGCCGACAGCGTGCCCAAGACGATGCTGAGATAGAGCTGGCGCTGCGTGCTCATCGATCGCAGCAGGAAGCGATGGATCAGAGCCCCCGCAATCCATCCGGCCGATGCGATCGAGCCCAGGATGCCGATGTAGGACTGTGAGAATTTCAGTCCGTCGGTCAACGTGTAGTAGAGCGGCGTGCCGAAGCCGGGCGCGAAGGCGTACAGGAACAGGAACGCCGCGGCCAGGTAAAGCCGCCGCGAGGTCAGGGCCGTGATCGTGCTCCGGAGCGTCCGCAGCAACTCCGTCCGATTGATCGGCGTCTTCTCTTCATCGAGCAGGTAGAGCGTGGCCAGCAGCATCGCCACCGGCGCGATCGCGGCGATCGCCGCGGAAGCCTGAAAGGCCTCCCGGGCGCCCAAGTGCTCGATGAGTACGCCGCCGGCCAGAGAACTCGCCATGACGGCGATGTAGAACCACAGCCACTGTTGGCTCACGAAGGCGTTGCTGAGGCCGAACTTTTGCCCATTCTCGGCCAGCAGCGCGCCGCAAAGCGTGCTCGCCGTGGCCATCGCGTAGGCGGTGAGCAGGAAGAGCGGTGCGATCTGGGCCGGGTCGTTCAGCCGGCTGATCCAGGCGAAGGAGACCGCGGCGACGAGGCTCGCAATGACGAGGTAGCTTTTGCGCCGATAGCCGAGCAGCGGCACGAAGTCGGAGACCAGGCCGAAGACGGGCTTGATCACCCAGGGGAAGTTGAGCAGCGCCAGGTAAGCCGTGACGTCGAGCGGCGTCCAGCCGATCTCCTTCAGGTAGAAGCTGATCGGCTGAAAGACGATGCCGACCCGGCCCTGCCCGATGCCTTCGACGACGAACACCGTCGCGAAGAACAGCATCAGCCGCCGGATATGCGCCGGGCGTTCTATGACGCGCAGCAGTCCTTGGGCTGGGCAGCGGCCTGATAGACCTTGGTCCGGCACATGCACGAGGAGGTGATCGGCACGTCGACCTTGGCCAGCGCCGTGGCGAGCTTGGCTTCGAGCGCCGGCAACTCCTTCGTCTCGCCGCGCCGCTGCAGGCATTCGACCAGCCCATGCAGCGACCAGACATTGTCGGGATGCTGGGTCGTGCGCTGGATGCGGTTGCTCATGCCGAGATCGTCGCGATAGACGCCCTCGGCCTCCTCGTAGTGCCCCTGCTCCATCAGGAGTGCCGCAAGCGCGTGGCGCGGCGGATGCATCCACGCCCACGGCTCGGTGTAGAAGAGATTGTCGTCGCGATGCACCGCCTCGCGCAGATGGGCATAGGCCTGCTCATAGTTGCCCCGGTGATACTCGACCTCGCCGTCGAGCATCGCTTCACCCACCGCCAGCGTGTTGCGCGCGAAATTGCCCAGGAATTTCTGCTCCGGCGGCATGCGGGCCACGGCCTCGCGGAACAGCGCGCGCTCTCGGTCGGCCGCGACGGGATCCTTCAGCGTCGCGTAGGCGATGCCACGCGCGTAATGGTGCATGGGCGTCGAGACCCTGAAGATCGCGGGATCGCCGGGCGGCGGCTGGTCGATGATTTCCTGCCAGCGCCCGAACCGAACCTGCACATGAGTGCGCATGCCGTAATAGGCCTCCGTCGTCATGACGAGCTTGGGACGATCCTTCATGGTGAGGATGTCGTGCGTCATGATCCTGCGGATCTTGTCGGCCGCCGCGAGTGCGGGGAAATACTGACCCAGGAACATGCAGGTATGGATCATCAGGTGCAGGTCGTGCCCGCGCGCTGTCACGTAGAAGTTGTACGAGCCCGCATAGTCGGCATACATGTCGTCGGCCGCGATCGAGCGCTCGCTCACGATCTTGGCCTTCTCGTAGTCGCCGCACAGCGCGTAAATGTGCCCTGGCATGTGGTTGAGGTGGCCGGCGTCGGGCGCCAGCGTCGCGAGACGGTCGGCCGAACTCATCGCCGCCTCGGGATGGTTCGACATTTCCATCACATGGATGTGCAGGTGCAGGATCGCGAGATGCGGCCGTTGCCCTGCCGCATCCGTCATAGCCATCGAGCGCTCGCAGAGCGCCACGGCTTCCAGCGTGTCGGCATTGCGGCCCGGGAGGCCGGTCTTCATATCCCACAGGCGGCGTGGCGTGCGGGTGATCAGTGCCTCGACCAGTAGCGCCATGATGTCGTGGTCGTCGGGAAAAAGAAGATGCACCCGGCGCATCGCGGCGGCGTAGTCGTCGTCCCATTTGTCGAACTGTTCGGGTTCAACCCCGTGCGGCTGCTGGAAACGCTTCGCCAGCGCCTCGACCAGATGACGCTCTGCGTCCTCCGCGCCCTCTGTCAGTGCGAGCGCGATCTGAAGATGCTCGTATGCCACCTTTGAAAAGCGATCGGCCTCGGCCTTGCCGAAGTCGCGCCAGGTGAGATTGTAGAAGGGGCCCGAGCCGTAGGCGATGCCCCAGTGCGCCATCACGCACTTCGGATCGAACTCCAGCGCCTTGTGGAAGCACTTCACGCCCTCTTCCTGGTTGAAGCCGAAGCACCAGTTGAGGCCGAGATCGAACCAGCGTTGCGCCTCTGCAGACGTCGTCCTGATCTTCCGTGTGTGGGCGCCAAGATCGAAGCGATCCATGCTCAAACCAGCTCCGGGTAGCCGAGCTCTGCGGCCTGGCGCTCGTAGTCGAGCAGGCCTGCGTAGGCGGCGGGGTCCGGCATAGTAATGGTGCGCAACCGCAGACCATCGAGCACGGGGCGGCGGGCGGGATCGGCAGCGAGGCGGAAGAGTGCCGCCTGCAGACGCTTGGCTTCCTCCTCCGGCGTCGCGATCGACGTGACAAAGGGAATGGCCGGGCTTTCAGGTGTCTCGGCGAGGACCCGCAGCGAGGCCACGACCTCGGGACGATGATCCTTGAAGAAGGCGTAGGTCATGCAGTCGATGGACGCGCAATCCAGTTCGCCCGCGGCCACGCGCGCGATGCTGACGGGATGCGCGCCGGTCTCGACGACCGACTTGAAGAACGGCTTGCCGCCGGCAAGCCGGGCGAACAGCAGCCGCGGCAGGTTCATGCCGGAATTGGAGTGACGGCTGTTGAGGGCGAAGACCGTGCCCTTCAGGTCCTCGGGCTTCTCGTAGGACGAATCCTTGTGCACCAGGATGAAGGCGCAGTGCTTCGCAGGGCGGCAGCCCGGTGCATCGTAACTCGGCACGCCCAGTAGGCGATACTGGCCGCGATAGATGGTTTGCAGCGGGTAGCCGCAGGTCTGCGTGAAGAAGACGTTCTTCTCGATCAGGTCGGGAACCGGGCCGCCCGCGAAGCCCAGGCCCGCCGGCAGGTCGCTGCGACCGTCGCGGCGCAGCTCGTCCGCGAGGGCCTCCCAGAAGGCGGTATTCTGGGGCCGCATCTCGGGCAGATTGTACATCGGCAGGCTGGCGGTGAGCATCGTCATGCCGGATCAGGACGCGCCCGTGGCGGCCGGCAGCAGGATCTCGAAACGCGCCCCGCCTTCCGGACGGTTGGTGGCGGAAATGGAACCGCCCATTTCCTCGACGATGCGCCGGCAGATGCGCAGGCCGAGGCCGGTTCCCTTGCCGCGCGCCTTGGTAGTGACGAACGTATCGAACAGGCGCGGCAGCACGTCGACGGCGATGCCGGGTCCGCCGTCCTCGATCACGATGCGCACGAAGCACCGGTCGTCGCGCTGGAAGACGTCGGCGCTCAAATCGATCGTCGGTGCTGCGGCATCGCGGGTATTGTTGATCAGGTTGACGAGCACCTGCTCGACCCTTTCGACGTGCCCCATCACCTGCGGCAGACTGTCGGGCGCGGGCAAGGCGAGCGTCACCTTCATCTGGGCGAGCGCGTGGCGCGTGAGATCGACGGCGCCACTCACCGCCACGACCGGATCGAAGGCGACCGGCTCCTCGTCGGACGTGCCGCGCACGAACGACCGCAGTTCACCGATGATACGACTGGCGCGCTCCGTCTGCGCCGCGATTCGCGCCAACTTGGACGCGAGATATTCGGCATCGGCGGGACTGCCCGCATCGACCGCCTGTTGCAGCTCGTCCTGGGCGGAACCGGCGGCGAGGTTGATGACCTGCAGCGGCTGGGCGATCTCGTGCGCCATGGTCGCCGCCATCTCGCCCACCGTCGCCATACGCTCGGAATCGAACAGCGCCTGCTCCGCGTCGCGCCGCTCGGTATCGTCGACGCCCAGGAAGACGATCTGGCGCACGACGCCGGAGGCGTCGGTGATCGGCCGGCCGGTCACGCTCAGCCGCCGCTGGCGGCCTTGCACGTCGCGTCGGATTCGCGTGTAGCGCACCGGCTCGGTGCTTTCGCCGGCGAGCCAGCTGGCGAGCGCTTTCGGATCCAGACCGGTTCCGATCGTGTCCACCACCGAGCTGCCGACCAAGTCGATGTCGCCCACCCCCCAGAAGGTGCGGAACTCGCGATTGACCATGAGGATCCTGAGATCGGGATCGGTCAGCAGCACGAGCGCACCGCTCGACTCCACGATCGAGCGCAACCGCGTCGTCTCCTCCTCGAGCCGCCGCGCCAGCTCAACGCTCTCGCTGACGTCGCGGAACACGCCGGTGATCAGCGTGCGACCCGCCTCTTGCGGCATCTTGCGGAAGCCGACCTCGACATGGCGGACGCTGCCGTCGGCGCGGCGCATGCGGAATTGCGCGCGGCGCACGCCGCTGTCGGACCGCAGCCGTTCGGCGCGCACCAGCGGAAGCACCAGTTGCTCGTCCTCGGGATGAATGAAGTCCCGGACGTCGACCCCCAGCAGCTTCTCCGGCGGCACGCCCATCAGGTCGCCGGCGGCGGCGCTCGCAAAAGTGAATTCGCCGCTGTCGATGTCGATCTTCACCACCATGTCCGACAGGGAATCGACCAGCGCCTGGTACTCCGCCCGCGCACGATCGACCTCGAGCTCGCGGTTCTTGATCTCGCTGACGTCGACCCTCAGCCCGACAGTGCGGCCGCTGGGTGTCGCTTGCGCGGAGAAAGCGATCCAGCGCCCATCCATGGTCTGCCGCTGTCCCTGCGCGCCCTTTTGCCGGAAACGGTTGACCGCCGAATCGACGTCGAGAGGGGCGTAGCCCGCAGCCTGGAGGCGGCGGGAATTGTCGCGCGCCAGGTCGGCGAAGGTGCGGCCCACGATGTCGGGCTGGGCCAGGCCGGGGGTAATCGAGACCGCGACCTTGTTGAACATCATCACGCGCTCGTCGCTGTCGTAGAGCACGACGCCGGCGGGCAGCGCGTCGAGCGTCTCCTGCAGCAGCGCGCGCGCCTCTTCCGCCTTCTCGACCTGCTGCTGCAGCGCGCCCATCAGCTCGACGCGCTCGGTGACGTCGTGGATCACGCCCACCTGGACGACCTCGTCGCTGCCGCCGGCGACAGGTTTGCGGTAACGCACCTCGACGTGACGGATCTCGCCGCTGGCCCGCATGATACGGAGCTGGATGCTGCGCACGCCGCTGTCCGCCGAGATGAGGAAATCGCGGGCGCTCTGCAATGCCTTGTCAAGATCCTCGGGAGCGATCAGGTCGCGCAGGCTCTTGCCGACAAGCTCGGCGACCGGCGTGCCGAAGAGATCGGCGGCGGCGGCGCTAACGAACGTCAGGCGGCCGTTCATGTCGACCGCGTAGACCGCATCCGAGAGCGAATCGACCAGCGACTGGTATTCCGCGCGCGCACGCTCGACCTGCAGCTCGTGCTCCTTGAGCGCCGTCACGTCGGCGCGCAGGCCCACCGTGCGACCGCGCGCCGTCGCCTTGTCCAACCATTCGATCCAGCGACCGTCGGGAGTACGGCGCACGTGCGCGGTGCCCTTGCTGCGGAAGCGCGCGATCGACGCCTCGGCACTCACGGTCGTCGGGATGCCCGCGGCCTCGTTTCGGCGCTGCGTCTCGTACGCACGCTCGGAATACGTGCTGCCGATCCCGTCGGGGTCTGCCAGGGCGGGAGAGATCGAGGCGGCGGCCTGGTTGAACATGACCAGCCGCTCGTCCTGGTCGTAGAGCACGACGCCGGCGGGCAGTGCGTCGAGCGTTTCCTGCATGATCTCGGTGGTGGCCTGCGCCCGCTGCCACTCGGCGTGATGCAGCATCGAGGTGCGTCCGACGAGGAAGATCAGCACCAGGCCCGCACCCGTGAAGCCGATCGTGCCCAGCGTCAGCACGACCAGGGCGCGCGAGTAATCGTGCGCCATGCGGTCGACCAGCAGATCGTTCTCGCGCGTGGCGGCGACGCCGGCCTGGTTGATCCGGCCGGACAGGAGCAGCGCCTCGGCCAGCACGTCGCGATCGATCATGCGGCGGGGCGGATCGAAGGCGGCGATCTCGGCATCGAAGCGCCCGCGCAACGCGGTGCTGTCGGCGCAGATGCCGAGGAACGTATCGAAGTTGGAGGCCTCCCGGTCGAGGCTGTCGCAGATCGCATCCATCGACGCCCGCGCCTGGGCCCAGGCGCGGCGCACCGGAAATTCCGTGCCCTCCGTCGCGGAAAGACCGGCAGAGCGCGTGTTGAGGTTGCGCATCAGGTCGCGGTAGCTCTGGTCGAGCAGAGAAATCTCCGACGCCTTGCGCCGGTGGAACGCCATTTCCGCGGTCTCGAGCGACGCCGCGATATCCACGAACGTCGCCACGATGCAGAGAAAGCCGACGACGACCGCCGCCGCTGCGAACCACACGCCGCGCCGGCCCATTGCCAGGCGAACCTGTGCCGGGAGCGAACGCAGCACCGCCGCCCGTCCGCCTGTCGGCACGGCGCCGGCGGCTTCGATCCCATCGGAAAGCGTCGTCACTGGATCAGGTCTCCCTGCTGGCATCCACGTTAACATGTCCGGCGACGGAAAAAATGCGCAGTTCCTCTGACAAAATCGGCTTCCAGACGCCGCCGGGACCGATCCTGCCAAAGCGGATCGATTCGACCCGCGGCGCGGTGGTGAATCCTGCCGAAATGGATTGGATAGGCGGTGCGGCTTTTTGGAATGCGCCTAGTCTTTCTTCACCCGCTCTAAAAGAACGAACAAAAATACTTCGGGCCTGATTTGCGGGAGCGACGGATGGGAATGAATATTCTGTTGGTCGAGGGCGATGCCCGCCGCCGCGTGGCGATCGGCCGGCACCTCACACACTGCGGCCACCGGGTCACGATCAGCAACACGATCGGCGAGGCGCGCGAGATCGTCCGGTTCGTCAGATACAAGATCGAGGCGCCCCACGCCGTGATCGTCGCGGAGAACCTGCTTCGCCGCGGCGGTGCGGAGTTCCGTGCCGAGCTTGGCGCACGGTTCCCGGCCACCAACTGGATTCCGCTGCCGCACGACCGCGATCTCGAATGGCTGTCGGAATGGCTGGAGAAGGTCTCGGTCCGTCCCTCGCGTCCTGCCGCCCCGCGCAGAATGTCGAAGCTCGACGTTCTGCTGATCGAACCCGACGACCGCCTGCGTCGCGCGATCACGGTGCGCCTTGCCGCGCGCGGCGAGCGGGTGGGCGCGTGCCGCACCTTAAGCGAGGCACGCGATGCACTGGCCGTCGTCACCGACCGCGATGCGGCGCCGTTGGTCATCATCTCGCCGGTCGGCTTCACCGAGGGCGACGGCATCAGTTTCTACATGTCGGCGCACCGCCGGTTCCCCGAGATCCGCTGGCTCGTCAGCCTGCCCCCCTCGAAGCGTACGGTATCTGCATTGACCTCCAGCCCTTCCCGCCCTCCCACGGCGGAAAGCTCTCCCCAGACACGAGGCTGAAGGTCAACGAGCGACAGCGCGGCTCCCTCCCCGGTCCCCCCAGACCCGAGCCCCGCTGTCGCTCTTTCTATTCTGGCTGGCTTGGTCTTAAGGACGCGGCGAATCGGCGGCCGGCGCGGGGCTGCCCTTCGACGCGCTGACGAGGCCCTGCACCGCCTGGCGCAGGACGGCGAGCGGCACGGGCTTGCTGACGAAGACCGAGATGCCGAGCTGCTTCAGCACATTCTCGGACAGGCCGCCGATGCGGCCCGACATCATGATGACGGCGATGTCCGGCGAGAGCAGCTTCATGCGCTCCGCCACGATGACGCCGGTCATGTCCGGCAGGTTGTAGTCGAGCACGACCACGCGGGGCTTCAGGATCTCGGCCATGCGCATGGCGTGCGCCCCGTCGGGTGCCACCTCGACCACGAGTCCGGCGCGGCCCAGGAAGCCGACCATTTCCTCGGCCTGCACGGGATCGTCCTCGACGACGAGGACATCGCACTGGGCTTGGCCGGTTTCGAGCAGGGTGTCTAAGTTTGTCACGGCGGCGAATATGACAGCGCCGCTCCGGGACGCACGGCCGATCGCATCCAGATCGGAAACAAACACCGAAAAACTAGCGTTTCAGCCGCTGTGCATAGCTATCGAAGAACTTTTCGACCGCCGCCAGGCCGGTTGCACTCAACCGGACGATGGTCCGCCGCCGGTCGTCCGGGTCGACCAGGCGTTCGATGAAGCCATGTTTTTGCAGTACGTCCATGCGGCGGAGCGCCGTCGTGAGCGGCACGCCCGAGGCGGCACCCAGGCTCGAGACCGTGACCTCGGCCTCGTCGAGCTGGGCGTCGTAGAGATCGAGCAGCATTTCCCAGCACGGGTCGGAGAACAGCTCGGTCGGGAAATGCCGGTCCCTCACCTTGCGGACCGCGCGCAGGTCGTCGAGCGTCGCGCGGCGTCTCTGCGGGGGATTGGGCTCTTCTTTCTTCTTCTCTTCCGCGGGCGCGGCCGGCGCCTCGCCACGGCGCACCTGGCGGCCGAGCAGCGCCGACTTCACCGCGCGTATCAGACGCGGCCCGTCGATCGGCTTGGTCAGGAGATCGCGGGCGCCCAGCCGGATCGCCTGGACGGCATCGTCGAAGCCCGCGTCGACGCTCACGAAGATGATCTCCGGCCGCTGGCGGTCGGGAAGCGCATTGATGTGGCCCGCGAACTCGAGGCCGTTCAGCTCGGGCATGTGCAGGTCGGAAACGACGACCGCCGGACGCCACCCGTCGGCCAGCAGCTTCAGCGCCCCCCAGCCGTCGCCGGCGGCATGGCACGTGAGCCTGGCCCGCGACAGCGCATCGGTCAGCTCGTCGAGGATGGCGCTGTCGTCGTCGACCACGAGGACGTCGATCGGTCCGACCGACCGCGCCTCGCCGGCAGGCTTGCTCATCCCGACGTCGCCTTCGCCCGCGCGGCCTTTTCGCGGGCAATCGCATCGGTGATCAGCTTGCGCGCCTCCTCGACGCCGCCCCAGCCCTGCATCTTCACCCACTTGCCGGGCTCGAGATCCTTGTAGTGCAGGAAGAAATGCTCGATCTGCTGGCGCGTGATCTCCGGCAGGTCGGCGTAGCTCTTCACGTTGACGTGCCGCAGCGTGATCTTCGACGTGGGCACGGCGATGATCTTCTCGTCGCCGCCGCCGTCGTCCTCCATCTTGAGCACGCCGATCGGGCGCACGTTCATCACCGCACCCGGGATGATCGGCCGGGTGTTGGCGATCAGCACGTCGATCGGATCGCCGTCCTCGGACAGCGTGTGCGGCACGAAGCCGTAATTCCCGGGATAGCGCATGGGCGTGTAGAGGAACCGGTCGACGACCAGCGTCCCCGCCGCCTTGTCCATCTCGTACTTGATCGGCTCGCCGCCGATCGGCACCTCGATGATGGTATTCACGTCCTCGGGCGGATTGTGCCCGATCTTGATGGCGTCGATGTTCATGGGCCCATCCTAGGCGACACGCCGAATTGACGACAGATTGAATTGAGGGTGGGGGATCGCTAAAAGGCGCCCATGGCATCCTACCAATACGTTTACGTGATGAAGGGTCTGAACAAGACCTTCCCCGGCGGCAAGCAGGTCCTGAAGGACATCTGGCTCTCCTTCCTGCCGGGTGCGAAAATCGGCGTGCTGGGCCTCAACGGCGCCGGCAAGTCGACCCTGCTCAAGGTCATGTCCGGCGAGGACGACAGCTTCACCGGCGAGGCCTGGGCGGCCGAAGGCGTGAAGGTGGGCTTCCTGAAGCAGGAGCCGCAGCTCAACGAGAGCAAGGACGTGCTGGGCAACGTCATGGAGGGCGCGGGCGAGATGGCCCAGATGCTGGCGCGTTTCGAGGAAGTCTCGAACGCCTTCTCCGACCCCGACGCCGACATGGACAAGCTGATCGCCGAGCAGGCCGAACTGCAGGAAAAGATCGACGCCGGCAACGGCTGGGACCTTGGCCGCACCGTCGAGATCGCGATGGATGCGCTGCGCTGCCCGCCGTCCGACGCCAAGGTCGACAAGCTCTCGGGCGGCGAGAAGCGCCGCGTGGCGCTCTGCCGCCTGCTGCTCAGCAAGCCCGACATGCTGCTGCTCGACGAGCCCACCAACCATCTCGATGCGGAGTCCGTGGCCTGGCTGGAGCGCCATCTCGGCGAGTTCCCCGGCACTGTGGTGGCCGTGACCCACGATCGCTACTTCCTCGACAATGTCGCGGGCTGGATCCTCGAACTCGACCGCGGCGCCGGCATCCCGTGGGAAGGCAACTACTCGTCCTGGCTGAAGCAGAAGGACAAGCGCCTCGAACTCGAAGAGAAGACCGCCGACTCCCGCCGCCGCACCATGCAGCGCGAGCTCGAGTGGATGGGCACCAGCCCCTCGGCGCGCCGGTCCAAGAGCAAGGCGCGCATCGCGGCCTACGAGCAGATGGTCGAGGAAGACAATCAGGAGACCCTCGACCGCGCGCAGATCGTCATCCCGGCCGGCCCGCGCCTGGGCGATCACGTGATCCGCGCCGAAGGCATCTCCAAGGGCTTCGGCGACCGCCTGCTGATCGACAATCTCTCCTTCAACCTGCCGCCGGGCGGCATCGTGGGCGTGATCGGCCCCAACGGCGCGGGCAAGACCACGCTGTTCAAGATGATCACCGGCCTCGACAAGCCCGACAGCGGCACGTTCTCCGTCGGCCCGACCGTGAAGCTGGGCTACGTCGACCAGAGCCGCGAGACGCTCGATCCCAACAAGACGGTGTGGGAAGAGCTTTCGGGCGGCCTCGACATCATCAAGCTCGGCAACAAGGAAGTCTCCAGCCGCGCCTATTGCGGGTCGTTCAACTTCAAGGGCGCCGACCAGCAGAAGAAGGTGGGCCAGCTCTCGGGCGGCGAACGCAACCGCGTGAACCTCGCGAAGATGCTGAAGAGCGGCGCCAACGTCCTGCTGCTCGACGAGCCGACCAACGATCTCGACGTCGACACGCTGCGCGCGCTGGAAGAGGCGCTGGCCGCGTTCGCGGGCTGCGCCGTCATCATCTCGCATGATCGCTGGTTCCTCGACCGCATCGCCACCCACATGCTGGCCTTCGAGGGCGACAGCCACGTCGAGTGGTTCGAGGGCAACTACCAGGACTACGAGCTCGACAAGCATCGCCGCATGGGCACCGACGCCGACCAGCCGCACCGCATCAAGTACAAGCCGCTGGTGCGCAGCTAGTCGGGACTCTTTCTGCTCAATGGGCGGGCGTCTCGCGAGAGGTCTGTCGTATTTAATAAACAGCCGGAAAACAGCCGGCCGCCCAGGCCCGTGCATGCACGGCAATTGCCGGCAATGCACCACACCTTCGTCTTGACCGACGCACGAGCTCGGAAGCCCTCGGGGCAGGCCCCCGTCGGGATGACGGATTGGGTGGGTCATGCGCCCAGCCTAGGCGCGCCGGGCCCAATCACCTATTACGGTCGTTACTGACGACATATCGCTGGCTTGAACTTTGGCTGCGGATCCAGTCCGGAGTGTTCCCGACGGGTCGCGACTCTTCCCGACGGCTCGGGAAGCCTCCGAAGCCGATGGCATAAGAATTTCAGGTGATTGTTCCCGCTTTCCGCGCCACCCCCTCCCCCTCCCCTCCCCTCAACTTGCGCCGCGCGAACGAAAATTGGCGTAGAATGGCGACAATCAACGGAGGAACGCGATGAGTACCCCCCAAGTCCGGCTGACCAGTCTCGCGCACGGCGGCGGCTGCGGCTGCAAGCTGGCGCCCGCCGTGCTGCAGGAGCTGCTGGCCGACCAGCCGATGATGGCGCCGTACAAGCAGCTGCTGGTCGGCACCGAGAATTCCGACGACGCCGCGGTCTGGCAGATCGACGACGAGACCTGCGTGATCGCCACCACCGACTTCTTCATGCCGATGGTCGACGATCCGTACGACTTCGGCCGCATCGCGGCGACCAACGCGATCTCCGACGTCTATGCGATGGGCGGCAAGCCGATCATGGCGCTCGCCATCCTCGGCATGCCGATCGGCAAGATCTCCAACGAGATGGTGCGCGAGATCCTGAAGGGCGGCGCGGCGGTCTGCGCCACCGCCGGCATTCCCGTCGCGGGCGGCCATTCGATCGATTGCCCGGAGCCGGTCTATGGCCTGGCCGTCATCGGCATCTGCAAGCCCAGCGAAGTGCGCCGCAACTGCGACGCCAAACCGGGCGACGCGCTGATCCTCACCAAGCCGATCGGCGTCGGCATCTACTCCGCCGCCATCAAGAAGAACGCGCTGCCGCCCGCCGGCTATCCCGAGATGATCGCCACGACCACCCTGCTGAACAAGGTCGGCACGGCGCTCGCCCGCAACAAGGACGTGCACGCCATCACCGACGTGACGGGCTTCGGCGTACTCGGCCATGGGCTCGAGATGGCGCGCGGCTCGAAGCTCTCGATCACGATCACCGCCCGGGACATCCCGCTCCTCACCGAGGCGGCGTCGCTGTCGCAGCAGGGCTTCGTGACCGGCGCGTCGCATCGCAATTGGGAGAGCTACGGCGCGCAGGTCACCCTGCCCGCCGGCCTGCCCGACTGGCAGCGCCATCTGCTCAGCGATCCGCAGACCTCGGGCGGGCTGCTGGTCGCCTGTGCGCCGGAAAAGGCGAGCGAGATCGTCGAGACGATCCGCGCTGCCGGCTATCCCACCGCGCAGATCATCGGCCATGCCGAAGCCGGCACGCCGGGCATCAAGATCGTCTAGCGCGAGCGCTCATAAGCAGGCTTGCGCTTGGACGGACTCGCGCCTGTCCGCCCTCGCGTCCAGAGCGGCAGCGGGCAAGTGCGGCGGCGAACGGCGGGTGCCTGCGCTGGGCTCTGATGCTGTTCGCCGGCCGCGGCGTGCCTGCCGACCCGACACAGGCGCGCGCGCTGCTCGAGCGCCCGGCACATGACGAGTTCCCGCCGGCCCAGAACGCGCTGGGCCTGCTGCTCGCCATGGGCAACCCGGAGGCCACGGATATCGATGCCGAGCGGCGGCCCGACGACCTGCAAGGGGAAGGCTGGTTCCTCAAGGCGGCGTTCGGCGGCGACCCCGACGCCATGTACAACGCGGCGCGCTACGATGAGATGCGCCCCGGCCCGTTGGCGATGTCGGATGCCAAAAAGCGCAGCTGGTACGAGAAGAGTGCGGCGGCGGGAAATGCCAAGGCGAAGGCTGGCTAAAGGCACATTGATGCCACGGGAACGATGGCTGCTCCCGCAAGATCAGAGGTCGCGAATCCCAACGCCAAGGAAGTTGATGCTTTGCCCCAGCACCCGATAAGTCAACGGGCTCGCCGTCCCGGGTTTTACCGACAGCAGGAAATGTCGCCTGTCCTTCGTCGCCTCGATCTCGAGGGCACGCGTCGCGCCGTCGTCGACTGTCGCTCTGTAGTTGCCGCCATCGCCCAATTTCGGCAGGGCTTCGATGGTCTTGCCTCGATGGTTCTCCGGTAGCCGGCTGATCAGGATCGCACGCCGGGCATCGGCTTGGGATGGCATGAGTTCTGTCTTCAGTTCGACCAGCAGCTCCGAACTGGCGGAAGCCGGCCGGGCGAAGGACCAGGTACAAAGAGCGCTGCCGGGTTCCGTCCCGGAGCGGGCAGTGCTTTCGGCAAGCAGTAGTTCGAAAACGGGAGCGTTGCGACCGGCCTTTTGGCAAAGTTCCTGTGCTTCCATGGGGCTGTCCGCTCTCGCGCTGGACCCAACGAGCGCGTGCGCCAACAGCAAGCCGTTTCCCAAGCGCTTGAGCAGGTTCTGCATCGAGCAAGCAGAGTAACGGGGCGCAGGCTTCGCGCCAACCGCTCTCGGACTTGCAGGTTCCTCAAATTACAGGATGCGGCCCCTTCAGGGCGACTTCGGCCATGGCGGCTTCGACTGGGGGCGTCATGGGTTCGCGCTCGACGCGCGCGCGTCTGCCCTAGCGGCGGAACGCCTCGGCCAGCGCGCGGCGGGCGGCGGCGGCGCCTTCGGTCGCGGTCTCGACGGCGGGCCGCGCCCAGTGCGCCGGATTGGGCGCTTCGTACGACAGATATCCCTCGTAGTTCTTGGCCGCGAGCAGCTGCAGGAGATCGTTCCAGCGCACCACGCCCTTGCCCGGCGGCAGGCGATCGACCGGCGGCAGGCTGGGCGGCGGCGCATCGGGCACGTCGCTGAACTGGACGTAGTAGATCTCCGAGCCGGGCACGTCCTCGAAGCCGCGGCCCGGCCGGCCGCCGCGCTGCAGGTGATAGGCGTCGAGCAGGAGGCCCACGTTCTTCTGGCCGGCCCCCTGGGCTGCTCTGGCGATCAGGTCGCGCAGGATGTCGAGGGTGCGCACCACCGGATGCTGGAACTGGTATTCGAGCGTGAGCTTGCGGCCATGGGCGGCGGCAATCTCGCCGGCGCGGCGGATATTGGCGACGGCTTCCTCGGCCGGCGCCTCGCCTGGCCCGATCGCGCTCATCATCATGTCGCAGCCGAGCGCGACGGCGTTCTCGCAGGCCTGCTTGAAATTCCCGAACAGACGCTCGCGCTCCGCGCCGCTCGAGAAGATCCAGCCATACTCGACGCCCATGGCGCTGACCGGCAAGCCGCCCGCGCGCACCAGGTCGAGCGCCGCCGCGTTGGACAGGCCGCGTTCCTCGCAGCGCTTGAAATCGACCCAGCGCAACTCGACCGCATCGAAGCCGGCGGCCTTTGCCGCGGCGATCGCGCCATCGAGGGGTGTCGTATCGACCGTCCAGGTGTGAAGCGCGAGCCCGCGGAACTTGTGATTCATGGCCGCATCATATCCTGTTTAGAGATATTGTGAGCGCTCAACCCGCTGACCTGTTCCTGTTGCGGCGGGGCCGCCTCGAAAGGGTCCGCCCATGCGACGCCTGCTTCTGCTGTCTGCTCTTGCCCTGTTCGCGTCCCCAGCCGTTGGCCAGGACGCCGACGAATTCCTGCTCGTGAACGGAACCGAAAACTCGATCGTGGAACTGGCCATCTCCCCGCCCGGCCTCGGCATCTGGGGCGACAATTTGCTGCCGCCGCCGCCGCTCGAACCGGGTGAGGCGCGGAAAATCAAAGCGTGGCCCTTTGCCGGCAATTGTATTCAGGACGTCCGCGGCAGCTTTGCCGGCGATGTCGACAGGGTGGTGTGGAAAGGCCTGAAGCTTTGCAACATCAGGAAGCTCGGACTTTTCCTCGACCGCAACAGCGGCCGCCCGTTCGCCACCTACGAGTGATCTCGAAGGACGTACCGCCCCGAGGCGCGATCAGATCCTTTGATCCATCTCCAGCGCGGGCTCCGGCACGTCGACGCAGCCGATGATGCGCGCCGGGACGCCGGCCGCAGTGCAGCCGGCCGGCACGGGCGCCAGCACGACGCTGCCGGCGGCGATCTTGGCGCAGGCGCCGATCTCGATGTTGCCCAGCACCTTGGCGCCCGCTGCCAGCAGCACGCCGCGGCGCACCTTGGGATGACGGTCGCCGCGTTCCTTGCCGGTGCCGCCCAGGGTCACATCGTGCAGCATCGACACGCCATCTTCGACCACCGCGGTTTCGCCGATCACGATGCCGGTGCCATGGTCGATGAAGATGCTCTTTCCGATCACCGCGCCGGGATGAATGTCGACGCCGAATAGCGAACTCGAGCGGCTCTGCAGGTAGTGGGCGAGGTCCTTGCGGCCCTCGATCCAGAGCCAGTGCGCCGCGCGATAGGTCTGCAGCGCCTGATAGCCCTTGAACCAGAGCAACGGGTCGAGAAGCGACGTGCAGGCGGGATCGCGATCGGCCACGGCCACGAGGTCGGCACGGGCGGCGAGGCCGATGCCGGGGTCGGCCGTGAAGGCCTCGTCGAAGATCTGCCGGATCAGGGCCGCGGGCACCTCGGTGGTGCCGGCCAGGCGCGCCAGGTGATAGCTGAGCGCGCCCTCGAAGCGGGACTGGCTGAGAATGGTCGCATGCAGGGTGCCGGCGAGGACGGGCTCGGCCGCGGCGGCGGCCTGGGCCGCTTCCCGGATCTTGCTCCAGACCGGGTCTACCGACCGGGTTTCCGTCGAATTCTTGACCGCTAAGCTATCCATGGCGTTCTCCCCGCCGGCTAGTTCTTGGCGCGCTTCTCGAGCTCCTGGATCAGGGCCTCGACCTGGCCGCCGTGTCCCTGGATGTAGGAATTAAAATCCGAACGTCTAGTCATGACCATGCTGACGCCCTCGACTTTTACGTCGGTGATCCGCAGCCCCTGGCCGGTGTCGCGCACCTCCCATTGGATGCTGATCGGCTGGCCCTCGCTCTGGTTCAGCTTGCTCTCGACCAGGGAGACGCCGTTCGGCCGGGGAACCACGCGGCCGACCGCGAGGGTCTGGCCGGCATATTGTCCGAACCGCTCGCTGTAGGCATGGGCCTCCGCGCTCGCCACCGCGGTGAGATACCGCCCGCGCTCGGGCGGCGTGCTGACATCCCACTGCTGCGGCCACGAGGTGCCGAGAGCGGCGCGGCCCATGAACTCCATGTCGAAGTGGGTCGTCAGGATTCTCTGGATGGCGGCCTCGCGATCGGGGCCCTTGGCCTGCTTGACGATCTGGATGACCTCGTCGGCAACCCCCTGGATGAGTTGGGCCGGGCTGTCCGCCGCCATCGCGGGGATCGCGGACAGCGCGGCAAGCGCCACCGCGGCGGCGCCGAGAACAAGACGACGAGTGGCGAGCAGCTTCACCGTTCGCTCCATGATGACAGACGAGAAAGAGGCCTTAACGAACCAGGGCGAGGTTGTCGCGGCGATCGAGCTCGCCACGGCTGTCGGTCTTCTCCCGCTTCTGGCGGATCAGATCGGCGCGCTGCTGGGTGTAGGCCGAACGCAGCGCGGCGTAGTAGTCGACGCTGTTCTTTTCGAGATCGTCGAGGGCGAACATCGTGCGTGTGCGGATATCGACCACGGTCATGCCGTAACGCGTGCCCTGATAGATCGCATCGATGTTCAAGGCATAGGTCAGGATGCGGAACGGATCGACGGCGTAATCCGCCATGAGACCCGCGGCATCGCGCGCGTTGGACGGCCCCGCGAGCGGCAGCACGAGATAGAAGCCGCCGTTCTCGGGCTCGACGCCGGCGTAGTAGCCCACGGTGTTGCCGGCGCCTTCCTTGGTCTTGGTCAGGCCCAGGCTCGTGGCGACGTCGAACAGGCCGGCGAGGCCCAGAGTCGAATTCACGAGAAAGCGCGCAAGCGTCGTGGCGGCACGGCTCGGATCGCCCTGCACCACTTCGTTGATCATGGTCACCGGCTCGCCGAGATTTTCGAGCACGTTGTGGATGCCCTTCTTGGCCGGCACCGGCATCCAGTCGCGATAGACGACGGCGACCGGACGAATGGCGATGATGTCGACCGCGCGGTTGATCGAGAAGATGAAACGGTTGGGAACTTCGATCGGGTCCCAGACTTCGGTCGCACCCGTGTCATGCATGGCGCAACCGCCCAGCAGCGCTGCCGTGGCCGTCGCCACAACGACCGTACGGCGGACGCTGAACGTCATCGCCTCGAACATGCCTTTGCTCATCAACGCCAACCTGGATCCTTTGCGGCCCTCTGTACTAGGGCCTTCACGTACAACGGCTTTTCACCGAATTCGAGTCGAGTGTCGCACACGTAATGTGCAGTTTGAAGTGAATAGGCCGGGACAGTTTCATCTCGATCGGCGGCGTTCGTTTCAATTGTTTCGACGACTCCATACTTGCAAATATAAAGATATGCTTATATTACGTTCCGCATGGATCATCTGCTGACCCTCCTGCGGGCCGCTGCCGAAGACACACGGCTGCGCGTTCTGGCCCTCGCCGCCCGCGAAGACCTGACGGTGAGCGACTACGTCCACGTGCTGGGACAGAGCCAGCCCAGGGTGTCGCGCCACCTGAAATTGCTGGTGGAAGCAGGCCTTCTGGAGCGTTTCCGGGAGGCCCAGTTCACCCGCTTCCGCCTGGTTACCTCGGGCGACGACGCGGCCCTGGTGCGCGAATTCGTGCGCCGGCTCGATCCCAAGCATCCCCGCCTCGCCACCGATCGCGCCCGGCTCGACGCCCTGCAGCAGCGCCGCCAGACCGCCGCCGCGCGGTTCTTCCGCGACAATGCCCAGCGCTGGGACGAGTTGCGCGCGCTGCACGTGGCCGACCGCGAGATCGAACGCGCGCTCGTCCATCACCTGCCGCTGGGCGCCCGCCGCCTGCTCGACATCGGCACCGGCACCGGCCGGCTGCTCGAGGTGCTGGCGCCCAAGGTCGAACAGGCGATCGGCGTCGACCAGAGCCGCGAGATGCTGGCGCTCGCGCGCGCCAACCTCGCGCGCGCCGGCATCGAAAACGCCGACATCCGCCAGGGTGACATGTATGCGCTGCCCTTCGAGGCCGGCAGCTTCGACGTGGTCACCATCCATCATGTGCTGCACTACGCCGACGATCCGTCCGCCGCGCTGAGCGAAGCCGCGCGCGTGGTGAAGCCGGGCGGGACGGTGCTGGTCGTCGATTTCGCGCCGCACGACCTGGTCGAACTGAAGCGCGAGCATGCGCACGTTCATCTCGGCTTCGCCGACAACCAGGTCCAGGGCTGGCTGAAGACGGCCGGTCTCACGCCGCTCGAGCCGATCCATTTCCCCGGCCGCCGCCTGATGACGGGCATCTGGCGCGGCGAGCGCGCGGTGCCGCAGCGCGCGCCCGCGCGGCCGGTCGCCGTCCAAGGAGTTTCGTGATGGGAGTCTTCCGATGATTGGCGCCTCCGAGTTTCCCGCACGCTCGCCGCAGCGCCTGCAGGTCTCGTTCGAGTTCTCGCCGCCCAAGACCGAGGCCGCGGAGCGCACCCTGTGGGAAACCGTGACCCGTCTGACGCCGCTGCGTCCGGCCTTCTTCTCCGTGACCTACGGTGCGGGCGGCTCGACTCGCCAGCGCACGCACGAGACGGTGGCGCGCCTCAAGAAAGAGACCGGTATCGACGCCGCCGCCCATCTCACCTGCGTCGCCGCGACGAGGGGCGAGATCGACGACGTCGCGCGCGCCTATTGGGACGCCGGCATCCGCCACATCGTGGCGCTGCGCGGCGATCCGCCGACCGGCATGGGCACCAAATATAGCCCGCATGCCGGCGGTTACGAGAATGCCGCTGCCCTCGTGGCCGGTCTCAAGAAGATCGGCGACTTCCAGATCAGCGTCGCGGGCTATCCCGAGAAGCATCCGGACTCGCAGAGCGTCGAGGACGATCTCGACAACCTGAAGCGCAAGGTCGATGCCGGCGCCGACCGCTGCATCACGCAGTTCTTCTTCGACGCCGACGACTTCCTGCGCTTCCGCGACCACGCCGCGCAGCGCGGCATCAAGGTGCCGATCGTGCCCGGCGTCATGCCCGTCTCGAACTTCCAGGGCATCACCCGGATGGCCGCCCTCTGCGGCTCGAAGGTGCCGGCGTGGCTCGCCGAGATGTTCCAGGGTCTGGAAGAAGACATCGAGACTCGCCGCATGATCGCCGCCACCGTCGCGGGCGACCTCTGCCGCCGCTTGCGCAACGAAGGCGTCGAGCAGTTCCATTTCTATACGTTGAACCGCGCGGACCTCACGTTCGCGATCTGCCATCTGCTGGGAGTACGTCCCCATGAGCACACCCATGACGCGCGCTGAAAAAGCCGACCAGCTGCAGGCGATTGCCCGTGACCGGATCCTGGTCAAGGACGGCCCCTACGGCACGGCCATCCAGACCTACAAGCTCGACGAGGCGGGCTATCGCGGCCTCACCGGCTGCAACGGGCGGACGTTCCAGCTCGACCAGAAGGGCAACAACGACCTGTTGAACCTGACGCGTCCCGACGTGGTGAGCGCGATCTGCAACGCCTACATCGACGCCGGCGCGGACCTTCTGGCGACCAACACGTTCAACGCCAACGCGATCAGCCTGGGCGACTACGGCATCTCCAACCTGGCGCGCGAGATCAACCTCGCCGCCGCCAGGTTGACCCGCGCCTGTGCCGATGCGGCCACCGCGAAGGATCCGGCCAAGCCGCGCTTCGTGGCGGGCGCGTTGGGACCGACGAACAAGACCCTGTCGATCTCGCCCAACGTCAACGATCCCGGCTATCGCGCCGTCACCTTCGACGAGGTGAAGGGGATATACCGCGAGCAGATCGAGGGGCTGCTCGACGGCGGCGTCGACTTCATCCTGATCGAGACGGTATTCGACACGCTGAACGCGAAGGCCGCGATCGTGGCCGTCTCCGAAGCAGGCGAGGCGCGCGACGAGGTGATCCCCGTCATGGTCTCCATGACCCTGACCGATCTCGCGGGCCGCAACCTGTCCGGCCAGACCGTCGAGGCGTTCTGGCATTCGGTGCGCCACGCGAGGCCGCTGACCATGGGCCTCAACTGCTCGTTCGGCGCCACGGAACTGCATCCGTACGTTAATGCGCTCAACCCGCAGGTCGACGGCATGGTCTGCGTCTATCCGAACGCCGGTCTGCCCAACGAGCTCGGCGCCTACGACGAGCCGCCCGAGATGACGGCGAAGCTCGTGAAGGGCTGGGCCGAGAACGGCTGGCTGAACATGGTGGGCGGCTGCTGCGGCACGACGCCGGCACACATCAAGGCCGTGGCCGAGGCGGTCAAGGGCGTCAAGCCGCGCACGTGGCACGCTCTGCCGCCGGCGCTGCGTCTCAGTGGCATGGAAGCAGCGAGTTTCTTTTAAATGACCGAGAACAGGGCCACCTTTATCAACATCGGCGAGCGGACCAACGTCACGGGCTCGGCGCGCTTCAAGAAACTGATCCTCGAGGGCGACTACACCGCCGCCGTCGAGGTCGCGCGCCAGCAGGTCGATTCAGGCGCGCAGATCATCGACGTCAACATGGACGAGGGCCTGCTCGACTCGCAGCTCGCGATGGACACCTATCTCAAGCTGATCGCGTCCGAGCCAGACATCGCCAAGGTGCCGATCATGATCGACAGCTCCAAGTGGAGCGTGATCGAGGCGGGCCTGAAGTGCGTCGCGGGCAAGCCGATCGTGAACTCGATTTCCATGAAGGAAGGCGTCGAGCCGTTCATCGAGCAGGCGAAGAAAGTGCGCCGCTACGGCGCCGCGGTCGTTGTGATGGCGTTCGACGAGAAGGGCCAGGCCGACACCAAGCAGCGCAAGGTCGAGATCTGCCAGCGCGCCTACGACATCCTGGTCAACCAGGTGGGCTTTCCCGCCGAGGACATCATCTTCGATCCGAACATCTTCGCGGTCGCCACCGGCATCGAGGAGCACAACAACTACGGCGTCGACTTCATCGAGGCCACGCGCGAGATCAAGCGGCTATGCCCCGGCGCCAAGATTTCCGGCGGCGTATCGAACCTGTCGTTCGCCTTCCGCGGCAACGAGCCGGTGCGCAAGGCGATGCACTCGGTGTTCCTGTATCACGCCATCCGGGCCGGCATGGACATGGGCATCGTCAACGCGGGCCAGCTCGAGGTCTACGACCAGATTCCGCAGGAGCTGCGCGACGCCTGCGAGGACGTGATCCTCAACCGCCGCCCCGATTCCACCGACCGCCTGCTCGAGCTCGCGCCCAAGTACAAGGGCACCGGCGAGGTGGCCGAGACGCAGGACGCGGAATGGCGCAGCTGGCCGGTCGAGAAACGGCTGGAACACGCGCTGGTGAAGGGCCTCGACCAATGGGTCGTGGCCGACACCGAGGAAGCACGCCTGCAGATCGCGCGGCCGATCGAGGTGATCGAGGGCCCGCTGATGGCCGGCATGAACGTGGTCGGCGACCTGTTCGGCGCGGGCAAGATGTTCCTGCCGCAGGTCGTGAAGAGCGCGCGCGTGATGAAGAAGGCCGTGGCCCATCTGCTGCCCTACATCGAGGCGCAGAAGACCGCGACGTCGCGGCCCAAGGGCAAGATCGTGATGGCGACCGTGAAGGGCGACGTCCACGACATCGGCAAGAACATCGTGGGCGTGGTCCTGCAGTGCAACAACTTCGAGGTCATCGACCTCGGCGTCATGGTGCCGTTCCAGACCATCCTGAAGTCGGCCAACGACAACAAGGCCGACATCATCGGCCTCTCCGGCCTGATCACGCCGTCGCTCGACGAGATGGTGACGGTGGCCGAGGAGATGACGCGCCAGGGCTTCACCCTGCCGCTGCTGATCGGCGGCGCCACCACTTCGAAGGTCCACACGGCGCTGCGCATCGCGCCCAGCTACAAGGGCACGACCGTGCACGTGCTCGACGCCTCGCGCGCGGTCGGCGTGTGCTCGGCGCTCGTTTCGGAGTCGGGCGCACAGGCCAGCGACTTCGCGGCCAACGTCGCCGCCGAATACGAGACCATCCGCGTCGAACGTGCGGCCGGCGGCAAGGAGAAGCTGGTCACGCTGGAAGCCGCTCGCGCCAACAGCTTCAAGATCGACTGGTCGGCCTACACGCCGCCCAAGCCCGCCGTCACCGGCACGCGCGTGTTCGCGGAGTACCCGCTGCACGAGCTGGTCGAGCGCATCGACTGGACGCCGTTCTTCCGTGCCTGGGAGCTGGCCGGCAACTACCCCGCCATTCTCACCGACAAGGTCGTGGGCGAGAGTGCCACCAAGCTGTTCGCCGATGCGCGCAAGATGCTCGACCGCATCGTGCGCGAGAAGTGGCTGACGGCGAAGGGCGTCGTGGCCTTCTGGCCGTGCCGCCGCGACGGCGACGACGTCGTGCTGTTCGAGGACGAGAGCCACGCGAAGGAAATCTCGCGGCTGTACTTCCTGCGCCAGCAGATCGAGAAGCGCGCACCGCGGGCCAACATGTGCCTGGCCGACTTCATCTCGCCCAAGGCCGACTGGATCGGCGGCTTTGCCGTCACGGCAGGCCACGGCATCGAGGAGCATCTCGCGCGCTTCAAGGCGGACACCGACGACTACTCGGACATCCTGCTGAAGGCGCTGGCCGACCGTCTTGCCGAAGCCTTCGCCGAGCGCATGCACGAGCGCGTGCGCAAGACCCTGTGGGCCTATGCGCCGGACGAGGCGCTGACCAACGAGGAGCTGACGCGCGAGAAGTATCGCGGCATCCGGCCGGCGCCGGGCTATCCCGCCTGCCCCGACCACAGCCAGAAGCCCGAGCTGTTCCGACTGCTCAACGCGGGACAGAACACGGGCCTTACGCTCACCGAGAACTTCGCGATGCTGCCGATCTCCTCGGTCTCCGGCTATTACTTCGCCAACCCGCAGGCCGAGTACTTCGGCGTGGCCCGCATCGGCCGCGACCAGCTCGAGGATTATGCGAAGCGTCGCGGCATCCCGATCGAGGAAGCCGAGAAGTACCTGCGCTCGAATGTCGGCTACTGATCCGGCGCTTTGGGGCTACGCCCTCGTCCTGGCGATCGGCACGGTCGCGGGGCTGGTGAGCGGCATCGTCGGCACCGGCGCCACGATCATCCTGCTGCCGGTGCTGGCGCTGGTCTTCGGACCGAAGGCGGCGATCCCGATCATGTCGATCGTGGCGCTGATGTCGAACTTCGCCAAGATCACCTCGTGGTGGCGCGAGATCGACTGGCGCGCGACCGCCGCCTATGCCGCGGGCGGCATCCCCGGCGCCGCGCTGGGCGCGCGCACCATGCTCAGCCTGCCGCCGCGGCTGGTCGACGTCGCGCTCGGCACGTTCTTCCTGGTGATGATCCCGGGCCGCCGATGGCTTGCCGCGCGCAACTACACGGTCGGCCTGCCGTTGCTCGCGGTCGGCGGCCTCGCCATCGGCTTCCTGACCGGCATCGTGGTCTCCACCGGCCCGATCACCGTGCCGCTGTTCAGCGCCTACGGCCTCGTGAAAGGCGGTTTCATCGCGACGGAAGCGGCCTCGTCGCTCGCCATGTACATCAGCAAGGCGATCACCTTTCGCACCTTCGGCGCGCTGCCGACCGACATGATCGTGCGCGGGCTGATCACGGGTTCCTCGGTGATGGCGGGAACCTATCTCGCCAAGCGGCTCGTCGAGCGTCTCAGCATCGCCAGCTTCCAGCGCCTGCTGGACGTCGTGATGCTGCTTTCGGGCTGTTCGCTGCTGTGGGCCGCGCTAGACTGGCGATAGCTCCCAGGGAGGATCGCATGCTGGCCAACACCACCCGGACCTTGACCGAAGCGCAGCGCGAACAGTGGGCCGTCGACGGCTACCTGCAGCTCGAAGGCGCGCTCACCCCGGCCGAAGTCGAGTTCTTCTCCGACCTGCTCGACAACACGGTGCGCACGCAGCCGGGCTACGAGCCCGCGCCCTCGATACAGCGCGGCCACTACGAGTGGAAGCTGCCCGACCAGAACAAGGACGCGTTCATGGATCGGCGCGACCTGCTGCCCTATCACCCGGCCTTCATCGACCTGATCGACAAGCCCGCGATCTTCGACCTGATCCTCGACCTGATGGGTCCCTACATCCAGTTCTCGATGAGCCAGGCGATCATCCGCGCCTCGACCGACATGTTCCCGGGCTACATCCACACCGACGGCGGCGAAGCGCAGAAGACGATCCGCGTGAGCGAGACCAGCCGGCCGCTCGCGGTGAAGGTGATGTACCTGCTGACCGACGTGACGGCCGACGACAGCGGCAACTTCACCGTCTTCCCCGGCAGCCACCTGCGCCCCTTCGCGACGCGCGACGACCGCATCCCGGGTCCCAAGACCCCGGGCACCGTGCCGCTGCTCGGCAAGGCGGGCGATGCCTATGTCTTCCCGCACGCGATCTGGCACGGCCCCTCGCCCAACCACTCCGGCAAGGCGCGCAAGACCATCCTCTACAACTACTGCCAGATGTTCATGCGCGCCTACGACTACAGCGGCCCGTACACGGCGCTGTTCGACAAGTGCACGCCGCGCCAGCGCCGCCTGCTGGGCGACCTCGGCCACGGCCCCGACTTCCGGCCCGGCGACTTCTTCTACGCGCCGCTCGACCAGGAAGCGGTGATGACCGGCGCCGCCTAGGCGGCGAATGTTCACTCTCGGACGCCGAGGCTTTCTGATCGGCAGCAGCGGCTTGCTGTCCGCCTGCGCCGCGACCGCGCCGACCCCCTCGTTGCCGCCGATCCGCGCGCGCACCGATCGCATCTACGACATGGCCGTCTGCCTGCGCCCATTCCGCGCGGCCGGGCCGCGCCTCGACACCGAGCGCCTGGGCAACACGCTGGTCGTGCACAACTATGGACACGGCGGCAGCGGCTGGTCGCTGTCCTGGGGCTCGAGCGCCATTGCCGTCGCCAAGGCGATGCAGGCGAGCCCGCAGGAGATCGCCGTCATCGGCTGCGGCGCGCTCGGTCTAACCTCGGCGATCCTAGCGCAGCGCGCGGGCGCAAAGGTCACGATCTACGCGCGCGAGCAGATTCCCGATACGCGCTCCTTCCGCGCGAGCGGCGCCTGGACGCCGGACTCCCGCATCGCGCTCACCAGCGTGGCGGCCCCAGGCTTCGCGGCCGAGTGGGAGCAGATGGCGCGCACGTCGTTCAAGACGCATCGCCAATATCTCGGCCTGCCCGGCACGCCGGTCGAATGGACCGACTATTATTCGATCCGCACCGACCAACCGTCGCCGCCCCCGGCGCCCGTCACTCCCGCGGTGCCCAGGCTCGATTTCGCCTCCTACAGCCGCAGCATCGCCGACCTCATGCCGCGCGGCCGCAAGCTTGCCCCCGACGCATCGCCCTTCCGCGCGAGCGCCGTCTATCAGAACGAAATCATGGTCTTCAATATCGCCGACTACGGCCACACGCTGCTGAACGACTTCTTCCTCGCGGGCGGCCAGTTCCGCCACGCCGACTTCCATTCACCGGCCGAAATCGCGGCATTGGGCAAGAGCGTGGTCATCAATTGCACGGGCTACGGCGCCCGCGCCCTCTGGAAGGACGAATCGGTCGTGCCGGTGCGCGGCCAGATCGCGCGCCTCATCCCGCAGCCGGAAGTGCGGTACGGGCTCGACTACAAGCGCGTCTTTGTGGTGCCGCGCCGCGACGGCATCATCGTGCAGGACGTCAGCGGCGGCGACATGAAGGGCTACGGCGACGCCAGCGAGACCGTGGACCGCGCCGAGTCCGAACGCGCCGTGACGACGCTGGCGGAACTCTTCAGTTCGGGCGTCGCAGCCTAGGCAGCCGGCTCCAGCGCGCACCCGGACACCGTGATGCGGTGCATCAGCCGGCGCTCGCCCTGGTAATCGTTGGCGGCGTAATGCCAGGTCGCACGATTGTCCCAGAAGGCGATCGAGCCCTCGCGCCAGCGGAAGCGGCAGGTAAACTCCGGCCGCGCAGCATGGCGATAGAGCTGTTCGAGCAGCGGCTTGCTGTCCTCCACCGACCAGTCCTCGAAGCGCAGCGTAAAGGCCGAGTTGACGTAGAGCGCCTTGCGGCCGCTCAGCGGGTGGCGGATCACGACGGGATGCACCACGTCGGCTCCCACCTTGTCCTGATTGGCGTAACGGCTCGCCCCTTCCGGGTTCTGGGCGTTCACGCCACTTTTGCCGAAGATGTGGGCCGAGCCGTGGACCGCGCGCATGCCTTCGAGCGTGCGTTGCAGGCCGGGCGAGAGAGTCTCGAAGGCGCGATACATGTTGGCGAACAGCGTGTCGCCGCCCTCTTCCGGAAGCTCGCGCGCCAGCAGGATCGAGCCCATTGCGGGTTCGGGGTCGTAGCTGTGGTCGGTGTGCCAGCCGCCGCCGATGTTGGTCTTCTGCTCCGGCTCCTTGCGGACCTCGGCGATCTCGGGATATCCCGCGACCGGCTTGAAGAAGCGATTGACGTCGATCGGCGCCCAGCGGCGCGCGAATTCGATGTGCTGCTCGGGCGTCAGCTTCTGGTCGCGGAAGAAGACGACACCGTGCTCGACGAAGGCGCGCTGGACCTCGTCCCACTGGCGATTGCTCATCGCCTTGAGATCGACGCCCAGCACCTCTGCGCCGCAGCCGCCGGTGAGCTTGCGGACCTCGACGGTTTCGTACGCCATGTCGCCTTCTCCTTCGGAGCGTCTACGCCCCTTGCGCGATCGGATTGCGCAGCACGCCGATCTTCTCGATCTCGACTTCGCAAACGTCGCCAGGCTTCAGCCAGGGCTGCGGGTTGCGCGCCATCGCCACGCCCGACGGCGTGCCCGTGATGATGATATCGCCCGGCTCGAGCGTCATGACCTTCGACATCTCGCAGACCAGCGTCGGCACGTCGAAGATCAGGTCGTCGGTGTTGCTGTCCTGCATGGTGACGCCGTTCACGCGCGTGGTGATGCGCAGCGGCGCCGCGCCCGGCGGCAGCTCGTCCGGGGTCACGATGTCGGGGCCGAAACCGCCGGTGGCGTCGAAGTTCTTGCCGAGCGTGAACTGGCCGCCGGACTTCCGCTGCCAGTCGCGGATCGAGCCGTCGTTGAAGCACGCGTAGCCGCCGATCACGCCGAGCGCCTTCTCCTTCGGCACGTTGCGGCACTTCTTGGCGATCACGATAGTGAGCTCGGCCTCCCAGTCGTACTGCTCGGAATGCGTCGTCGACAGCATCTTGCCGTTGTGCGGCACCAGCGTGTTCTGGAAGCGCGTGAACACGACGGGATAGCTCGGGATCGGGCTGCCGGTCTCCTCGGCATGCTTGCGGTAGTTGAGGCCGATGCACAGGATCTTGCCCGGCGCGGGGATCGGGCAGAGGTATTTGGCCGACTTCTCCGACACCGTGGCACCTGCCTTCGGCTTGGCGCAGGCCTTGAGCACCGCCTGCTGGAGCTTCTTGCCGCCGGCCAGGATCTCGACGACCGATTTGGGGCCGCGTGGCATCTGCTTGGAGAGGTCGATGACCTTGCCATCGCCCATTTTGACGCCGACCGCCGGCTTGCCGCCGCTGTTGATGGTGCACAGACGCATTGAACTTTCCCCCTCAGGACTCGTTGGATTTTCTCCGGGGCGTAAGCTCCTCCCTCCCGCAGCGCCGGTCAAGCGCGTCGCCATCTGTTAAGGTCATTGCATGCGGAGCCCGATTTTCCTCGGTCTTTTGATTCTCGCGACACCGGCTGCGGCGCAGATGGTGGCGCCGCTCACGACGTCGGACGGCAAGATCGCATGCACCCAGGGCAGCACCGGCGTCGGCCGTGCCAATCAATGGGAAGCGGTTGCCGACAAGGCGGCGCTCGGCGGCTGGGCGCTGGCCGAAACGGCCGGCGACGCCACGGATCTCCGCTTTCCGCTCTGCGTCGCGGCGCAGATCGTCGCTCGCGATGTCGATGCGACGCTGCGCTTCAAGATCGTCTCGGGCACGCGCGCCCAGGTCGCTGGCCTCATGCTGCGGGCGCAAAGCGGCAGCGACTATTACGTCGCGCGCGCCAGCGCGACCGACGGCACGGTGCGGTTCTATCGCATGGCGGGCGGACGGCGTGCCGAACTCGCGAACAAGAAGGCGCCCGTGACCCTAGGCGAGCAGCATGCGCTGCGCGTGATCGCCAAGCGCGACCGGTTCGAAATCTTCTTCGACGATACGTCGCTGTTCACGGTGACCGACGCGAGCCTGCCGGTCCCCGGCCCGGTCGGCGTCTGGAGCCAGGCCGACAGCGTCACGCACTTCCAGTCGCTGCTGGTCGCCAATCCGCCCTGAGGTCAGGGCGGCGTGAGTGTCGCCAAGCCGAAGCTGAGCTTGATGGCCGTGATCAGGCCGTTCACGGCGATGCTGCACAGCACGAGCCCGAAGACGCGGCTCACGATCTCGACGCCGGAGCGGCCGAGCAGGCGAAAGAGCTGCGTGGCGGCGGCATAGAGACCGAAGAAGATGGCAAGGCAAAGCGCCAGCTCGCCGATGGTCTGCACCTGCTCGATCACGGCGCGGGTGTTGTTGTCGGTCAGCAGCACGACGGTCAGGATTGCGCCCGCGCCCGCGATACCGGGAATGGCGAGCGGATAGACCGCGCGCTCGAACAGTGTGTAGTCCGGGGGCAGCGCGCGCACTTCCTCGATGATGGCGCCCAGCACCATCTTCAGCCCGAACAGCAGCAGCACGAGCGATCCCGCGAGCTGGAACGCCGGCATCGGAATGTGCAGCGCCTCGAGCAGGAACTGGCCGCCGGAAATGGCGACGACGAGAACAACGAAGGCGACGCTCACCGCAAAGAACGCGACCTTGAGCGCGTCCTTGCGCCCAAGTCCCGCCGTGGCGATCAGGAAGATCGGCACCGTCGCGATCGGATCGAGGATCACGAACAGGGTGACGAACTCGTAGATGAAATCGTGTGCGAAGGATGTGTGCACGTGTTCCCTCTCCTCAGCCTCGCGCGTCGATCAGGGCGCGCGCCAGTTCCACGAACCCTGCGCCCGAGCGCGCCTTCGTGATCCAGGCCGGCTTGTGCGCCAGCCGCTCGGCGAACTCCGCGACATTGGCCACGCCCACGGCATTGGGAAAGAAGCCGAACATCGGCGCATCGTTGGGCGAGTCGCCGCAGAAGGCGTAGGCCGCCCTGTCGCGCTCGCTGTCGACGCCGAACAGCTCCGCCATCATCGCCTTGCTGGTGGTGAGCTTGTCGTAGGTGCCGAACCAGCCGTTCACGTGGATCGAACTGACCTTGGCCGTGGCGCCGTGGCGTTCGAAGATCGCCACGATGCGCTCGATGTCGCCCGCCGGCAGCGCGGGCACGTCCTCGCGGAAATCGATGGCAAGATCGGCCAGGCGGTAGGGCTGGTCCGACGCGATGCCTGCGCCCGGCACCTCGCGCAGCACATCGGCCCGCACCGACTCCAGCCGCCGGCGCCCGCCGGCGCGTTCGGCTTCTGATTGGATGAACCGGGTCCGGAGCTTGTGAGCGGCATGGTCGTGCCACATCCAGAAGGCACCGTTCTCGCCCACCACGGCGTCCACCGGCCAGAAGCGGGCGATCATATCGCACCACCCGGCCGGTCTTCCGGTCACCGGGATCACCAGCAGCCCGGCCTTTTTCAGGGCCGCCAGCGCGCCGTAGGCCTCGGGCGTCAGGCGACCGTCGGTCGAGAGGGTCTCGTCGACATCTGTCAGCACGCCCTTGATGGCGGCCAGGGTGGGTTTTGGGCAGTCGGCAAGCGGCTTCATTGCCACACTTCTTAACATGGCAATCGCCCGGTAACGGGTCTAAAAGCCGCTCATGATCCTCGAGTCGTTGACCGCCATAAGCCCCATCGACGGCCGCTATCGCAGCACGGCCGAGCCGCTTGCGGCGTATTTCAGCGAATACGCGCTCATGAAGATGCGCGTCACCGTCGAGTGCGAATATCTCACGGCCCTCTCGGAGACCAAGGGCGTCGGGATACGTCCGCTGACCGCGGCCGAAAAGACGCTGCTGCGCACGCTGCCGCAGATCTCGATCGACGACGCGCAGATCATCCGGAAGTTCGAGCGCGAGGGCTACGGCGGCGTTCCCGCGACCAACCACGATGTGAAGGCGGTCGAGTACTTCATCAAGCTCAAGCTCAAGAACTCGAGCCTCGCCGACGTGCTGGAGTGGGTGCATTTCGCGCTCACCTCGGAGGACGTGAACAGCACGGCACACGCGCTTGCCCTGCGCGGCGCGCTCGAAGCGGTGATGCTGCCGGCATTCGCGAAGGTGCAGGCCGAGATCGTCCGGCTCGCGCGGGGTCATGCCGATACGGCCATGCTCGCGCGCACCCACGGCCAGAGCGCGACGCCCACGACCTTCGGCAAGGAGATGAACGTCTTCGCGCGCCGCCTCGAGAGACAGGTCGCGACCCTCCGGAACAGTTCCGTGCTCGTGAAGTGGGGCGGGCCTTCCGGCAACTACAACGCCCAGACGGTGTCCCTGCCGCAGGTGGATTGGCTGGCCTTTGCGCATGCCTTTGCGGAGAGGCTGAACACGGTCGCCGTCGACGAGACGCCCTCCGTCCGCCTCGCGCTCAACGAAGTGACGACGCAGATCGAGCCGCACGACACGTTCGCGGAGATGTTCGACAATCTGCGCCGCATCAACACCATTCTGATCGATCTCTCGCAGGATGTATGGCGCTACATCTCCGACGGCTGGGTCACGCAGAAGCCGAAAGAAGGCGAGATCGGCTCGTCGGCCATGCCGCACAAGGTCAACCCGATCGACTTCGAGAATGCCGAGGGAAATTTCGGCGTCGCGAACGCGCTCTTCGAACATCTCTCCAGAAAACTGCCGGTCTCGCGCCTGCAGCGCGATCTCTCGGACTCGACCGTGGCGCGCACCTTCGGCACCGCCTTCGCCCACACCCTGATCGGCGACAACTCGCTCCTGCGGGGCTTTGGAAAGATCAGCGTGAACGAAAACGCCCTCCGCGAGGCGCTCACGGCGCACCCGGAAGTGCTGGCCGAAGCGATCCAGACCATCCTCCGTGTGGCCAACGTCGAGATGCCGTACGAGAAGCTGAAAGACCTCACGCGCGGCAAGCAGGTCACGATGGCGGATTTCGCCGTCTTCATCGACGGCCTCGACGTCGCCCCCGACGTGAAGGCACGGCTCAAGACGCTGCGTCCCGAAAACTATACCGGCCTCGCCGGCCAGCTTGCCCGGAAGTAGGCCTGCCATGCCCCTCGATGATCTCAGGTCCTGGATCGGCCGCACGCAGACCGTCGAGGATTTCGTGGCGCCGTGGCCGATGCGCGCGCTGAGCGCGACGCTCGACGAAGGCGATCCTGATCCCGAACTCGGCACATCCGTGCCGCCGCTCTGGCACTGGCTCTATTTCCTCGAAGCCGTGCGGGCCTCGAAGATCGGACCCGACGGCCATCCCGAGCGCGGCGATTTCCTGCCGCCGGTGCCGCTGCCGCGCCGCATGTGGGCCGGCAGCCGCTTCTCCTTCGACGGCGAGCCGCTCCATATCGGCGACACGGTCTCGCGCCGCTCGACCATCAAGTCCGTCGAGGCCAAGAGCGGCTCCACGGGGGCGATGGTGTTCGTGACGGTGCAGCATCTCATCTCCGGTCCGCGCGGCGTCGCGGTGATCGAGGATCACGACATCGTCTATCGCGAGGCCGCGAAGCCCGGCGAACAGGCGAGGCCCGCCAAACCCGCTCCCACGGACGCCACCTGGTCGAAGCAGGTGGTGCCCGACGAGGTCTTGCTGTTCCGCTTTTCGGCGTTGACCTTCAACGGCCACCGCATCCACTACGACCAGCCTTACGTGACCGGCACCGAGGGTTATCCCGGCCTGATTGTCCACGGCCCTTTGCTCGGCATGCTGCAGATCGAGCTTGCACGCCGCGCCAACCCGGGCAGGATTGCCAGCAGCTTCGAGTTCCGGGCGCTGTCGCCCGCCTTTGCCGGCAGTCCGCTGACGGTCGGGGCACGCTCGGAAGCGGACGGCACCGTCACGACCTGGATCGCCAATGCTCAGGGAGGACTGGCACAACAGGGGAAGGCGATCTTCAGATGACCCAGCATATCCACCACGGCAACTGCGGTTGCCTTCCGAAGCTTTCCCGGCGCGGCCTGCTCGGCGCCGGTTTTGCCGGCGCCATGGTGGCGGCTTTCCCCGGCGCTCGCCGCCGGCGGCAAATACGAGGCGATGCTAGTCAACTGTATCGACCCGCGCTTCACCACCGGCTCGTTCGCCTACATGGCCGGACGCGGTTTCAAGGATCTCTATAGCCAGTTCGTGATCGCGGGCGGCCCGATCGGCGTGGTCGCGGACTCCTTCAGCGACTGGCGCAAGACCTTCTGGGACAATCTCGACATCACCGTGAAGTTGCACAGTATCAATCGCGTAGTCGGCATCGTGCACCGCGACTGCGGCGCCGCAGCGGTGGCCTACGGCGAGCGCATGGTCAGCGACTTCGGCTTCGAGACCGACAGGCTCAGCGACGCCCTGCGCCAGTTCCGGGCCGAGCTCGGCAAGCGCCAGCCCAAGCTTACGGTTGATACGGGAATCATGTCTCTCGACGGAGCGGTCACAGTCGTTACCTGATCGGTAATGGTGTAAACTGGCATCCGTGCCCGATTCGACCTTTTCAGCCCCTGCCCCTGCGGCCTCTGCGCTCGACCGGCAGCTCGCCGCGCAGCGGGCGCGCCGGCCGGCCGACCCGCTGCTGTCGCTGGTCGTGCCGGTGTTCAACGAGGACGAGTCGATTAACATCTTCCTCGATGCGGTCGAACCCTATCTCGACGGCGCCGGCCTCCGCTTCGAGATCGTCTTCGTGAACGACGGCTCGCGCGACAATACGCTGGCCCATCTCCTCGACCGCAGCGCGCGCGATCCCAGGGTCAGGGTCGTGAACCTGTCGCGCAACTTCGGCAAGGAAGCTGCCCTTACCGCGGGCATCGATCACGCCAAGGGCGACATCCTGATCCCGATGGACATCGACCTGCAGGACCCGCCCGACCTCTTCAAGCCGTTCATCGAGCGTTGGCGCGAGGGCTACGACATCGTCTACGGCGTGCGCAGCGCCCGCGATGCCGACACGATGGCCAAGCGTGTCTCGGCGGGCTGGTTCTACTGGGCGTTCAACTCGATGTCGCCGGTGCGCATCCCGGCCAATGTCGGCGATTTCCGGCTCGTCGACCGGCGCGCCGTCGACGTGCTGCGCCGCCTGCCCGAACGCAACCGCTTCATGAAGGGCCTCTTTGCGTGGGTCGGCTTCAACGCGATCGGTGTGCCCTACGAGCGGCCGGCCCGGGCCGCGGGCGCCAGCAAGTTCAACCTGTGGCGCCTCTGGAATTTCGCGCTCGACGGCGTGGTGAGCTTCTCGACCGTGCCGCTGCGCGTGTCCTTCTACAGCGGCGTCGTCATCGCCGTGGTCGCCGTGCTCTACGCGCTGTTCATCCTGGGCAGGGTGCTGCTGTTCGGTATCGACACGCCGGGTTACGCCTCGCTGCTGGTCGTCGTGCTATTGATGGGTGCGATCCAGCTTGTCTCGATCGGCATCATCGGCGAGTACCTCGGCCGCCTCTTCCTCGAGGTCAAAGGCCGGCCGATCTATGTCGTCGAGGGCGTGTACGAAAAAGGCGACACCGGTACGTCCGCTCCATGACGTCTGTCGCCTGATGGATCTCAAGGAAGAAGACATCCTGGGCGCCGATATCGGCCGCCACTGGTATTACCGTTCCAAGGCCGCCGCGCTCCGCCGCGCAGTGGGGCGCCTCCACCCCCAGCGCCTGCTCGACGTCGGTGCGGGATCGGGCTTCTTCTCGCGGCATCTGCTGGCCGAGACGGCAGCGCAGTCCGCTCTCTGCGTCGACATCGGCTATCCCGCCGACCGCGACGACAGCGTGGCCGGCAAGCCGGTGCTCTACCGCCGCGACACCGGCCCGACCGACTGCGACCTCGTTCTCATGATGGACGTGCTGGAGCATGTCGACGACGACCGTGGCCTGGTGCGGCTCTACGCCGACAAGGTGCCGAGCGGCGCGCACTTCCTGGTGACGGTCCCCGCCTTCCAGTTCCTGTGGAGCGGCCACGACGTCTTCCTCGAGCACAAGCGCCGCTATCGCCTCGGCGACATCGAGAAGACGATGAGCGATGCCGGCCTCGACGTGGTGCACGGCGCCTACTACTTCGGCGCGGTATTCCCGCTGGCGGCGATCGTCCGGCTGGCCACGCGCGGTGACACGACACCGAGGAGCAGCCTCAGCAAGCAGGGTGCGCTGACCAACGCCCTGCTGACGGCGGCCTGCGCCATCGAGCTGCCGCTGTTCCCAGTCAATCGCCTCGCCGGCCTGTCTGCTTTCGTGCTGGCGAAGAAGCCTTGATCTTCCGGACCGCGAGCCTCCGGCTCGCTCATG
>CAIWTJ010000200.1 GCA_903915535.1 Enhydrobacter aerosaccus
CGCGGTGATGCGGCGCGCCGAGCTGCGGCGCAGCGCATCGATGGTGATCAGAAGCTCCATCAGATGGTCGTTCGCCGGGTAGCTGGTCGACTGCAGGACGAACATGTCCTCGCCGCGCACGTTCTCGAGGATCTCGACAAAAATCTCGTTATCCGAGAAGCGGCGGATGTTGGCCTTCACCAACGGCAAGGCCAGCTTGGCGGAAATGGCTTCTGCCAGCGGTTTATTGCTGTTGCCGGTGAGGATTTTCATGGTTAAGCCGTTGATCTCAAACGAGAAAACGGCCATTCCCCCGGCCGCGACGGGGCGGAACATACCAACGAGTCGAGGGGCTGTAAACGCCCTGAAATACTGAGATTTCAGGGGCTTGGGCAGCATGATCGCCTATCCTGCCGGGATGACAACAGATATCCAGCGCGTTCCCAACAAGAAGCTGCCCAGCAAGTCGTCGGTGGCGATCTACCGGCTGCCGGGCGGCGGTGGATTCATGTGGGCGGTGGCGACCTCGCCCGACCGCACGCAGGACATCAAGGCGCAGACCCTGGGATGCCTGGGCGTCATCGACGGTTACCTGAAAGACGCTGGCCTCGATCGCACGCGCATCGTGAAGGCGGAGGTCGTCGTCACCGACCACGACAACAAGCCTGCCTTCGACGAGGCGTGGGCCACGTGGATGCCCGACAACTACGGGCCGGTGCGCTCTTTCGTGGAGTCGGTGATGCCGGAGGGCGACCTCATCGAGATCATCATCACCGCCGCGCTTTAGTAGGGCGCCTTGTCGTCGATCATGATGATGCGGTGCAGGCGCCGCACCGCGCTCGACTCGTCCCATTCGCTGGCGCGATGGATCGAGCAGCGATTGTCCGACATCAGCACGTCGCCCGGCTGCCAGCGGTGCTGGTAGGAGAAGCGGTCCTGGATCATGTGCTGCAATAGCTCGTCGTAGAGCTCCTGCGCCGCGTCCGGTTCCATGCCGTCGATGGCCGAGCCCCATTCGCCGCCGAGATAAAGCCCACGCTTCTTGATCTCCGGATGTGTGCGCACCAGCGGGTGCACGACGTCGGGAATCTTCTTGCGTTCCGCTTCCATCTCTTCTTCCGTTGCCTCGGGAAAGAGGTTCTTGAACAGGCGCGCGCGCGAATGCAGAACCTTCAGCCCCTCGATCTCGGCGCGCTTTTCGGCTGACAGCGCCTCATAGGCCGCGATGCCGTTGGCATAGCGCGTGTCGCCCTGGTCCTTTGGCACCTGGATCGCGTGGAGGTAGGTGAACAGGCCGGGTTCGGGCAGGTGATAGTGATCGGTGTGCCAGTTGAGGCCGACCTTGGGCGAGCCGACCTTGGCTTCCTTCTCGTGCACGTTGCCGACGACGAAGATCTCGTGATGCTCGGGCAGGCAATAGTGCCGCAGCGAATGCAGGTCGGGCCGTCCGCCGAAGCGGTTGGCGAAGGCGAGATATTCGCCGGGTGTCACGTGCTCCTGCCCGCGGAACAGCAGCAGGGTGCGCTCCACGCACGCGGCGCGGATGATCCCGACCATCTCGGCATCGAGCTCTTCACTGAGATCGACGCCGTCGATGCGGGTGGCAACAGTCTCGGCAAGATCGGTGACCTTGAGACCGCGCGCCGCAGCGGCCGAGCGCCAGTTGAACTGCTCCATCGCACCCTCCTTGGTGGCACCGTTATTGCACGCCATTAAAGCAAGCTTTATGCCGATAAAGGAAGGTCTCCCATGCGTACTCGTTGGCTCTCTCTTTCCGTGGCGCTTGTGTGTTTTGGCGCCCTGCCGGCTATCGCGCAGACCTGCAAGTCCGCCATTCCCGACAGCGATCTTGTCGCGCCGGGCAAGATCCAGATGTCCATCAACCCCACTTTGCCGCCGCAGCAGTTCATCGACGAGAAGGGCGAGCTGCAGGGGTTGAACGTCGAACTCATGAAGGAGATCGCCAAGCGCCTGTGCATTCCGCTGGAATTCATCCGCATGGACTTCCCGCCGATGGTGCCGGCACTGACTGCAGGCCGCTTCGACGGCATCGACACCGGCATGTTCTGGACGGAGGAGCGTTCGAAGATCGCCTACACCGTGCCGTATGCCCAGCAGACGATCAGCATCACCGTCGCCAAGGGCAAGCCGAAGCTCGCATCGATGGAGGCGATCGGCGGCAAGAAGGCGGGCGTCGAGGTGAACTCCTACCAGGAGCGCTGGCTGCGCGGCGCCGACAAGGAAGCGACCGCCAAGGGCGCCAAGCCGATCGAGATCCTGACCTTCACGACCCAGACCGACGTGATCGCGGCGCTGCGGGCCGGGCAGGTCGAGGCCGCGATCCTGATCGACCAGACCGCGAAGGAGATCGAGCGGCGCGGCGTGGTCGAGGTCACCGCGACCGGCCTGGGTGGCGCGCCGACCACGATGATGTACCGCAACCGCGCCGTTGCGGAGAAGGTCGCGGCGACCTTGACCGCGATGAAAGCTGACGGCACCTATGACAAACTGTTCGACAAGTTCGGGATCACCAAGGCGCCCGAGTCGGTCTTCACCATCCGCGGGCCCGGTCCGAAGTAACGTCGGCGGCGCTCCCACATAAGGCGCGTCATGCAGGGCTTTGCCGTACAGAACTTCCTCGATGCGCTGGTCAATCCGTTCCTGCTGATGGGGGCGCTGGTCACGGCGGGCCTCACCGTGGCCGGCCTGACCGGCGGCTTCATCTTCGGCCTGCTGATCGCGGTGATGCGCTCCTCGAAATGGCGGGCGATCGCGGGCTTCGCGCGGGTCTACATCTGGTTTTTCCGCGGCACACCGCTCCTGATCCAGATGGTGGCGATCTATTCCGGCCTGCCGCAGGTCGGCATCAAGTTCGGCGTCTTTACCTCGGTGATCGTGGCGCTGGTCTCCAACGAGGCGGCCTACATGGCCGAGATCATCCGCGGCGGCTTCCTTGCCATTCCGCCCGGCCAGACGGATGCCGCCAAGGCGCTGGGACTCACGCGCTGGCAGGTGTTGACCAAGATTCAGTTGCCTCAAGCGGTGCGGATCATCCTGCCGGCAGTGGGCAATTCGGTGAACGGCCTGCTGAAAGCCACGTCGATCGCCTCCGTCATTTCCATGGAAGAGCTGATGCGGCGCAGCGAAATGATCATGCAGCTCAAGTTCGACGTGCTCGAGGTCTTCGCCGCCGCCGCCATCGACTATCTCGTGCTGACGACGCTGTGGGACCAGGTGCAGAAGCGCCTCGAACGCCGCTTCAGCCGCGGCGAGCGGGCCAAGGTTGCGCCTGCCGTGGAACAAGCCGCCCTGCCGCGCTGATATTGAAATTGGTCGGCCTGTTCCCATGTCGAAGCATCGGGGACCCGGACCCGAGGCGCCGGGACGTTCGAGCCGAAACGCGGGGGCCTCGGGAGACGCTGCACGGTGGGGCAGATCAAGCGGGGCGAGCCGCATGGCGGTTGAAGACGGCAGTTGGCGCAATTAGCGCTACCCCGCTACCCCTTCCTCTTGCCGTTTTCCCGTTATTTTAACGGGCGCCTGTTCGTACGGTAAGGTCACCGCATGCCAGCCATAAAATTCCACACCATCGCCGGACTGCCGAAGTCCGTCTCGCCGTCCAGCCATGCCACCGAGGCCGACGGCTTCGTCTATCTCACCGGCCAGTTCGGCCGCGATCTCGACGATCCGGCAAAGCCGCTGCCCGAGGGCATCCGCGCGCAGACCGAGCGCACGCTCTCCAATATGCGTCGCGTGCTGGGCGCGCTGGACCTCACGATGGGGCAGGTGTTGCGCGTGCGCGTGTTCCTGACCCACTTCAAGCGCGATTACGACGCCATGAACGAGGTCTATGCCGGCTTCTTCCCCGCCGACGCACGTCCGGTCAGGACCTGCGTCGGCGTCACCGATCTGGTGTGCGACGCGTTGATCGAAATCGACTGCGTCGCGAAGCGCTGAGGCAAGCCTTCTACTTGGTTGAGGCTGTCTCGGTTGCCGGCAGCGGGATTCGGCTGCGCTGCAGAGTGTTTTTCAGGCTGGCAATGGCGGCGGTGGTATCACCGCGACGGCACTGCTCGAGCGCCATCTCGGGACCGACATTTTTACTGTAGCTCGAGGTGCCGTTGTACTTGAGCCATTGGCCATAGAGCGCCTGGCATCGCACCAGGTCGTCCTTCGGTGCCTGAGCAAGCGCTGCCCCGGCAAGACCGAGGGTGAGAGCCGTCCCAATCGACAGAAGCGTGGAGAACTGAGTCATTGTCGAACCTCCGTTGGGCTGAGGTTCGAGAGGTGGGAGGCGCTTCGCCGTTCGACGCGAAAATAGAAATCCGCGTCGCATTCGAAAACGGAGGGATGTTACCTCCGGGTCACCAGGTCACTGATGCGGGTTCGCCACAAACGGCCACTGCGTCTTGTCGGCCTTGGTGTAGGGCAGTAGCGCCCAGTCCGGCACCAGCGCGCCGGGCGCCGCGACGTAAACGACCTCCGAGGCGATCGGCGCGTAGGCGGCGTGGAAGTGCTGCATCGATTTCACCACCACGACCTTCTTTGTCGAGGGATCGACACCGAGCTTGGTGAAGCAGTCGAGGCTGTGGCACTGGCTGCGCTTGGTGTTGACGATCACCGTCACGTTGTCGAGTTGCAAGGCGGCGGCGTCGCCGATCGGGTTGGTGCCCTTGCGCGAGCCGCCGAACTGGATGAACACGTCCTTCTCGAGCTTCAGCACCTTGGCGCGCGCGTCGATCGGCGGACCGGACTGCGGGCCGAGCTTGCCGCCGAGGCGAATGTCGAACTCGGCGCCTTCGCCGACCTCGAAGGCGAGCTTCACGACGCCGGGATCCCAGAACATGGCGATCGCGGCGTCCTGCACCTTCTTGTCCAGCAGTTCGCGCAGGATGAAGGTAGAGTCGGAAGCCGCACCGCCGCCGGCATTGTCCGACACGTCGGCCAGCACCATGGGCTTGGGAAGATTGTGCGAGCTCGCCCGCGCCATGGCCGTATTCAGCTCGACATAGGGCGGTTGGGTCTGGTGGCGCAGCTCGAAGAATTCCATCGCCAGCTCCTTGGCGATCTTCTGGGCCTTGGGCTTGTCGTTGTCGGTGATGGCGATGATCTTGCTGCTCATCTCCTTGATGTCCGACCATGGGAAGCCGTGCGCGATCGAGAGCGACAGCACGCCGTCCTTGCCCTCCATCGCCGAGAGCTTGTCGACGAAGCCGCGCATCGGCTCGCGCGTGGTGTGGAACACGCCGATCATGCGGCAGTCGTAGGAGGCCATCACCGGCCTGGTGCGGCCCTCGATGGCGCCTTCCATGACGTTGAACAGGTCGTCGGCGCGATCCGACACGTCGACGTGCGGATATTCCTTGAACAGCACCAGCACCGTGGCGTCGCGCATCGTGCCGTCGCCGATGTTGCAGTGAAGGTCGAACTCGACCCCCACGGGAATGTCGGGGCCGACCACCTTGCGCACGTGGGCGAGCAGGTCGCTTTCGCAGTCGTCGTAGCCTTCGGCCACCATGGCGCCGTGGCAGGACAGAAACACCGCATCGACCGGCATGGCAGCCTTCAGGTCGGTCACGATCTCGTCGCGGAAGCCCTCGTAGACCTTCTTCACCGTCTTGCCGGCGGGCATGGCGAAGGCGCAGAGGCTTTCGACAACCTCCCAGCCCTTGGCTTCGGCGCGCTGGCGCCAGACGGCCAGCGGCGCGCCGAACATCGGCACATTCTTGCCGTAGCTTCCCTTGCGGAAGAGGCAGGTGTCCTCGAACAGCTGATGGCCGGTCGGGATGGAGGCGAAGGTGTTGGTCTCGGTGCCGAGGCACGCCGTAAATATCTTGGTCATGCCCCGACTGTAGCGTTATTTCAGCGCCGCGACATCGGCGATCAGACGCGCCACCGAGTCGAGGTCGTTTCGCCGCTCGAACGACATGCCCATGCGGACGACGACCAGGTCGAGCGAGGGCACGACCACGACATATTGTCCGTAGGCGCCGCGCGCCATGAAAGCATCGGCCGGCATGCCGCGCCCGATGCGATAGCGCGCACCGCCGCTGTCGCCGCGATTGGTCCAGAAGCCCGCGGCGTAGCCGTACTCGTCGCTGTGCGGCGTGTATTTCGCCGAGTAGTCGACCCAGCCTTCGGGCAGGAGGCGCTCGCCGCCCACGACCCCATCGTGGAGATACAGAAGGCCGAAGCGGGCCCAGTCGCGCGCCGAGGCCAGCATGTGGCTGGACCCGATCGGTGTGCCGGTGGCGTCGAACTCCAGCGTGACGCGGCGCATGCCGAGCTTGTCGAACAGTTCGCGATGCGCGAAGGCCAGCGTCGATGCGGCCGTGCCGCCCGACTGGTCGCGGATCACGCGGGAGAGCAGGAGCGTGTTGCCGTTGGTGTAGTTCCAGCCCGAGCCGGGCTGGAACTTCAGCGGTACTTTCTCCGCGAAGCCCGCCATGTCGCGCTCGACGAAGACCATCCGTGCCGAGGGATCGAAGGCATCGCCGGCACTGGCCGTCAGCGACTGGCCGATGTCGAGGCCGCTGTTCATGCGCAGCAGGTTGTCGAGTGTGATCGCGTGGCGCGGATCGTTCGGGTCGGACCAGGCGGCGATCGGGGCGGGCCCCTGCATGGATATCCGGCCCTGGCGCACCAGGATGCCGAGCAGCGCGTTGGTCACGGACTTGGTCATCGACCAGCCGATGATTTCGCTCTCGACGCCGTAGCCCGGCGCGTAGCGTTCGGCGATCACCTTACCGCCCTTCACGACCACGACGGCCTTGGTGCCGCGCTGGGGTGTGCCGGGTTCCTCGAACATCCGGTCGAGGGCCGCCTTCAGCGCGGGATCCGTCGGCTCGACCGGCGTGGGCCCCGCGATCTCCGGCAGCAGGCTGGGGGCTGGTTCGCCGAGGGCAATCCGTTCGGCCGGCGCCACCGGATCCTTCAGCACGATGCAGCCCAGCGGGCCGCGATAGGCGGCTCGGCTCTCCGCCATGCCGGCGAAGGTCGCCGTCACCTCGGCCTTGTCGCGGTCGACGGTGTGGCCGAGCAGGAAGTTGGCCGGTCCCATCGTGGGCGCCACTGCCTCGCGATAGAAGGCCTCGGGATCGACGCCGGTCACAAAGGTGGCCGAGCAGAGCTGATGGCTCACGAAGCCGGTGGCGACATGGGTGGCGCGGTCGATCGAGCCGCAGCCTGCGAGCAGCAGGGGCAGGGCGGCGAGCGGAAGCAGGAGACGGGGCATGAAAGGCTCCTCGGGAACGGCGGGAATGCCGCCGCCACCCTAGGGAGCGGGCGAAATCCTTCTCGCCGAAGTCGAAAACCCGCTCGCCGATTCCGGAATCGGCGGGCTTTTCTCTCCCGATCGTCTGAATTGGCTGGGCGTCATGCCGGTGTCCGCCTTGAAGGCCCGGTTGAAGGGCCCGAGCGAACTGAAGCCTGCGTCCAGCGCCAGGGTCAGCACCGGTACCTCAGCCTGGGTGGGATCGATCAGGGCGGCCTTCACTTCCGCGATGCGGTGGTCGTTCAGGAAGCTGTTGAAGTTGCGATAGCCCAGCGCCTGGTTGATCAGCCGGCGCAGACGGTATTCCGGCACGCCGAGCTTCTCGGCCAGCCCGCCGATGGTGAGCCCCTCCTGCCGGTGCGCCTTGTCGATCGCCATGCTGCGCTCGAGGGCGGCGAGAAGGTCCTTGTCGACCGGTTCGGCGTCGGCGGTGGGCCCGGGGGCGCCCAGCGGGCCGGCAACGAACAGCGCCTGGCCGGTGTCGAGCCGCAGCAGCGACCAGGCAACGATGCCCGCGATGGCGAGCAGGGCGAGCGACGCGGCGATGTTCGGCGCGCCGGTCTCACGGCCGGCCGGCGCGCCAGCCAGCTGAAGCAGGGCGATCGCCCCGATGTAGAGTCCCGACGCACCGACGATGAACAGCCGCAGGCGCCGGCGGCGCTCGACCAGGTCGGCGCGCCAGGTCGTCACTGTCCGTGCAATCGCCAGACACGCGAAGACGAGCGAGGAAGACGTAAGTGCCAGGCCAAGCGGAAGGCTTGGGAGGAAGCAATCGAGCGTGCCCAGGACGACGAATACCAGCCAGATCGCACCGTGCCACCAGCGCAGGCGGAACGTGTCGTCGAACAGCACGCTGGCGAACAGCCAGAAGACGGTGTTGTTGCCGGCCGACACGGCGAGCAGGGGAATCTGCCAAGGTGTGCCGCCGCCGTGAAAGGCGTTCGCCGACACGATCGCATACGCCGCCGCACCGAGGGCGAACAGGGCACCGAGCCGCGCCGACACGACGGCGGGGTACGCGCGCAGCAGCGCCGTCGCCGTCAGCACCGTCAACGCAACGGTGCCGCCGCGCAGCGCCCAATCGAGGGACGGGCCGAACTCCTGTCCCATCAGCGTCCGCTGTCGAAGGCGAGCTTGGCGGCGAGCCCGCCGAACACCGTTCCCAGGAAATACTGCGGCCAGCGGCTTTGGCCGATGACCGCGCGCCGCAGGCGGCTTGCCGTCACGATCACCGCGCCATTGACCGCGAGGCCGATCGCGTTGAGGACGGTGGCCAGAAGCATGATCTGCAGCGCAACCGAACCCGCCTCGGGCCGCACGAACTGCGGGAACAGCGCCAGCACGAAGAGCGCCATCTTCGGATTGAGCAGGTTGGTGAGCAGGCCCTGGCGGAACACTGTGACGATCGAATAGCGCGGCAGACCGATGGTCGTGACGAGGCTCGTGCCCGGCGACCGGAACGCCTTCCACGCGAGGAAGAGAAGGTAAGCAGCGCCCGCATAGCGCACCGCGTCGTAGGCGACCGGCACGGCGAGAAAGAGCTGCGACAGGCCCAAGGCGGCAGCAAGCGCGTGGCAGTAGGTGCCGGCCTGGATGCCGGCCAAAGTCGCGAAGCCCGAGCCCTTGCCCTGCGTGGCACTGCGCGAGGCGATCAGCAGCATGTCCGGGCCGGGCGTCGCGGTCAGCGCGAGGCAGGCTACCGAAAAGAGCGCGAGAGTGGAGAAATCGAGCATGACGGTCGGGCCTCCGGGGCCCGATCGTATCTCGTTTAGGCCGCGCTGGCCTTGCCGAAATCCCAGTTGCGGCCGGGCGCGGCGGCGAAAAGTGCCTTGGTGTACTCGTCCTTGGGCGAACCGAAGACCTGTTCCGCCGAGCCGTATTCGACGACGCGGCCCTTGCTCATGACGGCCACGTAGTCGCAGATCTGCGCGGCGACGCGCAGGTCGTGGGTGATGAACAGGACCGCGAGGTTCAGGCGCACGCGGATTTCGTCGAGCAACTGCAGCACCTGCTTCTGCACCGACACGTCGAGCGCGGAGACCGCCTCGTCGGCGATCAGCAGTTCAGGTTCCATGGCAAGAGCGCGGGCGATGCAGATGCGCTGGCGCTGGCCGCCGGAGAACTGGTGCGGATAGCGGTCGAGCGAATTGGGATCGAGCCGCACGGTTTCCATCAGGCTGCGGGCGCGGGCCAGCGCCTCGTCGCGGCTGAGGCCGAAGTTCATCGGACCCTCGATGATCGATTCGCCCACCGTGATGCGCGGGTTCATCGAGCGATAGGGATCCTGGAACACGATCTGCACGCGGCGGCGGTGCGGCCGCAGCTTGCGCGCCGACATGGTGGCGATCTCGGTGTCACCGAGATAGATCCGGCCCTCGGTCGGGTCGATCAGGCGGGCGATGCAGCGCGCCACCGTCGACTTGCCCGAACCCGATTCGCCCACGATGCCGAGCGTCTCGCCGCGGCGGATGTCGAGATCGACGTCGGCCGCCGCCTTCACGGTGCGCGCCTTCTGGAAGAACGACTTGCCGCTGTAGGTCTTGCCGAGCTTGTCGGTGCGCAGCACGGTGGCGCCGTCCAAGCGCACGCCGCGGTGCACCGGGTGGATCGAGGGCACCGAGGAGATCAGCATCTTGGTGTAGGGCTGCGACGGGCGCGACAGGATCTGCTCCATCGGCCCCATCTCGACCAGCTCGCCCCAGCGCAGCACGGCGACGCGATGGGCGATCTCGGCCACGACGCCGAAGTCGTGGGTGATGAAGAGAACGCCGGTGCCCTGGCCCGCCTGCAACTCGGCGATCAGCTTCAGGATCTCGGCCTGGGTGGTGACGTCGAGCGCGGTCGTGGGCTCGTCGGCGATCAGCAGCACGGGATCGAGCACCAGCGCCATGGCGATCATGATGCGCTGGCGCTGGCCGCCCGAGAGCTGGTGCGGGAAGGAGGCGTAGATGCGCTCCGGCTCCGGCAGCTTCACGCGCGTCAGGATGGCGATGATCTTGGCCTTGCGTGCCGCCGGGTCGAGCTTGGTGTGGGTGCTCAGTACCTCGTCGATCTGCTCGCCGCAGGTCATGACCGGGTTGAGCGCGGTCATCGGCTCCTGGAAGATCATCGACATGCGCGTGCAGCGCAGCTCGCGCAGGCGCGACTCGGGCGCCGTCAGGATATTCTCGCCCTGCAGCAGGATCTCGCCGGAGGTCGGCTTCAGCGCCTTGGCGAGCAGGCCCATCACCGTGAAGGCGATGACCGACTTGCCCGAGCCCGATTCGCCCACCAGGCAGACGATCTCGCCCGGATTGACGGTGAAGCTTACTTTTTCGACGGCGTGCTCGCGGTCGGCGCCCTTGGGCAGCGCGACGGAGAGATTGCGGACTTCGAGAACCGGTTGGACTGCCACGCTCATCAGACCTTTTTGCTCATCTTTGGATCGAGCGTGTCGCGCAGACCGTCGCCCATGATGTTGATCGCCAGCACCGTGAAAGCAAGGAAGATGCCGGGGTAGAGGATGTTGTGCGGGAACACGCGGAACAGGGTGCGGCCCTCGGCCATGATGTTGCCCCAGCTCGGCGTTTCCGGCGGGATGCCGATGCCCAGGAAGCTCAAGATCGCCTCGGTCAGGATCGCGGCGGCGGCGGTGAAGGTCGCCTGCACGATCAGCGGTGCGATGGTGTTGGGCAGGATGTGGCGGAACAGCAGGATCCAGGTCGGCGTGCCGACGGAGATGGCGCCTTCGACATAGGGCTCCTCGCGCACGGTGAGCACGATCGAGCGCACCAGGCGCACGACTCTGGGTACATCGGGAATGACGATGGCGAAGATCACGGTGATGAGGCCGGCGCGCCAGATCGAGACCAGCGCGATGGCGAGCAAGATGCCCGGGATCGCCATCAGTCCGTCCATGATGCGCATGATGATGCTGTCGGCCCACCTCACGTATCCCGAGATCAGGCCGATCACGAGGCCCATGCCGACGGCGCAGATCGCGACCGAGACGCCCACCATCAGCGACACGCGCGTGCCGTAGAGCACACGGCTGTAGACGTCGCGGCCCAGGCTGTCGGTGCCCATGATGACCGTGCGCTTGGCCGACGTACCGTCTTCCAGCTTGTAGGTGATCTCGGTGCCCGGCTTCTTGTTGCGCGAGGCCGGATCGATGCGCGTCGGATCCACCGTGCCCAGCACCGGCGCGGCGATGGCGATGAACAGCATCACCAGCAGGATCACGCCGCCGAAGATGACGGACGTATTGCGGATGGCGAGCTGCCACAGCGGGCGGCGCTTGTTCGACGCCGCCGCAATCGAGGCGGAATCGACGATGTCGTCAGGAACTATCGCGCTCAATAACGGATCCTCGGGTCGAACAGGGTGTAGCTGATGTCGATCAGGAGATTGACCACAACGTAGACGACGGAGAACAGCAGGATCACCGTCTGGATGGTCGGGAAGTCACGGCTCAGCACCGCCTCGACGGTGAGACGGCCGAGGCCCGGCAGGCCGAACACGCTTTCCGTTACCACCGCGCCGCCCATCAGCAGCGCGATGCCGATGCCGATCACGGTCAGGATCGGCACCGCGGCGTTGCGCAGGGCATGGCGCATCAGCACGACGCGGTTGGACAGGCCCTTGGCGCGGGCGGTGCGGATGTAATCCTCGTTCAGCACTTCGAGCACGGACGCGCGCGTGATGCGGGCGACCAGTGCGATATAGATGACGCCCAGGGTCGTGCTGGGAAGGACCATGCGCTCGAGGAAGCCCCAGAAGTCGACGCCGATGCGGATATAGCCCTGCACAGGCAGCCAGCCGAGTTCGATCGCGAAGACGTAGATCAGGCAGTAGCCGATCACGAAGGAGGGCACCGAGAAGCCCAGCACCGACAGGCCCATGACGAAGCGGTCCAGGATCGAGCCCTGCTTGTAGGCGGCGATCACGCCCAGCGGAATGGCGGCGCTCAGCGCCACGACCAGGGTGCAGACAGCCAGCGCCAGGGTCGGCTCGATACGCTGGGCGATCAACTCGGCCACGGTTTTCTTGAAGAAGTAACTCTCGCCGAAATTGCCCTGCAGGATGTCGCCCATCCAGATCCCGAACTGCTGCCAGATCGGCAGGGTGAGGCCCAGCTTCTCGCGGATCATGGCGATCTGGTCGGACGTCGCATTGTCGCCCGCGATGACCGCGGCGGGATCGCCGGGCGTCAGCCGCAGCATCAGGAAGACGAACACGGCCACAACCCCGAGAACGGGGACGATGGCGATCAGACGTCGGGCGATGAAATCGAGCATGAGTCTCCAGAATGAGGACGCCGTCCCGGCAATCCGGGACGGCGGTGCAAAGATCAGGCCTTTTCGATGTTCCACATAACGGGGACCGGCGCCTTCAGCCAACCCTTGATGGCAGTGCGCGCCGCGCCCGGTCCGTACCACTGGCCGACCCAGCCGTACTGCGCCGTCTCGATGGCGCGGTTCTGCACGGCTTCGGCCAACTTCTTGGCCTTCGCCGGGTCGGTTTCCTTGGCGTAGCTGTCGCGCAGCTTTTCGATCTCCGGATCGGTCGGCCAGCCAAACCACGACTTCTCGCCCAGGGCCACCATGTAGCTGTTGGAGATCGGGTTCAGGATGTCGGCGGCCACGGTGAAGGTGTGGAAGAGATTCCAGCCGCCCTGGTTGGCCGGCTCCTTCTTGGTGCGGCGTGTGACGACGGTCTGCCAGTCCATCGACTGCATGTCGACCTTGAAGCCGCCCTTCTCGAGCTGCGACTTCGTGACCGGCGCCATGTTGGTGAGCACCGGAAGGGTCGTCGACTGCATCAGCACGATCGGGGTGCCGTCGTAGCCGGCTTCCTTCAGCAGCGCTTTGGCCTTTTCATAGTTCGGCTTGATGAACAGTCCATCCGGCGCCTCGAACGCATTGGGAGTGCCGGCGATGAAGGCGGCCGAGCTCACCTTGTAGTACTGGGGCTCGCCCACCGTCGCCTTGAGATATTCCTCCTGCTCGATGCAGAGCAGTGCGGCCTGGCGGATCTTGGGGTTGTTGAACGGCGGGACCACGTGGTTCATGCGATAGACGAACTGCTGGCCGAGCGGATTCCAGTCGACCATCTGAAGGCTCTTCTCCTTCTTCATGACCGGGATCAGGTCATGCGGCGGCTGTTCGATCAGGTCGATCTCGCCCGCGATGATCGCGTTCACCTGCTGTTGCGGGTCGGGCATCTCGATGATCTCGACGCGGTCGACCTTCACCACCTTGCCACCCGACAGGCCCGAGGGCGCCTCGGCGCGCGGCTTGTACTTGGCGTTCTTGACGTAGACGTGCTTCTCGCCGGGCTTGGATTCGGCGTTCACGTAGATGAACGGGCCCGAGCCCATCTGGCTGTCGATCTGCTTGAACGCATCGGTCTCGGCGACCTTCTTCGGCATCATGAAGGGCACGTTCGACGACGGCTTGCCGAGCGACTCGAGCACCAGGCCGTACGGCTCTTTCAGCTTCATGGTGAAGGTCTTGGCGTCGATCGCCTTGAACTCCGCCACGAAGTCCATGAGCTTGAGGCCCATCGGGTCTCGCTTGCCCCAGCGCTGGATCGAGGGAATGCAGTCCTCCGACGTGACCGGCGTGCCGTCATGCCATTCGAGACCGTCGCGGAGCGTGAAGGTCCACAGCGTCTTGTCGGCCGACACTTCGTACTTGTCGACCATCTGCGGCTTCACTTCGTTGTTCGCGTCCATCGAGAACAGCGTGTCGTAGATGAAGTAGCCGTGCGTGCGCGTGACGTAAGCCGTCGTCCAGATCGGATCGAGGATCGTCATGTTGCCGTTCTGCACGAACTTCAGGACCTTGTCGGCTGCGTGGGCCTTTCTGGTCGTCGTGGCGCCGCCTGCCGCGACCACGGCGCCCGCTGTCAATGCACCGAACGTACGCCGCTTGATTCCTGTCTTCTTCATAACGCCCCTCCAGTTTTTATGTTCTTCCATCGAGGAAAGCAGGCCCCCAGCCCGCTCTCGTCGATGGACGCGCGGGGCCCTTTTCAGGAGCCCCGCGCGCCGTCGTCGCTACTTCTTGGTCATGTTCCAGAACACCGGCGCCGGCGCCACCATCATGCCGTCCAGGCTCGTGCGCAGCACGGCCGGCTGGTACCACTGGCCGAGGATGACGTGGGTCGGATGATCGACCCAGTACTTCTGCAGGTCGATGGCGATCTGCTTCTGCTTGGCGGGATCGCTCTCCTTGGCGTAGCCGTCGCGCATCTTCTCGATCTGCTCGTCGCACGGCCAGCCGAACATCGCCTTGTCGCACGAGGCGTTGAAGAAGCCCGCCATCACCGGATTGAGGATGTCTGCGGCGACCCACGAGGTCAGCATCAGGTTCCAGCCGCCCTTGTCCGGCGCGTCCTTCTTGACGCGGCGCGCGACGACCGACTGCCAGTCGCTCGACTGCATGTCGACCTTGAAGCCCGCCGCCTCGAGCTGGGACTTGGCGACCGGCGCGAGGTTGGTCAGCACCTGCAGGTCGGTCGACTGCAGCAGCACGATCGGCGTGCCGTCGTAGCCGGCTTCCTTCAGCAGCTCCTTGGCCTTGGCTGCGTTCTGGTTCAGCACGTCGGCCATGCCCTCTTCGCTCGCCAGCGGCGTGCCGCAGATGAACACGGCCTTGCAGACCTTGTAGTATTTCGAATCGCCGATCGTGGCCTTGAGGAAGTCCTCCTGGCCGAACGCGACCATCACGGCGTGGCGGATCTTGGCGTTGTCGAACGGCTTCTGGATCTGGTTGAAGCGCATGACGTACTGGTTGCCGAGCGGATTGAACTCGACCAGCTTGACGTTCTTGTCCTTGGCCAGCAGCGGCAGCAGATCGGTGCTGGGCTGCTCGATCATGTCGATCTCGCCGTTCTGCAGGGCCGCGATCTGGGTCTGCGAGTCGGGCATGGCGATCCACTCGACGCGGTCGACCTTCACGACCTTGCCGCCGGCCAGGCCCGAGGCGGGCTCGGCGCGGGGCTTGTAGGCCGGGTTCTTCGTGAACACGACCTTCTCGCCGGGCTTCCATTCCTTGGCGATGAACAGGAACGGGCCGGAGCCGATCACGTCCTCGACCTTGATCTGGGTGTTGGGGTCGGTCTCGGCCGTCTGCTTCGGCATCATGAACGGCACGTTCGACGACGGCTTGCCGAGCGACTGCAGCACCAGACCGTAAGGCTCCTTCATCTTCATCTTGAAGGTCTTGTCGTCGACCTTCTCGAAGCCGGCGACCGAGCCCAGCATCTTCTGGCCCATCGAGTCGCGCGCGGCCCAGCGCTTGATCGACGCGATGCAGTCGTCGGAGGTGACCGGCTTGCCGTCCGACCAGACGAGGCCATCGCGCAGGGTGAAGGACCAGGTGAGCTTGTCGGCCGAGACGTCGTACTTGTCGACCATCTGCGGCTTGACGTCGAATTTCTCGTCCATGGCGAAGAGCGTGTCCCACACCATGTAGCCGAAGTTTCGCTGGATGTAGGCCGTGGTCCAGATCGGGTCGAGAATCTTCACGTCCGAGTGCATGACCGCCTTGATGGTCTGTGCCCCGGCTGGTGCCGCGATGGCGCCCATCAGGCCGCCAACGCTCACGGCAACGGCCAACGCCGCAACCGACTTCCTGACATCGATCATCGAGTGCCTCTCCCTTGTCCCCGTTTATCTCTGCAAAATTCGAGCCGTCCCCGGCCGACAGTAGCAGCCGGAGGCCCCCCTCTGACAAGCCGATTCAGGCCGTGCGCAAGGTCGTGCGACAGCGCGACTAACGCGCCTTGTTCAGTGCTTTTTCAAGGAGTTCGAGGACGCCGTCGACGGCCGCCGACGCCACGATGTCGCCGAAGCCCGCCCAGCTGCCGCGCGTGGCGGCAACCGGCACCGCATTGGACTGCTCGATATTGCCGACTTCCTTGCCGGCGGGGTCGCGGAGCGTCCACTTGATCGTCAGTTGCTGGGAGCGATCGTCGATCGGCGCCAGGGTCACGACGCCCGTCACGGTGAAGGTGTCGCTGCCGGCCTTGTCGATGACCACGATCTTGCTCGAGCCCAGGGCACGGCGCATGGCGGAAAAAAGCTGCTGGTTGCCATCGGAAGGCGCGCCGGTGATCGGCGCCACCATCACCTTGACCTGCGGTGGCGGAGGCGGGGGCGGTGGGCCGGCCTTGGGATCGCGCGGCACGCCGGCACCGGGCGTCGCGGCCGCGGCCTGGACGGCAGCGTCGGCCGGGTTCTCGGGCACGGTCACGCCGGCGGCGACGGCGCCCACCGAGCGCGAGCCCGCACTGGGCGTGCGGCCCATCAGGGTGGCGACCCGCGGCGCGGCCTGCTGCGCCATGCGCGACACCAGGGCATCGCTGGCTTGGGCATAGTCGCTGGGCTGGGTGGTGGTCCTGCTGACGATCGGTCCCTGCACCTTGCCGCCGGCCAGCAGGTACCAGTCGATCGCGATCTCGATTCCGGTACCTGAGTCGGCATCGCGCGAGGTCATGGCGCCGGTGATCTTGATCGGTGAACGCGCGGGCTGAAGCGCCGCCACGATGCCGTAGGCCTGCAACTCGATCGCGAGCGCGGCGGCCAGGCGCTCGGCCATCTGTTGCGGCATGTTCGCGGGCGTCTCGATCGTGACCTCGGCCACGTCGCGCGGCTGGCGGTCCGGGCGAAAGACCGGGACGTCGGTGATGTCGTGCTCGAACGGCCGCGGCGGGCTGATGCAGCCCCCGAGAACCGACATCGCGGCCACCGCGAACGCCACCAGCAGCGCTACATCAAGGCGCATGTCGCGACCAGGCCGAGCAAACAGCAGACCACCAGGATGATGAAGTACGGCACGTCACTTCTCGAGCGCGATCGCCGACAGGCCCCGGCCGTAGTCGCGCACGCCGTCGAGCGTGTTGCGCCGATAAGAAAAGAAGTCGTCGGTCGCTGTCAGCGTGTCGTGACCGGTCGCCGTGGCGGTGACGCCGACACGCGCGATGCGGCGCACGAGATAGCCCGCGAGATCGAAGATGAAATGGCCGGCGCGCGGCGACGGCTTGAAGAAATCCTTGTTGGCCTCGTCCTGGGCCAGGAAGGGCGCGGGAAACTCGGGGCCCACTTCGTAGGAGTCGCGGCCGATGCAGGGACCGACCACGACCTTGAGCCGCTCGCGCCGGGCGCCGAGCTTTTCCATCGCCGCGATCGTGGCTTCGGCCACGCCGCCCAGGGCGCCTTTCCAGCCGGCGTGCGCCGCGCCGATCACCCGCGCCTCGCCGTCGGCAAACAGGACCGGCGCGCAGTCGGCGGCCATCACGCCCAGCACGACGCCCGGCCGGTCGGTCACCAGCCCGTCGGCCTTGGGCGCGCCGGGCGACGTCCAGCGCTCGGCGGCGACGGTCATCACGTCGGTCGAATGGATCTGGTGCAGGGTGAGAAGGTCGGGCTCGCCAAGGCCAAAGACCTCCGCGACGCGGCGGCGGTTCTCGCGCACGTTGTCGGGACTGTCGCCCGAGCCGTAGCCGCAGTTCAGCGACGAATAGAGTCCGGCGCTGATGCCGCCCTTGCGGGTGAAGAAGCGATGCTGCACGCCGGAGAGGTCGGCGAGCGGTTTTGCCTGAATCATGTCACGCCCGAAATACCTGGCTCAAAGCCAACTGGCGCAGCGCTTCTGTCGTCGCCCACCGCCATTACGCGGAACAAGGTGCCCATTTGGTCGGGGGCGATCAAGCGCTGCAGTGCTGCGTCGACGGCATGGCGTTGCGGGGGCGATGCATGCGTCATCAACATGTCGGCGCGCTGCCTGATTCCCAGCTGCTGCAAAAAATCGCCCTGGCCCGTCGGTCCGAAAACGCGCGCCTTTGACGCAGCGGCCCTTACTGCAGCAGCAAGCGCTCCGAAATCGACGTGCGCGCTGAGGTCGGTCTCGCCCGGCCTGTCGAGCAGGTCGGCGCCGCGATGGGCGCGCACGGCCTGCAGGGACGAGCCCGGTCCCGAGACGTCGCGGCCGTAATCGATCAGCAGTGCCCAGCCGCCGTCGCGCATCACCCGCGTGCCGATGTCGGCGGCGAGCGCGCGACCCTGCTCGCAGAGTTCGGCTTCGGCACCCTCGGCGGCCTCGGGCAGGAACGCTGCGAACGGCGTCGATCCGGGCGCCAGTGCGAAAGCGAGCGATTTGCCGTCGGACGAAAGGCCCACCATGCGCTCGCTCCAGCCGCGCGCGGTCTTGTGGAACTGGCGCACCGGCAACGCATCGAAGAATTCGTTGGCGACCAGCAGCAACGGCCCCGCCGGCACCTGGTCGAAGCGTTCGTGCCACGACGGCTTGAAAGCGGACAGCACCGTCGCCTGCCGCGCCGCCAGCATCTCGTTGGTCTCCACGAGATGGAGGTCGATCGCGGCATGAAAGCCCGGAACGCTGCGTGTCGCGCGCAAGGCATCGGCCATCAACGTGCCGCGGCCCGGTCCCAGTTCGACGAGGCGCACCGGCCCGGGGTTTCCCATCGCCTGCCAGCGCTCGGCCAGCCACGCGCCCACGAGCTCGCCGAACATCTGCGAGATTTCCGGCGCGGTGGTGAAGTCGCCCGCGGCGCCGAGCGGCATGGCGCGGCGATAGTAGCCCAAGGTCGGATGGCCAAGGGCCTCGGCCATGAAGTCGGCGACGGAGATAGGACCTGCGATCGCGATGCGGCGCGCGATGCGGCGGCCGAGCTCGCTGGTCACGGAAGCGCGGGCTTTCTGTAGGCCCGAACGATCAGTGCCGCGCCGAACAGCACCATCGGCAGCGACAGCACCATGCCCATGCTGAGCCAGTTCGTTCCCAGGAGGAATCCCAGGAACGAGTCCGGCTCACGAAAGAATTCGCCGGTGATGCGCGCCATGCCGTAGCCGGCGCAGAACACGCCGGTCAGCAGGCCAGGCCGGCGGCGGCCGTCGGTGAAATGCCAAACGACATGGACGATCGTCAGCAACACGACGCCTTCGAAGAATGCCTGGTAGAGCTGGCTGGGATGGCGCGGCATCGGCCCGCCGCGCGGGAAGATCATCGCCCACGGCACGTCGCTCGCGCGGCCCCATAGCTCGCCGTTGATGAAGTTGGCGATGCGTCCGAAGAACAGCCCGACCGGCGCCACGATCGCCACCATGTCCGAGAGCATGAACGGGCTGGTCCGGTTGCGCAGCGCGTAGACGATGATCGCGGTGATCACGCCCAGCAGGCCGCCATGGAAGGACATGCCGCCTTCCCAGATCAGGAAGATCTGCTTGGGGTCGTGCAGGAAATCGCCGGGCTTGTAGAACAGGACGTAGCCGATGCGCCCGCCCAGGATCACGCCCAGCGCCGCCCACAGCAGGAAGTCGTCGATCTTCTCCGGCGAAAGGATCGCCGGCGGCTGCTGGCAGACGCGGCGCATGATGCGCCAGCCGATGATCAGGCCCGCGATATAGGCGAGCGCGTACCAGCGGATGGCGAACGGCCCGAGCTGCAGCAGCACCGGGTCGATCTCGGGATAGGGAATGAGGAGGAAGGTCATGCGCGACGGTTATAACGCGCAATCGCGTCGGAAGATCGCATGCCGTCAAATTGGTCGCGGCGCCGTCCCTGGGGGGAACGGCGCCGCTGGAGGACGATCCGAACAGTAGCTTTTATTGGTCTTAGAGAGGGGGCGTCGGAGGGTCCTTTTCCGTGGTCGGCTCAGGCTTCGCCGACAGTCTCGAGAATGGCGGCCGTCATGGCGTCGGCCGGCGACTTGCCCGCCCACACGACGTACTGGAAGGCAGGATAGAAACGCTCGCTTTCGGTGACGGCCACCTCGACGAGGTCGTTCAGCTGCTCGGCACACAGGCCTTCGGTGCCCCGGAGGGGAATGGAATGCCGGAACATCGGCAGGCCTTCCTCGGTCCAGAGGTCGAAGTGGCCGAGCCACATCTTTTCGTTGATCAGGGCCAGCAGGCCATGGATATCGGAATGGCGCTCGGCGGGGATGCGGACGTCGTAGGCGCAGGTGAAGTGCAGCGCCTCGACATCGTCGCGCCAGCTGAAGAACATGCGATAGTCGCACCAGCGGCCGGCAACCTCGACGGCGATTTCACGGTCGGATGTGCGATCGAAGGGCCAATCGTTGGCCGAGACGACTTTCTCGATCATCTCGAGCGGGTTCAGATCGGGCTTCTCTCTGATCCGCTCATGTCGCGATAACGCCATCCACCCACTCCCCATCTCTTCCGCTCTGCAGTTCCTGGCGGAACCGTTCTCGTCGCGGCGGCCGACATATCGTGGTGGGCACCCAACTACCCACAAGCTGTAGCCTGCCACAACGTTGACTCGCTCTGCAATAACAAATGCCGCTTGAATTGGGAAAAGAGTCAGCGATTCCATGATTTTAATCCCCAGCGCTCAGATTCGAGTCGCGGAATTCCGCTGAACGAATCGCGATAGGTGCACATTTTTGGGGCAATTCCCCCATCGCGTCGCGGATTTTACACCTCCGCTGGCATACGCCTTGCGTGAGTTTCGCCGACCGGCCGAAAGGCCAAGGGAGGCGTCATGTCGATGTTTAAGGACCCGTTCGATCCCAAGACGCGGCTTGGGCAGCGCTGCGCCTGCGGCGGGGACCATCTCGCGGCGGATCATTCCCGGCTGACCGCTTCGGCGGTCCCCTCCGGAGAGGAAGAGCGCTGGAACCGGGTCGTCGACGCCGCCGTGCTGCGCGCGGTCTTTCCCGCCGACGCGGCGCGCCGGCAATTCCTGAAAACCGTCGGCGCGTCGACCGCGCTGGCTGCCGTCGCTTCGGTGCTGCCCCTCGGCGTCGCGCGCGAGGCCTTCGCCCAGGGCGGCGCGCCCGAGAAGAAGAGCCTGAAGATCGGCTTCATTCCCATCACTTGCGCCACGCCGATCATCATGGCCCATCCGATGGGCTTCTATGCCAAGCAGGGTCTCGACGTCGAAGTAGTGAAGACGGCGGGCTGGGCGGTGATCCGCGACAAGGCGCTGGCCAAGGAATACGACGCGGCCCACATGCTCTCGCCGATGCCGCTCGCGATCTCGCTCGGTGTCGGTTCGGCCGCCTCGCCGTGGACGATTCCTGCGATCGAGAACATCAACGGCCAGGCGATCACCCTGGCGACCAAGCACAAGGACAAGCGCGATCCCAAGGACTGGAAGGGCTTCAAGTTCGCCGTGCCCTTCGACTACTCGATGCACAATTATCTGCTGCGCTACTACGTGGCCGAGCACGGGCTCGATCCCGACAAGGACATCTCGATCCGCTCGGTGCCGCCGCCGGAGATGGTGGCCAACCTGCGCGCCGACAATATCGACGGCTTCCTCGGGCCCGATCCGTTCAACCAGCGCGCCGTCTATGACGGCGTGGGCTACATCCACCTGCTGACCAAGGAACTGTGGGACGGCCATCCGTGCTGCGCCTTCGGCGTGAGCAAGGAATTCGCGAGCCAGAACCCCAACTCCTACAAGGCGATGCTGAAGGCGATCATCGACGCCACGGCCTATGCCTCCAAGCAGGACAATCGCAAGGAGATCGCCAAGGCGATCGCGCCCGCGAACTACCTCAACCAGCCCGAGACGGTGCTGGAGCAGATCCTGACCGGCACCTATGCCGATGGCCTCGGCGCGGTGAAGAAGGAGCCCAACCGCATCGACTTCGATCCGTTCCCCTGGAATCAGTTCGCGGTCTGGATGCTGTCGCAGATGAAGCGCTGGGGTCAGCTCAAGGCCGACGTCGACTACGCCAAGGTCGCCGCCGACGTGTTCCTCGCCACCGATACCACGGCCATGATGAAAGAGCTGGGCTATACGCCGCCCGATCCGTCGAAGAAGACGATCGTGGTGATGGGCAAGCCGTTCGATCCCACCAAGCCGCAGGCCTACGTCGACAGCTTCGCCATCAAGCGCTGATGAAAGCCTCGCTCGGCCTGCGCGCGGGGCTGCTGTCGCTGCTGATCTTCGCCGCGATCGTGCTGGTCTGGCAGATCGCCGCGCGGCCAACCGCGGTCAGCGGCCCGGCCGTCGACCCGGAATACGCCAAGCTGGTCGGTGCCGCGGCGGCGACCGGCCAGAAGTCGGCGATGCCGACGCCGGCCGATATCGGCGCCACGATCTGGAAGCATCTGCAGGATCCGTTCTACGTGCGCGGCTCCAACGACAAGGGCATCGGCATCCAGCTCGCCTACTCGCTGGGGCGCGTGCTGCTGGGCTTCTTCCTCGCCGCCATCGCCGCGGTGCCGCTGGGCTTCCTGATCGGCATGTCGCCGCTCGTGCACCGCGCGCTCGATCCCTTCATCCAGGTGCTGAAGCCGGTGTCGCCGCTCGCCTGGATGCCGCTCGCGCTCTACACGATCAAGGACAGCGCCGTGTCCTCGATCTTCGTGATCTTCATCTGCTCGGTCTGGCCGATGCTGATCAACACCGCGTTCGGCGTGGCGAGCGTGCGCAAGGAATGGCTGAACGTGGCGCGTACGCTGGAAGTGGGTCCCCTGCGCACGGCGTTCCGCGTGATCCTGCCGGCCGCCGCGCCCACCATCATGACCGGCATGCGCATTTCGATCGGCATCGCCTGGCTGGTGATCGTGGCAGCCGAGATGCTCGTGGGCGGCACCGGCATCGGCTACTTCGTCTGGAACGAGTGGAACAACCTCTCGATCGCCAACATCGTGACGGCGATCCTGCTGATCGGCGTGGTGGGCCTGCTGCTCGACCAGGTGCTGGCCCGCCTCACCAAGCTCGTCACTTATCCCGAATGACGATGATCCAATGACGATACCTGCGCGTCCCCTGATCAGCGTCGAAGGACTGGCGCGGCGCTTCGGCAATACCGGGCCGGCTGTGTTCGAGGACATCTGGTTCGGCGTCGAGCGCGGCGAGTTCTGCTGCCTGATCGGCCATTCCGGCTGCGGCAAGACCACGATCCTGAACGTGCTGGCGGGCCTCGACGCGCCGAGCGGCGGCGCGGTGATCGTCGACAATCGCGAGATCGACGGGCCGAGCCTCGACCGCGCCGTGATCTTCCAGGGCCACGCGCTGCTGCCGTGGCTCACGGTGCTGGGCAACATCGCCTTCGCCGTCGCCTCGCGCTGGCCGTCGTGGGACCGCGCCAAGGTGCGTGCGCACGCCATGACGTTCATCGAGCTGGTGGGGCTGAAGGGGGCAGAGAACAAGCGGCCTGCCCAACTTTCGGGCGGCATGAAGCAGAGGGTCGGCATCGCGCGCGCCCTGTCGATCCAGCCCAAGATGCTGCTGATGGACGAGCCGTTCAGCGCGCTCGACGCGCTCACCCGCGGCATGTTGCAGGAGGAAGTGCTGCGCCTCTGCAACGAGACCCATCAGACCGTCTTCATGATCACGCACGACGTCGACGAGGCGATCCTGCTCGCCGACAAGATCGTGCTGATGACCAACGGGCCGGGGGCGCGGATTGCCGAGATCGTCGTCAACACCATGCCGCGGGCCGAGCGGCACCGGAACGACCTGCACCGCCATCCGCAGTACTACGCCATCCGAAATCACCTGGTGGAGTTCCTGGTCAACCGCTCGCGCAACTTCGATGCCGAGATCGCGGGTCAGGGTTACGATCCGCGCCGCCTCAGGGTGGTGAAGCCGGGTCTTGCGGCGGTCAATCCGCCGGCCGAAGTCGTGTCCCTCGGGCTTTCACGTTAGCGACGCTCGAAGACCATCTTCACCGCGTCCCGCACGGGCCGGAGGAAGAGGACCAGGCGGGGTCCCAGGGTAGTTGTCGCACTGATTTTATTGGCTTGGCGCGTCTCCCCGGCCATACTTCACCAAGGAGGCAATTCGCCATGACCCCAGCCACGATCAAACCCGCGACTTACGACACGATCGAAGTCAGCAAGCTCACGGGCGGCTGCGGGGCGGAGATTTCCGGCGTCGACCTCCGGGCAATGAGCAATCGCCAGTGGAACGAAGTCCAGCAGGCCTTTGTCCGGCACGGCGTCATTTTCTTCCGCGACCAGGAGCTGACGCCCGAGCAACACATCGAATTCGCGCAGCGCTGGGCGCCCATCGACATCAACAGGTTCTTCCCGGCCGTCGCGGGCTATCCGCAGATCGCGGAAGTGCGCAAGGAGCCGGAGGGCAAGAAGAACATCGGCAATCTCTGGCACACCGACCACAGCTACGACGAGAAGCCGGCGATGGGGTCGATCCTGCTCGCGCGCGAGGTGCCGGACGAGGGTGGCGACACGCTGTTCGCCAACATGTATCTCGCCTTCGAGACGCTGTCGGAGGGAATGAAGAAGATGCTGCGCGGCCTCAGCGCAGTCCATTCGTCGGTCCACGTATTCGGACCCAAGAACGACCGGAGCGCCTTGGGCTTCAAGGGCACCGACCAGGTGGGCGACGTGATCCATCCCGTGGTGATCCGGCATCCGCTCAGCGGCCGCGAGGCGCTCTACGTGAACGCCGACTTCACCACCCAGTTCGAGGGCTGGACCGTCGAGGACAGCAAGCCGCTGCTCGAGCAACTCTATCGCCACGCCGTTCGGCCCGAATTCACCTGCCGCTTCCGCTGGCGCAACAACTCGATCGCCTTCTGGGACAATCGTGCCACCTGGCACTACGCCGCCAACGACTATCACGGCGCCCGCCGGCTGATGCATCGCATCACGGTTGCCGGTTGCGCCCTCGAAGCGGCAGCCTGATCGCCGGGCTTCGGGGCGCACGCCCGAGGGGTTCCGCGCGTGGCGGTTGAATGACGGGCGTCATGGCGCGGCATATGCTTGCGAAGAATTATTGGGGGATCACATGACCATTTCGCGTCGTTCGGCACTCACCGGCATCGCCGCCGGTTCCGCTCTTGCCTTGCTGCCGTTCGTGGCGCGCGCCGAAGGCACGCTGGATGAGATCAAGAAGCGCGGCACCATCCGCCTCGGCGTCACCCAGGCACCGCCCTGGTACTCCAAGGATCCGAAGACCGGCGAATGGACGTCGGGCATGGGCATCTTCATGGGCAAGGCGATGGCGCAGACGCTGGGCGTGAAGCTGGAGCCGGTCGAGGTGAACTGGGGCAATGCGATCGCCGCCCTCCAGGGCAACAAGATCGATCTGATGTTCGTGATCGACGCCACGGCGGAGCGCAAGCAGGCCGTCGACTTTCCCGATGCGCCGCTTCTTTATTATTCGCTGTCCGTGCTGGCGCGCGACGATCTCGCCGTGAAGGCCTGGGAAGACCTGAACAAGACGGGCATCAAGATCTCCTGCGCCCAGGCCACCACCATCGATACCTATGTGACCAAGAACCTGCCCAAGGCGGAGATCCAGCGTTTCCCCGGCAATGTCGAGGCCATCGCCGCCTTCCAGTCGGGCCGCGTCGATGCCGTGGCGATGTATCACCCGCCGCTGCTGGCCGCTAAGCAGAAGCTCGGCAAGGGCCAGCTCGTCGTGCCGACCCCTACCGAGTCCGTCGCCTCCAGCACCGCCGCGCGCAAGGGCGATACGGCCTTCGTCGCCTGGCTCGACAAGACGACGGGCGACTACTATCGCAGCGGCCAGTCCGAGAAGTGGTACGAGCAGGCGCTCGCCGACTTTGGCCTCGATCCGAAGACCGTGCCGCCGATCATGAAGGAAATGATCAAGTAGGTCGGACTTCGTTCATGCTCATCCGGACCGCGAGCTTTCAGCTCGCTCGTGATTCTGAGCGAGCTGGAAGCTCGCGGTCCAAGAGCCCGTGAGTTATCAGTGGGACTTCGCGCCCGTCTTCGCCAGCGCGCCACTGCTGGCGGAGGGGCTGGGTAACACGCTCAGGCTGACGGCGGTGGCGCTGGCGTTCGGTCTCGTGCTCGGGCTGGCGCTCGCACTGATGCGTCTGTCGCCGCGCCCCTGGTTCTCCTGGCCGGCCGGTTTCGTCATCGAGGTCTTCCGCACGACGCCGCCGCTGGTCCAGCTCTTCTGGTTCTTCTTCGCCCTGCCGATGATCGTCGGCATCGAGATGACGCCGTTCATCGCCGCGGTCGTCACCTTCTCGATTCAGTCGTCGGCCTTCTTCGCCGAGGTCTTCCGCGCCGGCATCCAGTCGATCGAGCGCGGCCAGTGGGAGGGCGCGCTGGCGATCGGCATGTCGCGCAGGCAGGCGCTCAATCGCATCGTGCTGCCCCAGGCGGTGACGCGCATGATCCCCGCCTTCATGGAGCGCGCGATCGAGCTGATGAAGACCACCACGCTGGTCGCAACGATCGCCTATGCCGACCTGCTCTACGACGCCAATGCGGTCGCCCAGAAAACCTACCGCCCGCTCGAGACCTTTACCGTCGCCGCTCTCGTCTATTTCGTCGTGATCTTCGCCTTCAGCCTGCTGGGTCGCCGCCTCGAGCGCCGGCTGGCGGTCGGCGGCGACTCGACGGTCCATTGACCATGGTCTGGGACTTCTCTTCCGTACTCGCCAACAGCGACGCCCTGATCGCGGGCGCCATCGGCACGGTGCGGCTGTTCGCGATCTGCCTGGTGTCGGGGATGACCTTCGGCCTGGTCGTGGGCCTGGGACGCTATGCGCGCACGCGCTGGTTCAACTGGCCGGCGACCCTGTTCGTGGAGTTCTTCCGCAACACGCCGGTGCTGGTCCAGATCCTGTGGTTCTATTTCGCGCTGCCGATCGTGGCGCCGTTCGAGATCAGCCCCCTGAGCGCGGCGGCGCTCGGCATCTCGCTCAATGCGGCGGCCTTCTCGGCCGACATCTATCGCGGCGGCATCCAGTCGATCGAACGCGGCCAGTGGGAGGCCGCGCGCGCCATCGGCATGGGCTGGGGCCAGGCGATGCGCCGGATCATCCTGCCGCAGGCCCTGAAGCGCATGACGCCTGCGCTCACGAGCCGCGCCATCGAGATCTTCAAGTCGACGACGCTCGCCTCGACGGTCGCCTATGTCGAACTGCTGCAGCAGGGCAAGCTGATCGCGTCGATCAACTTCAACCCGATCGAGGCCTATACCACCGTCGCGGTGATCTTCTTCGTGATCCTGTGGCCGTTGGTGCAGTTGACCTACGCGCTGGAGCGCCGGATGAAGAGGGCGGAATGACGATCCTGCGCGTGCGCGGCCTCACCAAGCGCTTCGGAGACAACGAGGTGCTGCATGGCATCGATCTCGACGTGGTCGCGGGCGAGCGCATCGCCATCCTGGGGGCATCGGGCTCGGGCAAGAGCACGCTATTGCGCTGCCTCAACTTCATGGAGCTTCCCACCGCCGGCACCGTCGAGCTCGACGGCAAGACGGTCGGCAGCGAGCGCGGCGGCGGGCGCATCTATCGCGAGAGGGACCTTACCGGCGTGCGGCAACGGGTCGGGATGGTGTTCCAGCAGTTCAACCTCTTCCCGCACATGACCGCCGCGGGCAACGTCATGGAAGGACTGCGGACGGTGCGGAGGCAGCCGAAGGCAGAGGCCCGCGCCCGAGCCGAAAAGGAGCTGGCGCGGGTCGGGCTCGCCGAGAAGGCCGACACTTTCCCTGCCCATCTCTCGGGCGGCCAGAAGCAGAGAGTCGCGATCGCGCGCGCGCTCGCCATGGATCCGGAGATGCTGCTGTTCGACGAGCCGACCTCGGCGCTCGATCCCGAGCTGGTCGGCGAGGTGCTGACGGTCATCCGGTCGCTCGCGGAGGAGGGGCGGACCATGCTGCTGGTCACGCACGAGCTGGGTTTTGCCTACCATGTGGCGACACGTGTGATCTTCCTGGCCGAGGGCGCGATCCACGAGCAAGGCACGCCGGACGAAATTCTCAAGAGCCCGAAGAAGGACAAGACCCGCGCCTTCCTCGCCGGCCATCGTCAATTCAGTTTCTAGAAAAGAGGCCACCGTGACCGACGACAAGACCGCGCAGAGCGCGCAGGGCTACAAGAAGGATCCGCGCAACGACGACGTGCTGGTCTACCTCAACGGCGAACTGGTGAAGCGCAACGAGGCGCGGGTGTCGTTGTTCGATGCGGGCTTCGTGCTGGGAGACGGCGTCTGGGAGGGGCTGCGCCTGGTGAAGGGCAAGCTGATCAGTCTCGAGGCGCATCTCGACCGGCTGTTCGAGGGCGCGACCGCCATCGATCTCGATCTGGGCATGGACCGTGCGGGCGTGGTGAAAGTCATTCAGGACACGCTCGACGCCAACGGCATGAAGGACGGCGCGCATATCCGCCTGATGATCACGCGCGGCATCAAGAGCACGCCCAACCAGGACCCGCGCTTCGTGATTTCGGGCCCGACTGTCACCTGCGTGGCCGAATACAAGTCGCCGCTGCCGGAAGCCAAGGCCAAGGGCTACACGCTGTTCACGTCGGCCTTCCGCACGACGGGTCCCGATCAGTTCGACATGCGCCTGAACTCGCACTCGCGACTCAACCTGATCCAGGCGCTGATCCAGGCCATCAAGGCCGGTGCCGACGAGGCGTTGATGCTCGACCCACGCGGCTTCGTGGCCTCGTGCAATTCGACCAACTTCTTCATCGTGCGCGGCCGTGAGCTCTGGACCTCGACCAGCCTCTACAGCTTCAAGGGCATCACCCAAGGCAACGTGATCGCCGCGTGGCGCGCCGCCGGCGGCATCGCGCGCGAATGCGATTTTGCACTGATGCAGGTCTATTCCGCCGACGAGGCTTTCGTGACCGGCACTCTGGGCGGCGTAACGCCGGTCACGAAGGTCGACGGCCGACTGATCGCCGACGGCAAGCCCGGCCCGGTCACGAAGGAAGCGAGCGACCTCTATTTGAAGTCGGTCGGCGCGATGTAGCGCAACCGCCCGCGCCGGCGAGCGTTGAGGCCCACGACGCCACCGCGTCGAGAATTTCGTGAAGGGCCTGGATGTTCGTGCGACCCGAGCTGACACGCACGTTGAAGGAATGATCGGCCCCGTCGATCATGTGCAGGGCCGCGCGCCCGCCCAGGCGCTTGAGCGTGGGAAGAAGCAGGCGCCTCTCCGCGAGGGCGTCCCTGTCGCCCTGAACGAACAGCATCGGAATTTTCACGTCTGCCAGATGCCGGGCCCGTTCGCTGGCCGGCTTCTTGGCGGGATGAAGGGGAAAGCCCAGGAATGCGAGGCCGCGGGCCTTCGGAAGCGGCTTGAGGGCCTGGACCTGCGAGGTCATGCGGCCACCGAAGGACTTTCCGCCGGCGATGAGAGTCTTGCGCGGGGCAAGTTTTGCCGCCGTGCGAACGGCGGCCAACACCGTCGCATGGGCAAGTGCAGGCCCATCGGGACGGCGCGAGCCGGCCTCAATGTAGGGGAACTGGTATCGCAGGGTGGCGATCTTGCGTTCGGCCAGGCCTTTTGCCACGGCGGACATGAAGGCGTGCGTCATGCCGGCTCCGGCGCCGTGCGCCAGGACGTAGCAAGCGATGGCCCCGCGCGGCGCCATGTATAGCGCGGAGACCGTGTGGTCGGCGTCGACGACGATCTTCAAGCGCCTGGTCGCATAAGTCATTCGAGTCAGATCCTACAACCGGTGTCGACAGAGATGGACTCCCTCCTCGTATTGATCAATGCCGGCGCTGGTGCGGTTCAAAAAACTGGCGCCGACACCTTCTCCAGACAGGTCAGCGAGGGTCTTGCGCAAAGGGGTGTCAAGGCGAGCGTCGTCGTGGTCGAGGGGGGCGCGTTGAAGGCCCGGGCCGAGGAGTTCGCTCAGGCGCCGGGCGATGCCCGGTCCAGGACGCTGATCGTCGGAGGCGGCGACGGCACGGTCAATACTGCGGCCGCGGTGTGCGCCTCCACCGATGTCATCCTCGGCCTCCTGCCGCTCGGCACCCTTAATCATTTCGCCAAGGATCTGGGAATTCCGGTGGTCCTGGACGGCGCACTCGACGTCATCGCTGCCGCAAACGTAAGGACCGTCGATGCGGGGGAGGTGAACGGCCGGCTGTTCGTCAACAACTCGTCGATCGGCATTTACCCGTTCCTCGTCGATCAGCGGGACGCCGAACAGAAGCAGCGCAACGTCGGCAAACTGGTGGCCCTCGTCCCCGCCTTGTTCCGGACGCTGCGCAGCGCGTCCTGGCATCGGATCACCCTCACGACTGAGGAGGGGCCGGAGACGGCGATTCGGGGAACGCGGCGCACCCCCTGCCTGTTCGTCGGCAACAATACCTACGATCTCGCGGCGCTCGGCAAACGCTCGAGCCTCACGGCGGGCACGCTCTGCGTCTATATCGTCCGGCGCAGCAGCTGGTGGGGCGTGCTCACCTTGCCGTTCAAAATCGCCTTTCAGCGGACCTTGGGACATCTCGATCCCAAGCGCGACATCGAATTGCTGAAGGTGTCCGCGTTGTCGATACGCTCCCATCGGCCGCGACTGCGGATCGCCATCGACGGTGAGACGGTCCATGAGCAGACGCCGCTGGTCTATCGCAGCCGCCCCGGTGCGCTGCGCGTGCTGGCTCCCGCCGCGCAGGAAGCAGGACCGTGAAGACGATCGTTCACCTGTCGGACCTGCACTTCGGCACAGTCGACGACGCCGTACGGATTGGCCTCGAGGCCGCCGTGCGGCAGGCTACGCCCGACCTCGTCGTCGTCTCGGGCGATCTCACCCAGCGGGCCAAGGTGCGTGAGTTCTTGCAGGCGCGCCGGTTCCTCGACGCCTTGCCGGCTCCGACGCTCGTTGTGCCGGGCAATCATGACGTGCCCTTGTACGATGTCTTCCGCCGCTTCCTTCGCCCGCTGACGCGTTATCGACGGATCATCACCGACGATCTCGAGCCCTTCTATGCAGACACCGAAATCGCCGTTGCGGGACTCAACACGGCGCGCTCGGCGACCTTCAAGAACGGCCGGATCAACGAAGGCCAGCTCGCACGGATGGCGGAGCGATTCGCTGCGTTGTCGCCGGAAACGACGCGCATTGTCGTCGTCCACCATCCCTTCGGTCACGCCGCGACGATGGACGAGAGGGACATCGTGGGGCGTGCCGCCCTGGCGGTCGATGCCTTTTCAAGAAGCCGAATCGATATCGTTCTGGCGGGTCATCTGCATTCCGCACATGCCGGTGCGAGCAGCGAGCGCTACGATATCGACGGCTACGCCGCATTGCTCATCCAGGCGGGCACCGCGACCTCGACGCGACGGCGGGGCGAAGCGAATTCGTTCAATGTCCTGCGCATCGCGCGCCCTCATGTCGAACTCGACTGCCGGACCTGGAAGGGCAACGAAGGCTTCGTCAGCACCGCCCGGGAGCGATTCGAGTTCGCTGCCGGCGGCTGGACGAAAGCGCCTCACCTGGACGGCGTGCGCCTGCAATAGGCGATGCCGGCCACCAGCCAGACGCCTCCGGTGGCGTAGCCGGCTGCAACGTCGGTCACGAAATGCAGGCTGAGAAAAATCCGGCTGAAGCCGATGGCGAATACTACCGCGGCGGTGAATATGTAGATGGCCGCCCGCTGCCGCACGTCGCTGAAACGGAGCGCGATCACATAAGCCAGGAACCCGTAGACCGCGAGGGAGCCGGCGGAATGGCCGCTGGGAAAGGAGGGAGAGGTGGCGCTCGCGGCGGAGATGAAATCCGGCCTGGGCCGCCCGACGGCATATTTGCTCGCCCAGACCGTCGCTTCCATTCCGAGATAGGTGAGCCAGAGAGGAGCGACCAGCGCGCGGCGCCCTGTTGTCGCGAGCAGGGCACTCGCGACGAAAACAACGACCAGCACCGTCGGCCCGGCGCCCAGCGTCGTGATCCAGAGAAAGATCTCGATCAGGGGCGTGTGGCGATAGGCGGCGAAGAAGCCGTTCGCGGCGGCATCGAAATCCGAAAGCCCTTTCACGGGGTCTCCGTCTGCCGGTTGGCCAGGTGAAGCGATTTTCGCATTGACATTCTGTGCTTAATTCGCAATAATTCCCGGTGGCTCAAGGCAAACGCGGACGGCGGCGTCCATTAAATTTCCATTTATTTAATGGCGAGCCCGCCCCGGAAGACCTATTCCGCCGCCAGTTTCCGGGCGTTGCGAGGATCGCGCGTCAGCAGCCCGTCGGCGAGGTCGCGGTCGATCATGGCGTCGGGCCGCTCGGAAATTCTTCCGAAGCCCGCGCCGCCACCCACGAACATCTCGACGATGTCGCCCTTGGCGAGGTCGACGGCGGCTTTGCTGCGCAACTCCTCGACAGTGCCGTTGGCGCGGTAGATGCGGCAGTAGCCGCGCTGGCCGGGCTCGCCGCCCAGAAGGCCCTCGGGCGCGAGCTTGAAGCGGTCGGAGTAGATCGCGAGCTGCACGTCGTCGGTCAGGATCTCGCAGCGCCGTGTGAAGCCCGCGCCCCCGCGGCGGGCGCCGAGGCCGAAGGAATCCGGCGCCAGCTCGTAGCCGACGATGCGGAAGAAATCGTAGTCGATGTCGAGCGACTCGACCGGCGCGTTCGAGCAGTTGCTGAGCGGCGAATCGACGGCGTCGCAGCCGTCGGCGCCCTTCGACGCGCCGTAGCCGCCGCCGAAAATCTCGAGATAGACGCTGTAGCCTTTCTCGCCGAGACGGCTGAGACAGAACGCGGTCGTGCAGTCGAAGCCCGTCGCGATCGCCTGATCGGGCAGCGCCTGCGCCAGCGCCTTCATCACCGCGTTGAACACGCGATAGGCGGGGATCATGCGCGCGCGCACCGGTGCGGGGTGGCGCGGGTTGAGCAGCGAGCCGTACGGCACCTTGATGCGCACCGGCCGCGCCATGCCCTCGTTGTACGGAATGTCGGGGCTGGTCAGCACCGACTTCACGCAGGAAAGCGCCGCCGACAGCGTGCTCGAGTAGGGGCAGTTGAGGTTGCGCTTCACCTGCCCGCAGGTGCCTTCGAAATCGATCTCGACGGAGTCCTCGGCGATCGTGACCTTGGCCTTGATCACCAGCGGCTCGTCGGTGAGCCCGTCGTCGTCGATCGCGTCCTCGCCGTAGAACACGCCCTTCGGTGCCTTGGCGATCGCGGCCCGCACGCGGCGCTCGGAGTAATCCTGCATCTCCTGCATCGCCGCTTCGACCTTGTCGGCGCCATAGCGCTCGCAGAGCTGCTTCACCCGCATCACGCCGATGGCGTTGGCCGCGAACTGCGCATTGAAGTCGCCGATGGTGAGGTCGGGCACGCGCACGTTGGCCGTCACCAGTCGCTCGAACGAGCCGCCGTTCCAGTCGTGCTCGAAGCTGTATTTGCTGGGCGGGAAGCGCAGGCCCTCCTGGTAGACGTCGGAAGCGTGGATGTTGAGGCCGGGCGCGCCGCCGCCGAGATCGAGATGGTGCGCAACGGAGGCACCGAAACCCACCAGTTGAGATTTACCTGCGCGGCCGGCCACGAAGATCGGCGTGAAGATGAAGACGTCGGGAATGTGCTGGCCGCCCTCGAACGGGTCGTTGTTGATCAGGAAGTCGCCTTCCCGGAGCGTGTCGACCGGATAGCGCTTGAGGCACGCGCGCAGGGTCTCGCCGATCGGGCCCAGCTGCATGGGAATGAGCTCGGCCTGCGCCACGGTGTTGCCGTTGCGGTCCATCAGCCCGGCCGAGCCGTCGCGCGCCTCGCGCAGGATGGTGGAATAGGCCGAGCGGATCAGCTTCACGCCCATCTCGCGTGCCGAGGCGATCAACGCCTGGCTGATCACGGCGTAATCGATCGGGGTCAACTCGCTCATGCGCTTCTCCGCAGGATGAGATTGTCGGACGGGTCGAGTTCCGCTGTCCAGCCGGGCGCCACCCAGGTCGTGGCCGTATGGCCTTCGATCACCGCGGGGCCGACAATCTTCTGGCCGGGCGTCAGGGCTTCAGCGGTGTGGCGTGGGCAGTCGAGCCAGGCCTCGCCGTGGAAGATCTTGGCCTGGTCGGGTGCGCGGGCGGCGAGTTTCTCGCGATCGAGCTTCGGCGCGGCGCCGATGGGCAGGGTCGCGCCCACGCGCAGCGTCACGATCTCGATGGGCCGGTCGGTCTTGGCGCCGTGCATGAAGGTGCGGTGATGGGCGTCGGCGAAAAGTTCCGAGAGATAGGCGGCGTCGAGCGCGCCGAGCTTGCCGGCGTGAATCTCCACGCCGACCTCGAAGGCCTGGCCCACGAAGCGCATGTCGAGCGTGTGGGTGTAGACGAGACCGCCCGGCAGCTTCATGTCGGCGAACTGCGCCGCCAGACGCGCGCGCATCTCGCCGAAGGTCTTGCCGGCTTCTTTCGCCGCGGCGTCATCGAGCTTCATCTTGCGCGTGACGGCATCGAACTTGGTGTAGTCGGATGCGACCAGCCCGTAGGCCGAGATCACGCCGGCGTTAGGCGGCACGACGATGGTCGAGATGCCCAGCTCCTCGGCGATGCGTGCGGCGTGCAGCGGGCCCGCACCGCCGAACGGTACCAGCGCATAGTCGCGCGGATCGCGGCCGCGTTCGGTCGAGACCAGCTGGATCGCGCGCACGATGTTGGCGTCGGCCAGTTGAAGCGCGGAGGAGGCGGCCTGTTCGGGCGAGAGCTTGAAGCGCTCGGCGATGGCGGCGAAGGAGCGCCTGGCCGCGTCGGCATCGAGCGTCATGCGGCCGCCCAGGAAGGCTGCCGGCCGGATGGTGCCGATCACGACATGCGCGTCGGTCGTGGCAGGTTCGGTGCCGCCCTTGCCGTAGCAGGCGGGTCCGGGATCGGCGCCCGCGCTCTGCGGGCCCACGCGCGGCATGCCGCCGTCGTCGACCCAGGCGATCGAGCCGCCGCCCGCGCCCACCGACACGATGTCGAGCACCGGCGTGCGGATCGGCAGCCCGTCGATCTCGCTTTCGGATGCGAGCGAGGGGCGGCCGTCCTGCACCAGGCAGACGTCGGTCGAGGTGCCGCCCATGTCGAAGGTGATCAGGTCCTTGAAGCCCGAGCGCGCAGCCTGGCGCGTGGCGCCGACCACGCCGGCCGCCGGACCGGAATAGAGCGCGGTGATGGCACTCTGACGCATCGCCGAGGCGGGCAGGCGGCCGCCGTTGCTTTGCATCACCGTGAAGCGGCCCGTGAAGCCTGCATCGGCGAGCTTGCTCTCGAAGCGATGCAGGTAGCCGTCGATCACCGGCTGCACATAGGCTGACAACAGCGTCGTCGACGCACGCTCGAACTCGCGGAACTCGCGCGCGACCTGATGGCTGCAGGTCACCAGCACGCCCGGCAGCGCCTCGCCGATCATCGCCGCGAGTTTCTGTTCGTGCGCGGGATTGGCGTAGGCGTTGAGAAGACAAATCGCGACGGCGCGGTAGCCGCCTACCTTGAGCGTGGGCAGCAATTCGGTGCGTACCTTCGCCTCGTCGAGCGGCGTTTCGACCGAGCCGTCTGCTTTCAGCCGCTCCGGCGCCTCGAAGCAATCCTTGCGGCGCACCGGCGGGGAGGGCTTGGCGTAGAACAGATCGTAGATGTTGCGGCGGTCGTGGCGCTGCATGAACAGCAGGTCGCGGAAGCCCGCGGTCGCGATGAACGCCACCGTCGCGCCCTTGCGCTCGAGCACCGCATTGGTGGCGACGGTCGAGCCATGGCCGAGGTCTTCGATTTTCGAAAGATCGATACCGGACTCGGTCAGCGCGTTGAAGGCGCCGATGTCGGGCGACTTGGGCGTACTCGGCACCTTGGTGACGACGATCCGGCCGCCCTCGACCGCGACCAGGTCGGTGAAGGTGCCGCCGACCTCGACGCCGACCCTCATCGTCTACTTCCCGGCGAGTTTGGCCTGGAGCTCGGCGAGCTGCTTTTTCAGCTCCTCGTTCTCCTCGCGCGCCTTGGCGGCCATAGCCTTCACGGCGTCGAACTCGTCGCGCCGCGGAATATCCATGCCGTCCAGTATCTTGGCGATCTGATCGCGGACGCGGTTCTCGACTTCGTCCTTCATGCCGGTCAGCGCGCCCATGGCGCCGTTGGCCATTTTGGTGAGGTCGTCGATGAAAGGATTGCGGGTCTGCATGGGGTGACTCCTGATGCCCCAAGTATGGGCGGCTGATACGATCCGGTCAAAGAACGCCAATGACGCAATAGGAGGACGCAAGTGGGTCTGGTCAAAGTCGAATCGAGTGAAGGCATCACCACCATCACCATGACGCGCGCCGAGAAGCGCAACGCTTTGTCGCAAGGTCTGTGCGACGACCTGTACGAGGCCTACCGAGCCTTCGAGACGGGCGACGACCAGGTGGCGGTCCTGCAGGCCGACGGGCCGGCGTTCTGTGTCGGCGCCGATCTCAAGGAGCCGCCGGCCGCCATGTGGAAGGCGGTCCCGGACGTTTCCTACAAGCTGACCAAGCCGGTGATCGCCGCGACGCAAGGCTGGGTGATCGGCGGCGCGATCTGCATTGTCATGACCTGCGACCTGATGGTCTCGGCCGATACGACCAAGTTCATGTACCCCGAGGCCAAGGTCGGCGTGTTCGGCGGTCTGATGCCGGGCATCGTCTCGCGCATGCCGCACAAGGTCGCCATGGAACTGCTTCTGCTGGGTGAAGAAATATCGGCCAAGCGGGCCTACGACGTGGGCTTCGTGAACAAAGTCGTGCCGCTGGGCGAGGAGCGCAAGGAAGCGCGCCGCATGGCGAGCGTGATCGCCAACTCCGCGCCGCTGGTCGTGCGCACCCTGCGCGACTTCGCGAACCAGACGCTGCCCAAGGGACCGGCCGAGTTCTTCGTGCCGGAGCGCTACAAGCTCGAGAAGATCGCCGGCAGCGAGGATCGCAAGGAAGGTGCGGCTGCCTTCCGCGAGAAGCGCGCGCCCAAGTTCAAGGGACGCTGATCATGGGAAAATTGCTGTTGGTCGGTTGCGGCAAGATGGGCGGCGCCATGCTCGACGGCTGGCTGGCGCGCGGGCTGGCGGCGTCGGACGTGATCGTGGCCGAACCGGCCGAGACACTGCGGCCCCAGAAGCCCGGTTTGAAAGGCGTTGCCGCGTCGAGCGAGGTCACTGAGACGCCTGAGATCGTGGTCCTGGCGGTGAAGCCGCAGTCGATGGATGCCGTGCTGCCGGACCTCAAACGCTTTGCCGACAAGGGCTCGGTGTTCCTGTCGATCGCCGCGGGCAAGACGCTGAAATACTTCGCGGGCTATCTCGGCGCCGGGGCGAAGGTCGTGCGCGCCATGCCCAACACGCCGGCGGCAGTGCGCCAAGGGATCACCGTGTCGACGGCGTCGAAGGGCGTTTCCGAGGCCGAGAAGAAGCGCTGCCACGAATTGCTCGAAGCCGTTGGCCAGTCGCTGTGGGTCGACGACGAAGGGCTGATCGATCACGTCACGGCCCTGTCGGGCAGTGGACCGGCCTATGTCTTCCTTCTGGTCGAGGCGATGGCAGCGGCGGGCGCGAAGCTCGGGCTCACGCCCGAGATGGCGATGCAGCTTGCGCGCGCGACGGTGGCGGGCAGCGGCGAGTTGCTCCGCCAGTCGAGCGAACCTGCGTCGCAGCTGCGCGTTAACGTGACCAGCCCCGGCGGCACCACCGCCGAGGCGCTGAAAGTGTTGATGGCGGGCGACGGCATCCAGCCGGTGTTCGACAAGGCGCTGGCCGCGGCATCGCGGCGATCGAAGGAGCTGGCGGGATGAGCGATACGCCCAATGACACACGAGGGCAGGTCCTCGATGCCTTCCTGCGCCTCCTCGAGGAGCGCGGCTACGATGACGTGAGCCTCGGCGACGTCGGCGCCGCGTCCAGTCTGGGCATGGCCGAGCTCTATCGTCTCTATCCCGACAAGCTCGCGCTCGTGCAGGCGTTCATGGCGCGGATCGATGGCGAGGTGCTGGCCGGCACGCCGGCCACGCTCGATCCCGAGGAGACTGTGCGCGACCGACTATTCGATCTCTTGATGCGCCGCTTCGATACGTTGAAGCCCCACCGGGCGGCGCTGGCCGCGATCCGCCGGGCCGGGCGGCGCGACCCCATGATGGCCCTGGTCCTGGGGCCGGGCCTGATGCGCTCGATGGCGGCAATGCTGGAGGCTGCCGGGGTTTCCGGCCGTGGATTGACCGGCGTGGTTCGGCAAAATGCCCTGCTGGCGATCTATGCCGCCGTCTCCCGGGTGTTTGACAAGGACGAGTCGGCTGACCTCTCCAGGACCATGGGGGCCCTCGACAGCCGGCTGAAGACGGCAGAGCGCTGGGCACAAGTTGTTGATAAATATACGGATTTCCGCCGGGAGCGGGTTGTTTCGCCTGCTCCGTGAGTATTTTGTGCAATGCACAAAAGTACACTTGACTTGCTGCGGTGCATCCCTATTTTAGCCTCCGTTGTGCACCGCAACATAAACGTCGGCGGTGCGGTAGTTTCAGCACCCTCAAGTCCCAGGAGACCCCCGATGTACGCCAACACCGCTTTCAAGAACCCCTTCGCCGACTTCGACTTCAGCAAGATCGCCGCTGAGTTCAAGCTCCCGGCCGTGAACGTCGAGTCGATGGTCGAGACCGGCCGCAAGAACTTCGCCGCCATGACCACGGCCTCCACGACCGCCGTCGAGTCGATGAAGGCGATCGCGCAGCGCCAGGGCGACATGATCCGCTCGGCGATGGAAGACTTCTCCAAGCACGGCAGCGACGTGATGTCGGCCGCGACCATCGAGGAGAAGGCCGCCAAGCAGATCGACTTCGCCAAGAAGAGCTACGAGCTCGCCGTGGCGAACACCAAGGAACTGGCCGACCTCTACACCAAGAGCTCGACCGAAGCCTTCGAGGCGCTGAGCGCCCGCGTTGCCGAGCTGACCGAAGTGGTTAAGGCCGCGATCGCGAAGAAGTAAGACCGAAGGCGCTGCAAAGCGCCGACGGCGAGAAGGGGCTGCCTGAAAAGGCAGCCCCTTTTCTTTTTGGCTATAGTCGCGCGATGAACCAGATCATCTACGCCGACTTCGAGAAGGTCGACATCCGTGTCGGCACCGTGCGCGATGCCCGTCCGCTCGAGGGCGCGCGCAAACCCGCGCTTCGCCTGGAGATCGACTTCGGTCCCGAGATCGGCGTGAAGAAATCCTCCGCGCAGATCACGGTGCACTACACGCCCGAGGCACTGGTCGGCCGCCAGGTCGCGGCCGTGGTCAATTTCCCGCCGCGCCAGATCGGCAAGTTCATGTCGGAAGTGCTGACGCTCGGTTTCCCCGACGCCGACGGTGCGGTCGTCCTGATCTCGCCGTCGAAGCCGGTGCCCGACGGCGGCAAGCTCTTCTAGGCTACTCCGCCGCCTGCTTGGTCTCGGTGCGGAAGCGCGTGCGATAGCCATCCCATTCGTCGGCACCGTTGAGACGGAAGCCCTGCTGCGGCGTGATGTTCGAGGCGGGCACGGGATGACGGCCCTTCGCCTTGAGTTCCGCGAGAGCGGCGTCGCAGGCGCCGACGATGGTGCGGGTCAGCAGGCCAGGCAGGATCATGAAGGCATAGTCGAGCTTCGACGCCTCTTCGAGGGAGAGGTCCGGCGTCTTGCCCTTCCACACCATGTTGAGCATGCACGGCCCTTTCACGAGCTTGGGCACAGCCGTCGTCTCTTCGAGGGTCTGCGGCGCCTCGACAAAGGCCATGTCGGCGCCGGCCTCGATTGCGGCGTTGGCGCGGCGAATCGCTTCCTCGAAGCCCAGCACGGCCCGCGAGTCGGTGCGCGCGATGACGAGGAAGTCCTTGTCGACTTTTGCGCTGACGGCGGCGCGGATCTTCGCGACGTAGTCCTCGAGCGGAACGATGGTCTTGTCCTCGAGATGGCCGCACTTCTTGGGGAAGCCCTGGTCCTCGATATGGATTCCGGCGACACCGCGCTTCTCGTACTCTCGTACGGTGCGGATGGCGTTCAACTCGTTGCCATAGCCGGTGTCGGCGTCGGCGATCACCGGCAGCTTGATGGCGGTGGCGATACGGCCCGCGTTGTCCGCCATCTCCGTCATGGTGACCAGACCGTAGTCGGGATAGCCGAGGCTGGCGGCGGTGCCGGCGCCGGTCATGTAGACGGCCTCGAAGCCGGCACGTTCGATGGAGCGTGCGGTGACGCAGTCGTAGCAGCCGGGCGCGGTCACCATCCCGCGCTTCAGGGCCTCACGGAACATCTTGCCTTTTGACATGGCGTTTCCTCCTTAAGCGGCTTTCATGCCCAGTGTTGCAGCCTGTCGTGCATCGAAGTCTCGCCGCGCGTCGTCGTACTGGTGGCCTTTCATGCCGCCACGCACGGTACCGGGTTCGGTTGTGCCGTAGAACACCTCCCAGCTTTGCGGTAGCCGGCGCGAATCCGGCCGGGCGAGCCACAGCCTGTAGAGCGTCCGCTTTTTCTCTTCCTCCGGATAGTCCTCAAAGCCGGTACGCGAGTGGAGCATCGTCTGATTGCACAGCATCTGGAGGTCGCCGGCCTCGAGATGCATGCAAAACATGTTCTCGGGCCGACGCAGGACCGTGTCGAAATACTCCATGGCCTCGCGCTGAACTGCCGTGAGCTGCGGCACGCCCTCCAGTTTCTGCGCGTTCTGGATGCGGTTGCGGTTCCACTTGCAGAAGACGCGGCCGTTCTCCGTCGTGCAGATGGGTGCGGCGTACCAGGGCTCTTCGCCCTCCGACTGCTCGCCGTTGCGGCTGAACGTATAGTCGGTCGTCAGCGCTTCCGCGTAGTCCGGCCGCTCGGCCTTTACGACGTCGTAGGCGGTGGCCGCACTCGCGCACATGCTCATGCCGCCGACCGGCGCCTGGTTGTAGCAGGACAGCAACACGACGTCGGAGCCGTCGACGTGGAAGTCGAGCTCGGCCTTGGAGTTGTAGCCGCGGCCGGTCGGGCTGCGATAGGCGTGCCCGGCGTCCCTGACCTCGGTGATGTAATCACTGGTGCGGTTCTGCGGCCGGGCGACCCCGAAGTGCAGGCCGATCGCCCAGGTCATCAGCCTGAATTCGGCGGGCGTGACGCCCTTGCGTGGCAGGTTCTTCACCAGGGCCATGCCGCGACCGTCGCGCACTTCGCGGAACGCCGCCGCGAGCGTCGGGATCGCGTCACGGAGCGCGAAATCCTCGCGGCGCCGCGACAGGATTGGACGCTCGGGATCGCCGGCGCCGCGCACGGCGGCGATCAGCTCGGCGCCTTCGGCCGCGGTGAGGGGATAGGTCCAACCGGTGTCCGCCTGGACGTCGGCGACGGTCCAGCGGGCGCGCAAAGTCTCTGCCATTGTGTCCTCCGTTATTCCGCTGTCATGCCGAGCCGGCGGATCGTCTCGCCGGACTCCCGGATGTCGCGCTGGAAGCGCTCGGTGAATTCGGCCGGCGTCGGACCGCCCGGCAGGGATCCGTATTCGACCAGCTTGGCCTTGAACTCGGGCGTCGCCAGCACCCTGGCGATGTCTTGCTGGATCGCCGAAACCACCGCAGGCGGCGTCCCCGCCGGCGCGAACAGCCCGGCCCATGAATTCTCGTCGAGCCCTTCGAAACCCTGCTCCTTGAAGGTCGCGACGTTCGGAAGGGCGGGGATGCGCTGGGTGCCCATGATGCCGAGCGACTTCAGCTTCCCGGCATTGATCAGCGACAGGCCCGAAGTCACGCTCGAGAGGCCGGTGTCGACCCGGCCGGCCGAGATATCGCCGACGAACGAGGCCGCGCCCTTGTACGGGATGTTCACCAGCTTGATTCCGGCTTTCTCGAAGATGCGCTCGGCGATCAGCCGGCTGCCCGGATCGGGACTGGCGAAGGTGCGCTTGTCCGGCCCCTCCTTCCTGACCAGCGCGGCCAGCTCCTTGAGGTCGTTGGCCGGCAGGGTCGGCGAAGCAATCAGCGTGGCGACGGGGTAAGCCACCACCGTCACCGGCGCGAAGGCCGTCACGGTGTCGTAGGGCAGCTTCATGAGATGGCCGTTGATGGCGATGCCCGACACCGCAAGGACCATGGTGTGGCCGTCGGGCGGGGCGCGCGCGACGATGGCGGCGCCCACCGAACCGCTGCCGCCGGTACGATTGTCGATGATGACCGTCTGGCCCCACATGTCCTCGAGGGCCTTGGCCATCATGCGGCCGACGGCGTCGGTGCCTCCGCCGGGGCTGTAGGGCACGACGATCGTGACCGTCTTGGTGGGATGGAATGCCGGCTTCTGATCCGTCTGCGCCTGGCTGGCGACGGGCCCGGCAAGGACAAAGGCCGCCGCAATCGACGCGAACGCAGCTATGACCTTTCTCATCGTTTCCTCTTTTCTTTGTTGGTATATAATTATTACAACATGCCAAATGACCCCGACACAAGCCGGTCCGCAATCGCGGTTCCAGCACGCAAAACGGCCCCGCCGCGGATGAAATTGAACTCCCGCGGCGCGCTGCTGCATCGCCAGCTCTATGTCCTGCTAAAGGAACAGATCGTTACCGGTCGTTATCGGGCGGGCGACCTGCTGCCGACACAGGAGGCGCTTTGCCGCCAGTTCTCGATCTCGCGCATCACGGTGCGGCGCGCGCTGGCCGATCTCGGCGAGGACGGCTTCATCGTCAACCGGCAGGGCGTGGGCGCGTTCGTCGCCGCCCGTGCCGCCAGGATGAAGCCGGGCCCGGACTTCAGCTTCATCGGCGAGATGCGCCGTACGCTGAAGGAGACGACGATGAAGATCCTGCAGCTGGAGATTCGGCGTTGCCCGCAGTCGATCGCGGCCCACCTGGGACTGGCAGAAGAAGAGGACGCGCTGCACCTCGTGCGCACGCGGTCCTGCGGCAGCCGGCCGGTGGCCCTTTTCGACGGTTGGATTCCGTTGCGGTTCGCCGGGTCGGTCACGGCCAAGAGGCTGCGCAGCACGTCGCTGCACGAACTCATTGCCGGCAGTTTCGAGAAGCTGGGCCGGGTCGCTCAAGAGGTCAACGCGGCCCTGGCAGATCCGATCGTGGCGCAGGCGCTGAACGTCGAGATCAACTCCGCCGTGCTCAAGGTCGATCGCCTCGTGCACAACCGGGACGGCGCCGCCGTTCACTACGTCACGGTCTGGACCACGCCGCTAAGGACGCGCCTGGTCATGGAAGTGGGCGCCGACGATATCGATGGTTACAACGTCGGGCGCCTGCTGCACGACGTCCAACGATGACGCCGCCGGCTTAAAAGACCTTGTGAATCCACTTGTGCGGGTCGCTGGCGCGGCCGCGCTGGATGTCGACCAGGGCCTTCTTCAGTTCGCCCGTGCGGGCGCCCGACTGACCATTGCCGATCACGAACTCGCCGTCCGGCGCGCGGACCGTGCCGATCGGCGTCAGCACCGCGGCGGTGCCGCACGCGAAGGCCTCGCGCAGCTTGCCGCTCTTGGCGTCCGCTCTCCACTGGTCGAACGAGTACTTCTCCTCGCGCACCGGGATGCCCTTGTCCCGCGCCAGAGTCAGCACCGACGAGCGCGTAATGCCGGGCAGGATAGTGCCGAGCGGCGGCGTCGTCATCGAGCCATCGTTGAACACGAAGAACACGTTCATGCCGCCCAGCTCCTCGATCCATTTGCGCTCGGCGGCGTCGAGGAAGACGACCTGGTCGCACTTGTGGTGGGTGGCTTCGGCCTGGGCGAGCAGGCTGGCGGCATAGTTGCCGCCGCACTTGGCCGCGCCGGTGCCGCCGGGCGCCGCGCGGGTGTACTCCTGGCTCACCCACACCGAGACCGCGGCGTCCGCGCCGGACTTGAAGTAGGCGCCGACCGACGAGGCGATGACGATGAACAGATAGTCCGACGACGGTTTCACGCCGAGGAAGGTCTCGTTGGCGAACATGAACGGCCGGATGTAGAGGCTGCCGTCGCCGTCGGGAATCCAGTCTCGGTCGATGTTGACCAACTCGTCGATCGCCTCGAGGAAAATCTTCTCCGGCAGCTTCGGCATCGCCAGCCGCTCGGCCGACTGCTGGAAGCGGCGCGCATTCTCGATCGGCCGGAACAGGGTCGCGCCGCCGTCGGCGGTCTTGTAGGCCTTCAGCCCCTCGAAGATCTCCTGCGCGTAGTGCAGTACGGCCGCGGCCGGATCCATGGGGATGGGCGCGCGTGGCTCGACCCGGGCGTCGTGCCAGCCCTTCGCATCGCTGTAGCGGATGGTCACCATATGGTCGCTGAAGACGCGGCCGAAGCCCGGGTTGGCCAGAAGCGCGGCGCGCTTGTCGGCGGGCGTGGGAGTCGGATGCGGATGACGAACGAACTTCAAGGTGTCTGACATTGCTTCTCTCGGCGCTCTCTCTCGATTTTACATCTTACTGTAGCACTAGATCGGAATACGCACGATCACCCGCAAGCCGCCCAGCGGGGACCGGTCGAGCGTCACATCGCCGCCGTGGCTGCGGGCGATGTCGCGCGCAATCGTCAGGCCCAAGCCAACGCCGCCGGTATCGACGTTGCGCGATTCGTCGAGGCGCAGGAAGGGCCGGAACACATCCTCGTATTTGTCGGGCGGGATGCCGGGACCGTTGTCGTCGACTGTGACCTCCACCGAGGTCCGGCCGCGCACCGCGCGCAGCTCGACCCTGGTGCCGTGACGCAGCGCGTTGGAGACCAGGTTGGTCAGGCACCGCTTCATGGCGAACGGCCTCAGCTCGACATGCATGTCGCCATCGGTCTCGACCGCGACGTCGGCGTTGTCGCGCCGGGCACCGGTCGCGACATCCTGCAGGATCTCGCCGAGATCCGACGGCAGGGGCTCCTCGTCGCCCTCGCCGCGGGCAAAGGCCAGGTAGCCTTCGATCATGCGCTCCATGTCGACGACGTCGTCGCCCAGCTCCTTGGTCTCGGGCGATTCGGAAAGAAGCGCGAGCGACAGCTTCATGCGGGTAAGCGGGGTGCGCAGATCGTGGCTGACACCAGCAAGCATCTCGGTACGCTGCTGCAACGATCGCTGCAGCCTGATCCTCATGGTCTGGAAGGCAGTCGCGGCGTTGCGCACCTCGCGCGTGCCGCCCGAGAAGGCGAAGTCGGGCACGTCGCGCCCCTTGCCCAGCGCATCGGCCGCGACGCCGAGGTGCTCGATCGGCACCAGCTCGCGGCGCATGAACCAGATCGCGAGGCCGAAAAGCACCAGCGACAGGCCGACCTGGGCCAGCACGTAGGCGAAGCTCGAGCCGAAGGTCAGTCGGACGTAGGGCACCAGCACCTGCATCACCTCGCCGTCGGTGATCTGGATCTCGATCAACACCTGCTCGCCGCCCACGCTGTTGTCGAGGAAGTAGGGCCGCCTGAGGTCGGCGTCGAGCGCGCCCTGCAGCTCGCGCGCCACGATATCGAAATATTCGGGCGGCCGGAAAGGCCGCACCGTGCCGGGATGGAAGGCCACGAAGATCAGCAGGTCCGAGCGCGCATGGCGCACGACCCAGGATTTGTGCTCGTCGTCGGGAAAGTCGGCGCGCAGCGAGATCAGGGTGCGCAGGTCGCGCACCAGGATCAGCGCCAGGCGGTTGGTCACGTTGTCGCCGCGCTGGCTGTAGAACCACCAGGCGCTCAGCGCCTGCAGCAGGAGCATCGGCACCACGATGATGATCAGCGCACGCGCGAACAACGTCTGCGGCGAATGCCGGTCGGCCCAGCGCGCGATGCTCTCGAAAATTTCGCCGATCGCCAAAAGCTTCACGCGTCCACCAGCCGATAGCCTTGCCCGCGCACCGTGCGCAGGTAGCGCGGGAAGCCGGGGTCGGGCTCGATCTTGCGCCGCAGGCGCGTCACCTGCACGTCGATCGCGCGCTCGTTGACGTCGCTGCCGACGCTCTTGGACAGCACCTCGCGGCTCAGCACCTGGCCGAGCTCGCCGACCAGGGCGCGCAGAAGCGCGATCTCCGCGTCGGTCAGCGCCACGCGCTTGCCCTTTTGCGTGAGCTCGCCGAGGTCGAGATCGAACTGGAAGGGCCCGAACGTTACCTTGCGATCGACCGGGGCCGGCGCTTCAGCGGCGACCGGCCGGCCGCGGCGCAGCACGTTCTGGATGCGCAACAGCAGTTCGCGCGCTTCGAAGGGCTTGGCGAGATAGTCGTCGACACCCTTCTCGAGACCGGCGATGCGGTCCTTGGGCTCGCCCATCGCGGTCAGCATCAGGATCGGCACATCGTTGGTCTGGCGCAGCTCGGCGGCGAAATCGAGGCCGGTCTGCCCCGGCATCATGACGTCGAGCACGATCAGGTCGAAGTCGAGCGCATCGAGATGCTGGCGTGCTTCGGCCGCATGCTTGGCGGTGCTGACGCGAAAGCTGTTGCGGGACAGGAACGTCTTCAGCAGTTCCCGCAGGCGCGTGTCGTCGTCGACGACCAGTATGTGCGGCTTGTCCGGAGAAGCATCCATCAGCGTCCGCCGTTGCGGATCCGCTTGTCGACATGCCCCCGCTCGGTCGGATCGAGGAGGCCAAGCAGCACCTTGCGGAAGCCCTCCACCGCTTCTGCGCCGGTCTCGCGATAGGCACGCGCGAAACGCTGGCTCTGGCGATCGGTCAGGTCGCGCTCCAGCTTCTCGCCGCGCTCGGTGAGAAACAACCGCCGCTCGCGCCGGTCGCGCGCGCCGCTTTTCTGCTCGACATATTCCTGCTCGATCAGATCCTTCAGCACGCGGCTGATCGATTGCTTGGTGACCTTCAGGATCCCGAGCAGATGGCCCACTGTCTGGCCGGGATGGCGGCCGATGAAGTAGAGCGCGCGATGATGCGCGCGGCCGAGCTTGTAGTGCTTGAGCTGCTGGTCCGATTCGAACGTGAAATCGCGATAGGCATAGAACATCAGCTCTATGCCCTGGCGCAGTTCTTCGTCGCGCAGGAACAGCGGATTGGCGGGGGGCCGAGTCTCAACCATTGGGTCGCCATCTAGAGGCCGAAGGCGGCCAAAGTATAGGCCGACCCGCGCCGTTTTTGTTGCCGGCACGAGCCCTTGACAAGGTCAGTATTGCTGACCTATTTATTCCGAATATTGCGTAATCGTGGAGTCAAAAGAACCATTCAGAATCCTCAGAAAGGAGACGAGGCAATGTCCGGAAATATGGCTGATCGCGACGGGTTCATCTGGTTTGACGGCAAGATCGTGCCGTGGCGCGAGGTGACGGCTCATGTCCTGACCCATGCACTGCATTACGGGTCGGCCGTCTTCGAGGGCGAGCGGATCTACGACGGCCGGATCTTCCGCCTCGCGGCGCATAGCGCCCGCCTGATCAACTCGGCCCGCCTGCTCGACTACGAATTGCCATGGACGCGCGAGGAGATCGAAGAAGCGACGCGCGCGGTCGTGAAGGCGAATGGTCTGCAGACCGGCTACGTGCGTCCGATCGCCTGGCGCGGATCGGAAGTGCTTGGCGTGTCGGGGATCGGCACGACGGTGCATCTCGCCATCGCCCCGTGGGCGCAAGAAGGCCGCCTGTCGGTGCAGGCGAAGCCGGGCGGCATCAACGTCACGATGGCCAAATTCCGCCGCCCGTCGCCCGACGTGGCTCCGGGCGGCGCCAAGGCGGCGGGACTCTACATCATCTGCGGTATCGAGAAGGATCGCGCGCTGAAGGCGGGCTTCGACGACGCGCTGATGCTCGATTGGCAGGGTCGCCTGGCCGAATCGACCGGCGCAAACATCTTCCTGGCGATGGGCGACAGGCTGGTGACGCCCAAGGTCGAGAACTTCCTCGATGGCATCACGCGGCGCACGGTGATCGCCATGGCAACGAGGCGCGGCTGGTCGGTCGACGAGCGCGCTGTCATGCCGGGGGAACTGGCCGAGGCGAGCGAAGTGTTCCTGTGCGGCACGGCGGCGGAGATTGTGCCGGTGGGCGCTGTCGACGATTCCCGCTACCAGGTCGGGCCGATGACCCGCGCCCTGATGGAGGATTACGCGAAGCTGGTCCGCCAGCCGGACAGCGAAGGCTTCGGCGAATCCTCTCACCTCGCGGCGGCTTGACAGCGGCCGCCGCCAGCAGTCTCTTTTGACAATCCGAGGGGTGTCCGGTCTTCGTGTAAAGACCGGTCTGAGATGGCCTTTTGTGGCCGAACCCTTTGAACCTGATCCGGGTCATTCCGGCGTAGGAACGGGAGTTGTCGAGTGAGCGAGTCCAAAGTCATTGTGGTCGGAGCAGGCGTCGCGGGATTGGCCGCGGCGTTCGAGCTCGTCGAGCGTGGCCTGAAGGTCGAGGTCGTCGACCGCGGCAGCGCGCTGGGCGACGGCGGCTGTTCGTGGATGGCGGGGGGCATGCTCGCGCCATGGTGCGAGCGCGCCTCGACGGATGCGAGCGTGGCCGAGCTCGGCGCAGCCTCGATCTCGTGGTGGATGAGCAATTTCATCGGGACGGTGCAGAGCGGCAGCCTGGTGGTGGCCGCCTCCCGCGATCTGCCGGAGCTCACCCACTTCGCCGAGCGCACCGAGCGCTACGAGTGGATCGACGGCGATCGCATCAACGCCCTCGAGCCCGACCTCGCGGGCCGCTTTCGCAAGGCATTTTATTTTCCCGACGAAGCCCATCTCGATCCGCGCCGGGCGCTGCCGGCGTTGGCCGACCTGCTGAAATACCGCGGTGTCCAGGTCCGGTTCGGTGTCGACTTCCATCCCGCACAGGAGCGCGGCACCCAGATCGTCGATTGCCGCGGGTTGGCCTCGCGCGACGTGCTCAAGGATCTGCGCGGCGTGCGCGGCGAGATGCTGATCGTTCGGTCGGCCGACATCACCCTGTCGCGGCCGGTGCGAATCCTGCATCCGCGCATCCCGCTCTACATCGTGCCGCGCGGCGGCGGCGTCTTCATGATCGGCGCCACCATGATCGAAAGTGAATCGCATGCCGGAGCGAGCGTGCGCTCCACTCTGGAGATGTTGGGCGCGGCCTGTGCGCTCCATCCGGCGTTTGCCGAAGCGGAAATCCTCGAGATCAACACCGGCCTGCGGCCGGCCTTCACCACCAACCTGCCGGCCATACGGCGGATTGGTTCACGCACGCATTTCGTGAACGGTCTTTTCCGTCACGGCTTTCTGCTTGCACCGGCTATGGCAAAGCAGGTCGCCGATGCAGTGCTTCACCAAATCCAGGGGACGTCCGATGCGGGTCTTCGTAAACGGCGATCAAAGGGACATTGAGTCCGCGACGCTGGCGCTGGCGCTGAACGCGCTGGGCTATGGCGGCAAGAAAATCGCGACGGCGGTGAACGGTCGGTTCGTGCCGGCCCCCGCGCGCCAGACCGTGAAGCTCGCCGATGGCGACAAGATCGAAGTCGTCGCACCCATGCAGGGAGGGTGAAGCATGCCGTTCTACGGTGTCGACCTCTCCTCGCGCCTCCTGCTGGGCACGGCACGCTATCCGTCTCCCGCGGTGCTCGGCCAAGCGATCAAGGCCTCGGGCGCCGAGGTCGTGACCGTGTCGCTGCGCCGCGAGTCGGGGCCGGGCCGCGCCGGCCAGGCCTTCTGGTCGCTCGTTCAGGAAACCGGGTTGCGCGTTCTGCCCAACACCGCGGGCTGCCACACGGTGAAGGAAGCCGTGACCACCGCCCACATGGCGCGCGAGCTCTTCGACACGAAATGGATCAAGCTCGAGGTGATCCGCGACGACGACACCCTGCAGCCCGACATCTTCGGCCTGGTCGAGGCGGCGCGCGTGCTGAGCGACGAGGGCTTCGAAGTCTTTCCCTACACGACGGAGGATCTCGCGGTGGCCGACCGTCTCGTCGAGGCGGGCTGTCGCGTGTTGATGCCGTGGGGGGCGCCGATCGGCTCGGCGCGCGGACTGAACAACGTCTACGGGCTTCGGACCCTGCGCGCGCATTTTCCCGACATTCCGATGGTCGTCGATGCGGGTCTCGGCGTGCCGTCGCACGCCGCGGCGGCGATGGAACTGGGCTACGACGCGGTTCTGCTGAACACCGCCGTTGCCGAGGCGGGCGATCCGGTCGGCATGGCGAAGGCCTTTGCGCTTGCCGTGGACGCCGGCCGGCTGGCGCACCTCGCCCGGCCGATGGAGCCGCGCGACATGGCTGTGCCCTCGACGCCGGTTTTCGGCAAGGCGGCGCTCGGTGATTGATCGCTTCTATCCTGTCGTGCCGACCGCTGACTGGGTGGCGCGCCTGGTGCCCGCGGGGACTCGGTTCATCCAGTTGCGCATCAAGGACCAGCCGGAGTCCGAGGTGCGGCGCGAGGTGCGCGCGGCGCAGGCGGTGTGCGCGAAGCATGGCGCGCAGCTGATCGTGAACGATTACTGGCAGGCCGCCATCGACGAGAAGTGCCCCTGGGTGCATCTTGGCCAGGAGGATCTGGTGGGCGCCGATATTGCCGCGATCCGCCGCGCCGGCCTGTTGCTGGGCGTCAGCACGCACGATCATGCCGAACTCGACAAAGGCCTGGCGGTCGACCCCGACTACGTGGCGCTGGGACCGATCTATCCGACGCTGCTCAAGAAGATGCCGTTTGCGCCTCAAGGTCTCGATCGCATCGGAGAATGGAAGAAGCTCGTCGGCGGCAAGCCGCTGGTCGCGATCGGCGGTCTCACGCTCGAGCGCGCGCTGCTCTGCCTGAAGGCGGGCGCGGACTCGACAGCGGTCGTGGGGGACATCGTCAACAATGCCGATCCCATTGCGCAGGCTGGCAAGTGGATGGCTGAAACGCGGGCCATCGCATGAGCGATCGCTACGCCCGTCAGAGGGTGCTGGGCGAAGTGGGCGCCGCGGGCCAGGCGCGCCTCGCGGCAGCTTCGGTGCTGGTGGTGGGCGCGGGCGGCCTTGGCTGTCCCGTGGTGCAGTATCTCGCGGGCGCGGGTGTCGGGCGAATCGTCGTTGTCGATCATGACGTGGTGGAGGAGAGCAATCTCCATCGCCAGCCGCTTTACGGCATGCCCGACATCGGCAAGCCGAAGGCGGAGGCGGCGCGTGCTGCGCTGTTGCGTTTCAATCCGGAGGTCGCGATCGAGGCAAAGGTCGAGCGGCTGACGCCGCAGAATGTCGGCGCGCTGATCGGCGGCGTGGACCTCGTCGTCGATGCCGCCGACAGCTTCGCCGCGACCTATATTTTGAGCGATGCCTGTCACGCCGTCTCCACGCCGATGGTCAGCGCATCGGTGATCGGGCTCACGGGCTACGCCGGCGCCTTCTGCGGCGGGGGGCCGAGCTATCGCGCGGTTTTCCCCGACGTCTCGGTCGACACAGGCACCTGCGCCACGGTGGGCGTGCTGGGCACTGCGGTTGCCGTGCTGGGCGGCCTGCAGGCGCATCTGGCGCTGCACCTGCTGCTCGAACTAGAACCCACAGTGCTGGGTCGCGTGCTCACCTTCGACGCGGCCAAACTCGCCTTTGGCGGCTTCTGTTTCGCCGGGGCGCCCGAGCCTGACGCATCATTGCCGTTCATTGCCGCCGAGCAGGTCGTGGCCGGCGATCTGGTCATCGACCTGCGCAGTCTCGAAGAAGCGCCGCGCTCGCCGTTCGCAGGGGCGCGACGACTCGATGTCGATCACGTCCTGGAAATCGTCACGGAACCCTTGCCCTCCGGGCGCGTTGTCCTTTGTTGCCGAAGCGGCCATCGCGCGCTCGTGGCCGCCGGGCGGCTGCAAGCGCAAGGGATCGAGAAGATCGCGCTGGTGGCGCTCGGTTAGGCGGAGGGAGTTTTCATGACGCAGCACACCACCGACCAGACGATCCTGTCGAACATAAGTCATCTGGTCGAAGAGGAGCGGAAGCTCTACGCCAAGGGCGAATTTACCGATGCCGAGCGCGACCGTCTGAAGAAAATCGGCATAGAGCTCGACCAGTGCTGGGATCTGCTGCGCCAGCGCCGCGGGCTGCGCGAGTTCGGTCGCGATGCCGACAAGGCCGAGGTGCGGCCGGCCAAGATCGTCGAGAACTACAAGGGCTAACCCGGGGGCTAGGCCTTCTTCTTCTCCCAGCGCGCGGCGGCCTTGTCGTCGCCCGCTGTCGCGCCGACCCACTTTTCGCCGGCGGGAGTTTCCTCCAGCTTCCAGAAGGGTGCCTTGGTCTTGAGCCAGTCGACCAGGAATTCGCAGGCCTCGAATGCGGCCTCGCGGTGCGGCGAGCCGACGGCAACCAGCACGATGCGTTCGCCCGCTTCCATGCGGCCGTGGCGATGCACGATCAGGGTCGCCTCGAGCGGCCAGCGCTTCTTCGCCTCGGTCTCGATCTCCTCCAGCGCCTTCTCGGTCATTCCAGGGTAGTGCTCGAGCGTCAGCGCATCCACCCGATCCTTGTGATAGCCTTCGCGCACGTGCATCTCCCGCACCAGGCCCACGAACACGGCCAGTCCGCCGATCTTCCTGTTGCCGGCGGTAAGCCTGTCGAGTTCGGCGCCGACATCGAAGTCGGCTTCCTGCACGCGCACAGCCATGGCATCAGCCTCCCGTGAACGGCGGGAAGAACGCCACTTCACGCGCGCCCGCGAGCTTCACGTCGAACGTCGCCGTACGTTGATCGACAGCGGCGCCGAAGGCGGCGCCTTCGGCCAGGGCTTCGGCGTGTCCCGGACTGCGCGCGCGCAGCCACGTCACGAGATCGCCCACGGTCGCGATGTCGGCGGGCGGACTCACCTCTTCTTCGGGCACGCCGACCGTGCGCTTCATCCAGGCGAAGTAGCGGACTTTCATTCCGCCGATCCCGGTGGCGCGTCCTCAGCCATGTGACGCAGGCCGGTGCGGAGATAGTCGTAGCCGGTGATCAGGGTCAGCCCGGCGGCGATCCAGATCAGGTAAAGGCCCGCCTGCGTGACCCAATGCGCGGCGGCATCGCCCACCAGCAGGAAGGAGATGGCGGCCATCTGCACGGCTGTCTTCCATTTGGCGAGCTGGCTGACCGGCAGGCCGACGCGCAACTCGGCCAGGAATTCGCGCAGGCCGGAGACGAGGATTTCACGCGCCAGGATGATGAGTGCCGCCAGGACATGGATGCCATTCAGCGGGCCGTCCTCGACCAGCATGACAAGGGCGGCGGCGACCAGGAGCTTGTCGGCGATGGGATCGAGGAAGCGGCCGAGGCGCGAGATCTGGTGATAACGGCGCGCGAAATAGCCGTCGAAGTAATCGGTGATGCCGGCGGCGACGAACAGGCCCATCGACAGCCACTGCGACCAGCCCTTGTCGAGCCAGAAGCAGGCGACGACCAGCGGGATGGCCGCGATGCGCGACAGCGTCAGGATATTTGCGGTGTTCAGCATGTACAGGCGCACCTTAGGGCGCGACGGAACAACTTGTCACCCCGAGCGAATGAGGGGGCTCTTGCGACATCAAAGTTTCCTCGCTTCGCTCGGGAGGACAGTTCGCCTCAATGTCCGCCTCTGAAATGATCGTGAATCTTCTGGGCCAGAGCGCGCGAAATTCCGGGCACCGACTTGATGTCCTCCAAGGTTGCCGCACCCACCGCGCGGGCACTGCCGAAGTGATGCAGCAGCGCGCGCTTGCGGTTTGCGCCGATGCCGGGCACTTCGTCGAGCGCCGAGCGAGTGAGTTCGTTGGCGCGGCGCGTGCGATGAGTGCCGATGGCGAAACGATGCGCCTCGTCGCGCAACCGCTGCAGGAAGTAGAGCACCGGATCGCGCGGCTCGAGGGAGAACGGCGGCCGGCCGGCCATGAAGAAGCGCTCGCGACCGGCATCGCGGTCGGGACCCTTGGCGATGCCGACAATGGCGATGTCTTCCAGGCCGAGCTCGGCAAGCACCTGGCGCGCTACTTCAAGCTGGCCCTGGCCGCCGTCGATCAGCAGAAGGTCGGGCCAATGTTCCTCGTCGCGCTCGGGGTTTTCCTTGAGCGCCCGACCGAAGCGGCGCGTCAGCACCTCGCGCATCATGGCAAAGTCGTCGCCTGCGGCGCCCTCGGTCTTGATGTTGAACTTGCGGTAGGAATTCTTGATGAAGCCGTCGGCGCCGGCCACCACCATGGCGCCGATCGCAGCCGTGCCCTGGATGTGGCTGTTGTCGTAGATCTCGATGCGCTCGGGGGGCGCGTCGAGCTTGAACACGCGGGCGAGGCCCTCGAGCAATTGACGCTGCGTGCCGCGCTCGGCCAGGCGCCGCGCCAGCGCCTCGCGGGCATTGTTCACGGCGAGATCGAGGGCGTCCTTCTGGTCTCCGCGCTTGGGCGTGCGGATCTCCACCTTCTGCCCGGCGCCGAGGGCCAGGGCGCTTTCGAGCAATTCGCGCTCGTCGATGTCGTGGCTGGTCAGGATGAGCTTTGGCGCCGGCCGGGCTTCGTAGAACTGGCCCATGAAGGCCGCGAGGACGGCCGGCGGATCGAGCTCCTTGGCGTGGCTGGGAAAATAGGCGCGGTTGCCGAGATTCTGTCCTGCGCGCAGGAAGTAGACCTGGATGCAGACCTGGCCGGCATCGGCGTGGGCCGCGAAGATGTCGGCCTCGTCGATCGAGGGCAGGCTGATCGACTGGTGCGACTGGATCTGTGCCAGCGCACGGATGCGATCGCGCAGGACCGCAGCCCCTTCGAATTCGAGCGCGGCGGAAGCCTGGTCCATGCGCTTGGACAACGCCTGCTGGACTTCGCGGTTGCGGCCGCCCAGGAACCCGCGCACCTCGTCGACGATCGCCGAGTATTCCGGTTCTTCGATGCGGCCGACGCACGGCGCCGTGCAGCGCTTGATCTGGTACTGCAGACAGGGTCGCGTGCGCGTCGAGAACATGCCGTCGGAGCACGAGCGCAGCGGGAAGGCGCGCTGCAGGGCGTAGAGCGTGCGGTTGACGGCTGTGGCCGAAGCGAAGGGACCGAAATATTCGTTGCCCGGCTGACGCACGCCACGGTGCTTGGCGAGCTGCGGCCACTCGGTGTCGCGGCGGATGACGATGTAGGGGAACGACTTGTCGTCGCGCAGCAGCACGTTGAAGCGTGGCCTGAAGCGCTTGATCAGGTTGTTCTCAAGCAGCAGCGCCTCGGCCTCGCTGCCGGTGACCGAGAACTCCATCGTCCTGGTGGCCGACACCATGCGGATCAGGCGCGTGGCGAGCCGGTTCGGCTGGGTATAGGAGCCGACCCGGCTGCGCAGCGACTTGGCCTTGCCGACGTACAGAACCTCGCCGTCGGCCGCGATCATGCGGTAGACGCCCGGCTTGCGGGGCAGGGTGCGCACGAACTCGGCGATGATCTGCGTGCCCTCGGCCAGAGTGCCTTCGGGCGGCTTTTCGCTCTGGCCGTCGCGCGGCTTTTGTTCGGTCTCGATGTCGTCGATCACGGTATGTGGGGAAGTCTGTGAAGAAGTCCGAAGAGCTCCCAGCGTTACAAGGGAGTCACGATATTGACTCAATGTAGGGAGGGTGGCAGCGCGCCGCCACCCTCAACCTAGTACATTGTTCGGACTTGCTTATTTCCTCTGGGGACAGCTTCCAGAAATGTGCTGCGGCGGCAGACGTTCTTGTTTTGATCCGATCGTCTGCCGCGCTTCGATATGTGGATAAAATAGGTCGCTTTACAGTACCGACAGCATCCGGCCGACCAGCGGATGGCGGACGACATCGGTGTCGACCAGCTTCACCACCGCGACGTCCTCGAAGCCATCGAGGCGACGGGAGATGTCGGCCAGACCCGACAGTTCCGGCAGCAGGTCGGTCTGATCGGGATCGCCCGTCATGACCATCGTCGAATGCCAGCCCAGACGCGTCAGCAGCATCTTGAGCTGACCGTAGGTGCAGTTCTGCGCCTCGTCGATGAGTACGAAGCTGTTGTTGAGCGTGCGCCCGCGCATGAAGGCCACCGGCGCGATCTCGATCGTGCCGTCGTCTAGAGCCGCGCGCAGGCGCTTGGCGCCCATGCGGTCGTTCAGGGCGTCCCATAGAGGGCGCAGATACGGATCAAGCTTCTCGCGCATGTCGCCCGGCAGAAACCCGAGGTTTTCACCCGCTTCGACGGCGGGGCGGGAGAGCACGATGCGCGACACCGTGCCGGCTTCGAGGGCTTCGACGGCGGCGCTGATGGCGAGGTAGGTCTTGCCGGTGCCGGCGGGGCCGACGGCGATCGTCAGGGGTTTGCTTTCAATGGCCTCCATGAGGCGGCGCTGATTGTCGCTGCGGGGTCGTACTTTTCGAACGTAGCTTTGATCCCTGTCATTGGCGGGCGGAGTGCGATCGAAGACCAGGCTGTGGACACGATCGGTGTGGCCACGGTCATTCTCGATGGCGTGCAATTTGGCGCGGCGTGCGGCGCGTTTTGCCATTGGCAGACTCCGGAGACTGTTTGAGAAACAAAAAAGGCCCCCGCGATGCGGAGGCCTGGACTGTCGGTAAAAGGCAGGGTGCGGTTGAGAGGGCACGCGGCGGCGAAACCACCGGTGATCCAAGTTCCGTCAGGGCGCAGCGTCCTTGGACGGATAAGCAACCTCCTTTAACTGACGAGAATGAGCGTATCGCGAATGTCGCGAAGCGGCCACCAGATTTATGGGGCGCCATCCAAATTTCACACTAGGGGAGGTTTGGCCGTTCGATTGGGGCGCGGTGCGGGCGAAAGTGTTGCGCCTTTGCCACAGCGGACTGGCAAGCGGTTCCGCTCAAGCAACAAATTTTCATCGAGCGCCGTTGTGTAGGTGCTGCTTTGGCGGGTCACGAGATTCGCCCGTGTCATTATTACAAGGGATTCCCATGAAAAAAGCACTGCTTGCCTCCGCTGCCGCCCTCGTGATGTTCCCGATGGCGTCCCAGGCCCAGAGCCTCCAGTACCCCGGCTTCTTCGCCGGCGTGGAAGCAGGCGGCAACTACATGTTCCAGACGGGCGTGAACGGCGGCGTCTCCGGCGGTTCGCAGATCTACCCGACCATCGGCTATTCGTTTGGCGGCATGGTCGGCTACGACTTTGTCGGCCCGCGTGTCGCCATCGAAGGCCTCTACAACAACAGCAAAGCGACGGTGAGTGGCGGCCCTGTGCCGGCCTATGGCGCGACCAAGGATGAAATCGCCGTGATGGCGAACTTCTATTACGACTTCAATGCCGGCGGCACGTGGGTGCCCTATATCGGCGCCGGCGCCGGTATCGCCTTCGAGAAGAACTCTGCTCTCAACCAGCAGGACAACAGCACGGTCTTCGCGTACCAGGGCATCGTCGGTATTGGCTACAACATCGATCCGACGTGGCGCGTGAACCTCGAAGGCCGCTACCTCGGCACGAGCAACCCGAACTTCCAGGGCGGGAGCTTCCAGAACAACAACATCATCGCGATGCTGCAGCTTCAGA
>CAIWTJ010000201.1 GCA_903915535.1 Enhydrobacter aerosaccus
GACGAGGCGGCCGAGATACATGATGGCCACGCGATCGGAGAGGTGCTCGACCACCGCGAGATTGTGGCTGATGAACAGATAGGTGAGACCGAGCCGCTGGCGCAGCTCCATGAAGAGGTTGAGCACCTGCGCCTGGATCGATACGTCGAGGGCGGCGACCGCCTCGTCGCAGACGATGAACGACGGCTTCACCGCGAGCGCCCGCGCGATGCCGATGCGCTGGCGCTGACCGCCCGAGAACTGGTGCGGGTAGCGCGTGGCATAGGCGCCATCCAGCCCCACCTGATCGAGCATCCGGGCCACGTATGCGCCTTGCGTGCCGCGCTCGATCAGCCCGTGCACGCGCGGCGCCTCTCCCACGATCTCCGCCACGCGCAGGCGCGGATTGAGCGAGGCGTACGGGTCCTGGAAGATCATCTGCACCGCGAGCTGCCACGCCTTGCGCTCGCCGCCGTTCATCGCCGCCACATCTTTGCCGCGCCATGCCATCGTGCCCGCGCTCTGGGGCTGGATGCCGGCCACGATGCGGCCGAGCGTGCTCTTGCCGCAGCCGGACTCGCCCACCAGCCCCACGACCTCGCCCTCGCGGATGTCGAGGTCGACATCGGAGACCGCCTGCACGACGGTCTCGCGCACCTTCGCGCCCATCGCGTTGGCGATCTTGCCGGCAAGATCGACCTTCTGCGTGAAGCGCTTGGTGATCCCGCGCAGCGACAGGATGGGGCCGCCTGCGATCATTTGATCGGCGTCTCCTGATAGAGAATGCCCCACCACTTGTTGTCGCGGCGCACGTACACGCTGGACGAGATCACCTTGGCCGTCTCGGCCGCGCCGCCCTTGAAGGTGCTGGTGTAGGTCACGCGATAGAGCAGCGTCGCCACGTCCGGGCTGATCATGCGCACGGCGTAGGTCGGCTCGATCGTGAGGTTGATCAGCTTGAAGTCCTTCATGAGCGCAAGGAACTCGCGCTTGTTGTAGCGCTTGCCGTCCTCGAAGATCAGCAGACCGTCGTCGGCAAGGAAGCCGCGCATTCCCTCGGCGTTGTTGTCGCGCAGGAATTCCCAGCTGCCCTTCTCGAGCGCCATCAGCTCTTCGCGCAGCTTGGCCGTGTCCTGCGCCTGCGATGTCGCGGAAACCATTGCAACGGCCGCCGCCGCGGCGCCGATCATCGAACGTCTTGCGATCATTTTCATCTCCCCCGTTATGCAGCCGCTCGCCAGCAGCGCGCCCAGTGACCCGGCCGGTGCTCGACCAGCTCGGGCATGGTGTTGCACTGCTCGACCGCGAGGGGGCAGCGCGATTTGAAGGAACAGCCGGCCGGCAGCTTGAGCAGCGACGGCGTCATGCCGGGAATCTGCGCGAGCTTGTGGCCGCGCGTGTTCTGCGACGGCACCGAGCCGATCAGCCCCTTGGTGTAGGGATGCATCGGCCGCTCGATCACGTCGGCGGTGCGGCCCATCTCGACGATGCGGCCGGCGTACATCACCGCGATGCGGTCGGCGAGACCGGCGACGACGGCGAGATCGTGCGTCACCCAGATCATCGACGTGCCCGACTCGCGGCAGAGCCGCTGCGCCTCGAACAGGATCTGGCCCTGGATGGTGACGTCGAGCGCGGTGGTCGGCTCGTCGGCCACGATCAGTTTCGGCTTGTGCAGCAGCGCGATCGCGATGGCGACGCGCTGTCTCATGCCGCCGGAGAACTGGTGCGGATAGGCGCGCAGCCGCTCGTCGGGCGAGGCGATGCCGACCTGCACGAGCGCCGCGCGGGAACGAGCCAGCGCCTCGGCGCGGCTGACGTCGAGATGCGCCTGCACCGTCTCGATCATCTGCGTGTCGACGCGCAGCACCGGATTGAGCGTCATCATCGGATCCTGGAAGATCATCGCGATCTCGGCACCCCGGATGGCGCGCAGCCGCTCGGGCTTGGCCGTCGTGAGCTCCTCCTCCCCGAGCTTGATCGAGCTGCCTTCGACGATGCGGCCGGGCGGATCGATCAGGCCCAGGATCGAGAAACCGGTTACCGTCTTGCCCGAACCCGACTCGCCCACGAGACCCAGGATCTCGCCCGGCGCCACGTCGAAATCGACGCCATCGACGGCCTTGGCCACGCCTTCCTTCGTGAAGAAGTGCGTGCGCAGGTTCCTGACGCTGAGCGTGGCGGCGCGGCTCATCTGAGATTTCGAGGGTTGAGCACGTCGCGCAGGTGATCGCCCGCGAGATTGATGCCGATGATCGCGACGGCGAGCGCGATGCCCGGGAAGAAACTGATCCAGTAGCTGCCCGACATCAGGAATTCGAAGCCATTGGAGATCAGCATGCCGAGCGAGGGTTCGGTCACCGGCACACCGACGCCCAGGAACGACAGCGTCGCCTCGAGCGCGATGGCGCGCGCCAGCGTGATCGTGGCGATCACGATCAGCGAGGGCATGCAGTTGGGCAGCATGTGCCGAAACACGATGCGGCCGGGCGGCAAAGCGAGGCAGGCGGCGGCCTCGACATATTCCTTGTTGCGCTCGACCAGGGCGGCGCTGCGCGCGGCCCGCGCGAAGTACGCCCATTGCACGAGGACGAGCGCGATCAGCACCTTGTCGATGCCCTTGCCCAGGACGGAGAGCAGGATCAGTGCCACCAGGATCGCGGGAAACGACAGCATGATGTCGACGGTCCGCATCAGCAGCGCATCCGTGCGGCCGCCGACATAGGCGGCGACGAGCCCGACCACGACGCCGATTCCGAGCGCCGCGATGACGGAGACAAACCCCACGAACAGGCTGGTGCGCATGCCGTAGAAGATCGCCGACATCATGTCGCGCGCCTGGCCGTCGGTGCCCAGCCAGTAGGTGAGCTTGCCGTCGCTCGACACGCTGCCTGGCGGCGACTTGGCGTCGAGCAGGTCGAGGCTGCCGATGTCGAAGGGGTTCTGCGGCGAGATCAGCGGCGCGAAGAGCGCGATGAACAGCGCGACAGCCACGAGAGCAAGGCCGAACACCGCCAGCCTGTCTTCGCAGAAATCCGAGACGATGCGCTGGAACGGCGTCTGCGGCTTGGCCGCGAGGACCGGCTCTACGATCTGCTCGCTCATGTGGCGCGGCTTTCGAGGCGAACTCTCGGATCGAGCACCGAGTACAGCAGATCGACCAGCAGGTTCAGCACGACGAAGAACACCACGATGATCATGAGATAGGCCACGACCACCGGCCGGTCGAGCAGCAGGATGGAGTCGATCAGCAGCTTGCCCATGCCGGGCCAGGCGAAGACGGTCTCGGTGATCACCGCGAAGGCGACCGACTGGCCGAACTCCAGGCCGGTTACCGTGGCGATCGGGATCATGATGTTCTTCAGCACATGGACGCCCACCACGCGGTTCTCGCTCAAGCCCTTGGCGCGCGCGAACTTCACATAATCCATCGGCAGCACTTCGCGCGCGGTGGCGCGGGCGAGGCGGACGATCAGCGCGCCTTTATAAAGAGCGAGCGTGATCGCGGGCAGCAGCATGTGGAGCAGCCCGTCGCCGGTGAACAGGGAGAGGTTCACGCCCAGCACGTTCACGGTGGCGCCGCGGCCCGACGCCGGCAGGCGCGGGAACCCCGGCACCAGGTCGGGCAACAGGACGGCGAAGACCATGATCAGCATCAGCCCGACCCAGAAGTTGGGCAGCGAGAAGCCCAGGATCGATCCCGTCATGATCGTCTTGGCGCCGACGGACTTGGGCCGCAGCCCGGCGTAGACGCCCATGGGCAGGCCGATGCCGAGAGCGATCACCGTCGAGAACAGCACCAGCTCGAGCGTCGCGGGCATCCGTTCGAAGATCAGCTGCATCGCGGGCTGGCCTGCCAGGAAGCTCTTGCCGAAGTCGCCGTGGATGGCGGCGTTCACGAAGGCCAGGTATTGCAGCCACAAGGGCTTGTCGAGACCGAGCGAGGCGCGCACGGCATCGCGCTCGACCTCGCTCGCGTCGGGACTGATCATCATCGCGACCGGGTCGCCGATCATGAAGATGCCGGCGAAGACGAGCGCCGACATCACCACCATGACCAGCGCCGCCTGCATCAGGCGGCGGATGATGTAGACCAGCATCTACGGTCTCGCCACGCCGTCGACCCGCACCACCTCACCCTGAGGAGCCGCACGAAGTGCGGCGTCTCGAAGGGTGGGCAACATCAAGACTGTGACCCACCCTTCGAGACGCTCGCTGCGCTCGCTCCTCAGGGTGAGGTTGTTGCCTTGATGCTCGCGGCTCATCGTCGACCTACTTCGCGGGCTTCACGTCGACGGCGAACGTGCTCTGGTCGGCGCGGCCGGCGTAGGTGAGGCCCTTGCGCAGCGCCCAGACCGAGATCTCGAAATGGATCGGGATCAAGCCGTGGTTCGACATCAGGATCTTGCTGGCGTCGGCCAGCAGCGCCTCCCGCTTGGCATCGTCGATGGTGACGACGGCTTCCTCGAGCTTGGCGTCCATCTCCTTGTTGGAGTGGCGGCCCGAGTTGGTCGTGCCCATGCCCTTGGCGCGATCGGGTGTGGCCGCGAGCGACTTCAGCGCGTTGCTGAGCTCGCCGGTGCTGGCGCCCCAGCCGGCGAGATAGGCGCCGTACTTGAAGCTGTCGCGGTTCTTGAAGAACACCGGCGGCGCGTTGGCGTCGACATCGGTCTTCACGCCGATGCGCGTCCACATCGCGGCGACCGCCTGGGCCACCTTGAGGTCGTTGATGTAGCGGCCGTTCGGCGCACCGAGCGTGATCGAGAAGCCGTTGGGATAACCCGCATCGGCCAGCAGCTTCTTGGCCTTCGCCTGGTCGAACGCGTCGACCGGCGTGTCCTTGCGCGTGCCGCCCATCGGGTATGGCAGCAGGTCGCCCGCGGGAACCGCGACGCCTTCCATGATCTTGTCGGCGATGCCCTTGCGGTCGATCGCGATCGACAGCGCCTCGCGCACCCGCTTGTCCATCAAGGGGTTCTTGCCGCCCGTGTCGGGAATGCCGATCGGCGGCTCGCCGTGCTGGTCGAGGGCGATGTAGATCACGCGGTTCGACACGGCGCGCGACAGGGTGATCTTGGGATCGTTCTTGAGCTTGGCCAGATCGGTCGTCGGCGGATCCTCGATCATGTCGACATCGCCGGAGAGCAACGCCGCCACGCGCGTGGTGTTGTTGCTGAGCGGCCGCAGTGTCACGGTCTTCCAATACGGCTTGGCGCCCCAGTAATTGTCGTTGCGCTCGCCGACGATCTTGCTGCCGCGCTGCCATTCGACGAACTTGAACGGACCGGTGCCGACCAGGCCGTTGCCGGAATTCATCTCGGCGGTGGTCTTGCCTTCGGGCGCGCTGCCCGCCATCGCCTTCTTCGACAGGATCGGCAGCGCCGCGACATCGAGCGGCAGCAGCGGCGAGGGGCCGGTCGTGTGGATGCGCAAGGTGAGCGGATCGACGATCTCGAAGCTCTTCATCTGGCGCGTGTAGATCGTGTAGGGACCGGGGCTGTTCGGCACCTTGGGGATGCGCTCGTAGGTGTAGACCACGTCCTCGGCGGTGAAGTCCGAGCCGTCGTGGAACTTCACATTGGGACGCAGCTTGAATTCCCAGGTCGTGTCGCCGATCGCCTTCCATGACAGCGCCAGCGCCGGCTGTGTCTTGAGGTCGGCATCCTGGGAGATCAGCGCATCGAAGAAATAGGCGCCGACCTGGATGTTGGGATTGAGCGTATGGAACTGCGGGTCGAGCGCGGAAGGCTCGGTCTTGATGCCGATCTTGAGTTCCTGTGCCGCGGCCGGCAGCGCCACCGACAGGGTCGAAAACGTCAAAGCGGCCGCGAACGCCGCGGCCTTCCTGCCGAACCCGATCATGATCCCTCCAACAATGCAGCTATTCTGCAGTCCTTATGGCAAGGCGCGGCGGCCGGGGCTAGTCTCCGCGCCTCACATAGGGATCTGACATGACGCGCTACACGCCCGACCTGCTGGCCGCCGATGCCGAGGAGTTCACCGCCATCCGCCGCGACATCCATCGCCACCCGGAAACGGCGTTCGAGGAGACGCGGACGGCGCAGATCGTCGCGGACAAGCTCACCTCGTGGGGCATCAAGATTCATCGTGGCCTGGCCACCACCGGCGTGGTCGGCACGCTGCAGGGCAATCGCAAGGGCCAGAAGACCATCGGCCTGCGCGCCGACATGGATGCGCTGCATCTCCAGGAGAAGAACGATTTCGAGCACGTCTCGACGATCCCCAACAAGATGCATGCCTGCGGTCACGATGGCCATACCACCATGCTGCTGGGCGCGGCCAAGCAGCTCGCGGCCAAGCCCGATTTTGCCGGCACCGTGCACTTCATCTTCCAGCCCGCCGAGGAAGGCCACGGCGGCGCGCGCGTCATGATCGAGGAAGGCCTGTTCGACAAGTTCGACTGCGACGCGGTCTACGGCATGCACAACATGCCGGGCTTCCCCATGGGCCACTTCGCGATCCGCACCGGCGCGATGCTGGCGGCCTCCGACAGCTGGGAAGTCACCTTCAAGGGCACCGGCGGTCACGGTGCGATGCCCGACCGCGGCACCGATCCGACCTTCCCCGCCGCGCAGTTCATGGTCGCGATCCAGGGCATCGTGGGCCGTAACGTGGCACCGGCGCAGGCCGCGGTGTTGAGCGTGGGCCACATCCATGCCGGCACGCCGGGCTCGCCCAACGTCATTCCGTCGGAAGTGCTGATCAAGGGTACCGCGCGCAGCTTCGCACCCGACGTGCGCGCGCTGCTCGAGCGTCGCCTCGCCGAAGTGGCGGCGGGCATCGCGCAGGCCGCGGGCTGCACTGCCGTCAGCAAGTATCACCGCCGCTATCCCGCGCTGGTCAATGCGCCCGAGCAGACCGCGCTCGCGGTCGAGGCCGCGGCGATGACGGTCGGCCGCGAGAATGTCGAGGCCAACACCGCGCCGCTCGCGGGCGCGGAGGACTTCGCCTTCATGCTGGAGAAGAAGCCCGGTGCCTACATCATGATCGGCAACGGCGGCACCGGCGAAGGCGGCTGCCAGAACGTGCATTCGCCGCTCTACGACTTCAGCGACGAGATCATCACCACGGGCGCCGCCTACTGGATGAACATCGTGCAGCTCGAGCTGGGCGACGCCAAGCAGTAGCGCCGCCCCCGGGGGGTGGTGGGAAATCGGGAAGAAACTCCTAAAAGCATTGTCTTATCGGCATTGGAGGCTTCCCGGCCGGCCGGGAAAGGCCGGGAAGCCGCCCGCTGTCAGCGCGTCGCAGCCTTGGGGGCGTAGAAACTCCAGAAGATGATGTCTTTCAGGTCGCGCGGCGTCACTTCTTCGGGCGGCTTGCCGGTGTGCAGAAGCTGGAAATTCCGGTCGAGCGTCGCCTTGATGTCGATGCCGTCGTTGGACCAGGTCTGCTCCCGCGTCGGGACCGCGCGATAGATGTTGTTCAGCACGAACAGCGTGGCGTTCGGCTTGAGCGCGGCGTTGATGCGACTCATGTCGTCGCCGGGTGTAAGGCAGTGCTGCAGCACCCAGATCGTGATCGCGGCGTCCGCCATGAAGCCGTTGGCGACCAGACCGTCGAACATGTCGGGCGCGACGGCCACGAAGCGATCGGACTGCACGTAGTCGGCCGCCATCGCGCGCATCTTGGCGCTGATGTCGACGCCGAGCACGCGGCAGCCATGACGCGCGATCAGCTCCTTTGACACGCGCCCGATGCCGCAGCCGTAGTCGACCACCACCGAATCCGGCGTGAGCGGGATGTGCTCGGCGAGCAGTCCGCAGATCCACGGCGTCTCTTTCTGCCAGCGCTCGTCGGTCGTCGAGCCTTCGCCGGTGAGGATGATCGCGCGCGCGTGTTCGACCGACGGCGTGTCAAAGAGTTCCGGATGGTAGGTGAGGCGCATCAGCGTGTGGCGGGCTTGGCCGGCGTCACGAACTGCGCGAGCGTCGCCTGATCGGCGCGGCCGATGTAGGCCAATCCCCTGCGCATCGCCCACACCGACAACTCGAAATGCAGCGGCAGCACGCCGTTGTCTGAGACCACGAGCTTGCTCGCCTCCTGCAGCAGCGCCTCGCGCTTCTTGTCGTCGACGGTGCGCATCGCTTCCTCGAGCTTGGCATCCATCGCGGGGTTAGAGTAGCGGCCGCGGTTCGTGCCGCCCATGCCGCGTTCGCGGTTGGGTGTCGCCACCAGCGAGCGCAGCGGGTTGGACATCTCGCCCGAGTCGGAGCCCCAGCCGGCGAGGTAGGCGCTGTACTTGAACTCGTCGCGGTTCTTGAAGAACACCGGCGGCGCCGTCGCCTCGACCTCGGTCTTGATGCCGACGCGGGTCCACATCGCGGCGATCGCCTGCGCCACCTTCAGGTCGTTGATGTAGCGGCCGTTGGGCGTGCCCAGAGTGATCGAGAATCCGGTGGGGTAGCCCGCCTCGGCCAGCAGCTTCCTGGCCTGCGCGGGATCGTATCTGTCGGGTTGCGTCGTCTTCGAGGTGCCGAAGGCGGGCCACGGCAGGAAGTCGCCGGCCGGCAGGCCCACGCCTTCCATGATCTTGTCGACGATACCCTTGCGGTCGATGGCGAGGCTCAGCGCCACGCGCACCTTCTTGTCCTTGAGCGGGTTCCTGGCCTTGCCGTCGGCACCCTTCGCATCGGGAATTCCTGGCGACGGCTCGGCGAACTGGTCGAGCGCGATATAGATGACCCGGCTCGACACGGCCTCGGCCAGCGCGACCTTCGGATCCTTCCGGAGCTTGGCCAGATCGGCGGTCGGCGGATCCTCGATCATGTCGACGTCGCCTGCCAGGAGGGCGGCCACGCGCGACGGCGCACTGGTCAGCGGCTTGAACGTGACCTTCTCCCACGCGGGCTTCGATCCCCAGTAGGAGTCGTTGCGCGCGAGCACGAGTTCGGCGCCGCGCTTCCATTCGACGAACTTGAACGGGCCGCTGCCGATCAACCCGTCGCCGCGATTGAGCTCGGCCGTCGTCTTGCCTTCGGGCGCGCCGCCCTTGGCCGCGATGCGCGACATGATGGGAAGAGCCGACAGATCGAGCGGCAGCAGCGGCGCCGGCGCGCTGGTCGTGACGCGCAAGGTGAGCGGATCGACGATCTCGAGCTTCGTCATCTGCCGCGTGACCAGCGTGAACGGCGAGGGGCTGTTCGGCACCTTGGCCGCGCGTTCGAACGTGAAGACGACATCTTCGGCAGTGAAGGGCGAGCCGTCCTGGAACTTCACGTTGGGGCGAAGCTTGAACTCCCACACCGTGTCGCTGATCGTCTTCCACGACGTGGCGAGCGCGGGGATCGGAAGCTGCTTGTCGTCCTTGGCGATCAACGGATCGAAGATGTGGGCCGCGATCTGATTGTTGGGCCCGAGGTTGTGATACTGCGGGTCGAGAGACGACGGCTCGGTCTTGAGCCCGATCTTCAATTCCTGCGCGGCCGCAGGCATCGCCACGGCGATCGCGATCGATACCAGAAACAATCCCGCCGCGCGGACCAACGACATGCAACGCCCCTCTGAGGAGCGGAGTCTTAGGCGTCGTTGTCGAGCTTTGGCAACGCGGCAGGGCGCGCCGGGACGATTAATTATGCGTGAGCGTGATCGACGACCCAGCCGGCCTTGTCGAGATCCCAGTACCAGCCGTCGGCCAGCGGCAGGATCGAATGCACCAGCGCGCCGAAATCGCACAGCGCTGCGGGCTCAGGCAGCGACGGCGCGTCGTGCAGGGTGACGCCGCTCGCGTCGTCCAGCGTGCCGATGCGATCGTGCTCGGCCAGCGGCAGGATCAACCCGTCGCTGAGACCGGTCATCAGCACCAGCGGATCGTCGACGATCGCGGGTGTCGTGACGTCGGCCAAAGAAAGGGCCAGTGTCGGGTCCGCCAGGCTGACGACGTGGATGGCGCCTGGCTCGCCGAACAGGCGGTCGAGCGAGGTCCCGAACGCGAGGGACTCGTGTCCGGCATCGGCCCAGAGCGACTCCGGGCGTGCGTGGGTGAAGTGGACGAGCGCCGCCTTAGGGGCGATCGAGCTCTCGGAGGGGACCGAATGGCTCATGACTGTTCTTTTCGTAAAGTTATTGCTTCAAATGTATCCGATAACTGGCTGTAAATAAAGAATAAACAGTGAACATCCGGTCGGCGGAATTCACCAGCATTTGCAAAGACTTGGTGGGATTGGGTGAGTGGCATAGGGTGCCGCCGCATCTCTTTTCCGGTGTTTGGGGGCAGCAATGAACGGCGCAGAAAGTCTGGTCAGGACCTTGGTCAAGGGCGGGGTCGAGGTCTGCTTCGCCAATCCCGGCACCTCCGAAATGCACTTCGTGGGCGCGCTCGACCGGGTCGAGGGCATGCGCTGCGTGCTCGGCCTGTTCGAAGGCGTCTGCTCGGGCGCGGCCGACGGCTACTACCGCATGACCGACAAGCCGGCCTCGACGCTGCTGCACCTGGGACCGGGCCTGGCGAACGCCGCGGCCAACCTGCACAACGCCAAGAAGGCGGGCTCGGGTGTCGTGAACATCGTGGGCGAGCACGCGCTCTATCACATCAAGTACGACACGCCGCTCACCGCCGACATCGAAGGCATCGCGTGTCCCTTCTCGCATTGGGTGAAGACTTCGCCGACCTCCAAGACCGTGGCCGGCGACGGCGCGCTCGCCATCCAGGCCGCGCGCGTGGCGCCGGGCCAGATCGCGACTCTCATTCTTCCCGCCGACACCGCGTGGGGCGAAGCCGACGGCATGGCCGAGACGCCTGCCACGCCGGCGGCGCCGATCGCCGACAAGGACGCCGTGGTCGCCGCGGCCAAGGCGCTGAAGAAGCCCAACGCGATGCTGTTCATCGGCGGCCGGGCGTTGCGCGCGCGCGGGCTCGAACTCGCCGGCAAGATCTCGGCGAAGACCGGCTGCAAGGTGCAGGGCGCGGGCGGCACCGCGCGCATCGAACGCGGTGCGGGTCGCGTGCCCGTGCTGCGTCTTCACTTCGTGATCGAGGCGGCACAGGCCCAGCTCAAAGGCACGCAGCAGATGGTGCTGTGCGGCGCCAAGGCGCCGTTCGCCTTCTTCGCCTATCCCGGCAAGCCCTCGGTGCTGACGCCCGACGGCTGCGAGACGACGGTCCTCTGCCCGGTCGAAGGCGATATCCTGGGCTCGCTCGAAGCGCTGGCGATGGAACTCGACGCGATGAACGAGAAGGCCGCGGGCGTTGCCCAGCCGAGCCGTCCGGAACGTCCGACCGGCAAGTTCACGCTCGACGGTCTGGGCCAGGCGCTGGGTGCCACGATGCCGGAGGGCGCGATCGTGGTCGACGAGTCGGTGACGACGGGCCGCGGCTTCTTCCCGTTCAGCGCAGGGGCGCCGCCGCACGACTGGCTGAACAACATGGGCGGCTCGATCGGCTTCGGCGGACCGGTGGCGGTCGGTGCCGCGGTCGCGTGCCCGGACCGCAAGGTCATCTGCATGATCGGCGACGGCTCGGCGATGTACACGATCCAGTCGCTGTGGACGATGGCGCGCGAGAACCTCGACGTCTGCGTGATGATCTTCTCGAACCGCTCCTACAACATCCTCTACAGCCAGCTCGCCGATGTCGGTGCCGCCAATCCCGGTCCGCGCGCCATCGACATGCTGACGCTCGATCGGCCGACGCTTCAGTTCACCGATCTCGCCAAGGGCATGGGCGTGCCCGGCGGCAAGGCGACCAACCTGGAAGAGCTCACCAAGCAGCTCACCTACGCCATGTCGCAAAAGGGCCCGTACCTGATCGACGTGATCATGTGACGGAGGCTGAAGCAGATTATCGGGAGCGCACCCTCTACGGTCGGCGCCGCGGCAAGAAACTGCGCGACGGGCAGCAATCGCTGCTCGCGACGCTGTTGCCGCGCCTCTCCGTCGCGATTCCGCCGGAGCCGCAAAAGCTCGATCTGCCAGCGCTATTTGGCGGTGCGATGCCGGCCGATGGCGTATGGCTGGAGGTCGGCTTCGGCGCGGGCGAGCATCTCGTCTGGCAGGCAAAGGAACATCCGAACGTCGGCCTGATCGGCTGCGAGCCCTACATCAACGGCGTCGCCAAGTGCCTGGCGCACATCGAGCGCGAGGGCGTCGGCAACGTGCGGTTGCTCGTCGACGATGCGATGCTGGTGATGAAGACGCTGCCCGACGCCTCGCTGTCGCGCGTCTTCGTGCTGTTCCCCGATCCCTGGCCGAAGTCGCGCCATCACAAGCGGCGTTTCGTGCAGCGCGCCAACCTCGACGTGCTCGCGCGCCTGATGAAGCCCGGCGCCGAGCTGCGCCTGGCAACCGACGACCCGAGTTACCTGCCGTGGATGATCGAACACGCCTGCACGCATCCCGCGTTCGAATGGCTGGCCGAGCGTCCCGCCGACTGGCGCACGCGGCCCGCCGACTGGCCGCCGACGCGCTACGAGACCAAGCGCATCGCGGGCGTTCCGGTGTTCCTGCGTTTCAGGCGCCGCTAGCCCGTCACGAACCGGATGAGGTCTGGCATGCCGGTGCCGATCGCATCCGGCGCGGCGCCCAGGGCCTCGACCGGCAAGTTCGTGCGATTGACCCAGAAGGAGCGATAGCCGAACGCTTTCGCGCCGGCCGCATCCCACGATGCCGAGGCAGCGAAGGCGATCTCCTCGCGCCCGACGCGGAAGGCATCGAGGCCCATCTGATAGGCGCGCGGATCCGGCTTGTAGGCCTGCACGCGGTCCGTGCTAAGATGCTCCTCCAGCAACCCTTCGAGGCCCGAGTTGCGCACGACCGAGTCGAACATCGCGTTCGGCGGATTGGCGAGGAAGGCCATGCGGATCCCCTTCTCCTTCAGGAGCCGCAGCGCCGGCACCACGTCGGGCCACGCCTTCAGTTCGAAGAAGGTCTGCATCAGCTGCGCCTTTGCGTCCGGCGTCAGCTCGAGCTTCACAGCCTTGGCCGCGACGACCAGCGCCTCTTCGGTGACCTGGCGAAAGTCGGCGTAGCGACGTTCGAGCGTGCGCAGCCACGTGTACTCGAACTGCCTCGTGCGCCACGCATCCATCAGCAGCGGCCCCTGGCCGGGAAACAACGCGTCGGCCCGTGCCGCCACGGGACGCGGATCGATGATGACGAAGCCGTCGAACGCAACAGCTTTGACGGGAGGTCTGGATTGGGCGCGCGCGTGGAGGGGGATCGCGAGCGCGGTGAGGAGAAGGTGGCGGCGGTTGATCATGATGAGCCCTGTACCGCTGCAGCCATGTTGGAAGAATATGCTCGAATCGAAATTCATCCTTCCATAAATTGGCACAATGGACCGCCTCGACGATCTTTCGCTTTATCTGGCGATCGTGGACACCGGCAGCCTGGCCGCCGCGGCGCGCCGGACCGGCCGCTCGCCCCCTGCGGTGACGCGGCATCTCAACGAACTGGAGCGGCGGCTCGGCGTTCGGCTGATCGAGCGCAACACGCGCCGGCTTGCGGTAACCGATGCCGGCCGTCGCCTCGCCGAACACGCGCGCTCGTTGCTTGCCGACTTTGAGACGGCGATGCGCGATACGGCAGGCGAAGGCGCGTCTCCGCGCGGACTGTTGCGCGTCTCCGCGCCGCTGATGTTCGGGCGGCGGCACATCACGCCGATCGTCACCGACTATCTCGCGACTTATCCGGATGTCTCCGCCGAGGTCGCGCTCAGCGACCGCCCGGTCGACCTGATCGAGGAAGGCATCGACGTCGCGCTCCGCATCGCGCCGCTTAACGACTCCTCGCTGGTGGCACGCCGCGTCGGCACGGTGCGCCGCGTAGTCGTTGCAAGCCCGGCGTATCTTGCACGGTATGGCTCGCCCGCGACGCCGGCCGATCTGGCCGCGCACCGCATCGTGCTGTTCGTCAATCACGCCAATACGGCGGACTGGCGCTTTGCCGACACGACGGTGCGGGTGGCCGCGCGCTTCCAGGTCAATCGCGCCGAGGCGGCGATCGCGGCGGCGCGCGCCGGCCACGGCCTGCTGATGGTGTTGTCGTACCAGGTGGCGTCGGAACTGGCGGACGGCTCGCTGATCCGCGTCCTGCGGGCGTTCGAGCGGCCGGCCATTCCGGTTCAGCTCGTCGTGCCGACGGCGCGCCTGATGCCGCCGCGTGTGCGGACGTTCCTCGACTTCGCCGTGCCGCGCCTGTCAGCGCTCTCCGTCCTCGATGGGCGCTAGACCCGGCCTGACCAGCACCACGATCGCTGCCGCCGCTTCGAGGACGAGACAGGCCGTCAGCGAGGTGCGGTAGTCGCCCGACAGATCGTGCAAAATGCCCAGAATAGAAGGGCCGATCGCGGCGGCGAGCTGGGTGATCGCGACATGCAGGCTGACCGCGCGCGCGAAATCGCGGCGGTGGAACTCCTGCTGGACGATCAGGCCGGGCAGCGTGATCAGATTGCCGACGCCGAAGCCGAACAGGATGCAGCCGATGTAGAGGCCGGCTATCGACGTGCTCGACAGCAGCACGATCATCGAGGCGATCTGCACGCCCAGGATGACCGCCGTCGCGCCGCGGCGGTCGAGCCGGTCGATGACGAGGCCGACGGAGATGCGGCCGACCAGCGCCGAGAGCGAGGTTGCGCTCACCGCCCAGCCCGCGCGCTGCAATCCGAGCGTCGGCACGAGGAAGGCTACCTGATGGGCGATAAAACTGATCTGCGCCAGCATGGCGAGCGAGAAGGCGCCGACCAGCGTCAGGTAACGCGGCTGGCGCAGCAGCGCGGCCCGGCTCATCGGCGTGCCCGTAGCGATGCCCGCGACGGGTTCGTCGCCGGTGTCGTGTTCGTCGGCGCGCCGTGGCCGCAGCACGATCGCGCAGAGCGGCCACAGGGTGAGCGCCATCACCGCAATGGCAGCGAAGCAGGCATGCGGAAAACCCAGCGTGTCGATCGCCCAGGCGAAGGCGGGCGCAAAGATCAGGCCGGCGCAGGTGGCGCCATTCAGCGCCAGGCTGGCGGCCCAGCCGCGCCGGCGGTTGAACCACTGCGCGACGATGGTGTTGATCGCGCCGCCGCCCATCGCGGCCCATCCCGGGATCATGATCGCGATCGCGGCATAGAGCTGCCAGAGCTCGTGCGCGACGGTCAGGCCAGCGACGCCCAGCGCCATCAGGGCGGAGCCCGCCAGGACGACCGGGCGGGCCCCTCTGTTCTGTATGAGATCGCCCACCTGCATCACCAGGAAGGCACCGGCGATATAGTAGAAGGTGATGGCCGAGGAGATCTGGCCCGGGGTCCAGCCCCAGGCCTTGTTCAGCGCCACCAAATAGAGTGCGAGTCCATAGAAACCGAACCCCCACCCGTAGAGGGCGATGGTGAAAGCGCAAAAGACGACCCACCAGCCGTGGTAGCGGGATTTTATTTTTTCCATTCCGGGTCTTTTTTCACGACTTTGGCGGCCGCGCTGGCGGTTTTCGGGCTTCATAGGAAAGGCGAGGAAATCCTTGCCAGCAAGCAATAACGCGCTTATATCCGCGCCATCCTCATCGGGTTCGCAGGGGACGAGCCAAAGAAAAAAGAGTGGGCCAGAGCCCGCTCTTTTTCGTTTCTCGGAGTGCTGCGTGCCTAAAACAACGGAATTAAGCCTGACGTGACCGACGAGCTGATCCACCGAATCGAAGACATCGTGGCCCCGACCATCGTCGGCATGGGCTTCGATCTCGTTCGTGTGTCGATGAGCCGGGGTGGCGGCATCCTGCAGATCATGATCGAGCCGTCCGACGGCCGTCCGATGGACGTCGAAGATTGCGCCACCCTCTCGCGCGCCCTGTCGGCGGTGCTCGACGTCGAGGACCCGATCCCGAACAACTACACGCTGGAAGTGAGCTCGCCCGGCATCGATCGCCCGCTCACCCGGCCGAAGGATTACGAGCGCTGGGCGGGACATCTCGCGCGCTTCGAGACGACGTTCCCGGTCGAAGGCCGCCGCCGCTTCAAGGGCACGCTGCTCGGCCTCGAGAACGACATCGTGCGCCTGAAGCTCGACGACGGAACGGAAGCGCAGCTGCCGCTCGCGACCGTCATCCGTGCCAAGCTCGAGATCACCGATGCCCTGCTGGCCGAACACGAACGCGCCGCCCAGGTAAACGACCCGGGCGCGGAACCGACACCGACGCACTGAACTTGAGTTAAACGGAGAGGAAGAGACATCATGGCAACGACTGCCGACATTCCGCGTCTTGAGATGCTTCAGGTGGCCGACATGGTCGCCCGCGAAAAGGGCATCGAGCGCGAGGAAGTGCTGGAGGCGATGGAGCAGGCCATCCAGAAGTCCGGCCGCGCCAAGTACGGCATGGAGCACGACATCCGCGCCGAGATCGACCGCAAGACCGGCGAGATCAAGCTGCTGCGCTACATGCAGGTGGCCGACCCGATCGAGAACGAGAACACCCAGGTCACGGTCGTCGAGGCCCAGCGCCGGAATCCCGAGGCGCAGGTCGGCGACTTCTTGACCGACGAGCTGCCGCCGATCGACTTCGGCCGCGTCGCCGCCCAGACCGCCAAGCAGGTCATCACGCAGCGCATGCGTGAGAGCGAGCGCAAGCGCCAGTACGAGGAGTTCAAGGACCGCGTGGGCGAGATCGTGTCGGGTGTCGTGAAGCGCGTCGACTACGGCAACATCACCGTCGACCTGCAGCGCGCCGAAGGCGTGATCCGCCGCGACGAGACGATTCCGCGCGAGAGCCTGCGCGTGAACGACCGCGTGCGCGCCTACATCTTCGACGTGCGCGAGGAGCCGCGCGGCCCGCAGATCTTCCTGTCGCGCAGCCATCCCCAGTTCATGGCCAAGCTGTTCACGCAGGAAGTGCCGGAAATCTACGACGGCATCATCGAGATCAAGGCCGTCGCCCGCGATCCGGGCAGCCGCGCCAAGATCGCCGTGCTGAGCCACGACAGCTCGATCGATCCGATCGGCGCCTGCGTCGGCATGCGCGGCAGCCGCGTCCAGGCCGTCGTGCAGGAGCTGCAGGGCGAGAAGGTCGACATCATCCC
>CAIWTJ010000202.1 GCA_903915535.1 Enhydrobacter aerosaccus
GAAGTCGGCAGATTTACAGTCTGCTGCCATTGACCGCTCGGCCACCCCTCCGAACCTGCGGCGCGCAGCGCGAGATTTAGCCTGTTCGACCCGCCTAAACGGGCGCGCGTTGCTCGCAAATCCAATGGGTTACGTCAAGGGCCAAATCCCTTTGCCGTGCCAAACGGGCCCCGCTGGCCGCCTAGCCGGCCCTCGCCCTGGCCGCACGCAACGTGCAGCCCGCCGCCGCCAGCACGACGAGACCGATGCCAAGCCATTGCCGGACCGCCAATTGTTCGCCCAGCACCAGCCAGCTCATCGCTGCGCCGACCGCCGGGACGCCCCCGGCAATGACGCCGTACAAGGCGCGCGGCAGCTGCCGCATCGCCAGCATCTGCAGGAAATACGGCAACGCGTTGGTCAGGATCGCAACGCCCAGCCCCAGCGCCAGCAGCCCGGGCGTGAACAGCGCGGCACCGGCGCCGGCCAGGCCGAGCGGCACCACGAATATCGAGGCGATCAACGCTCCCGCGGCCACGATGCTGCCGCTGCCGACCTTCGCCAGGCGCGACCCGAACACGATGTAGCCCGCCCAACTGGCCGCCGAGCAGCACGCGAAGCCCAGCCCCACGATATCCAGGGGCGCGATCTCCTTGCCGGGGAAGAGCACCAGGTCAAGGCCTGCGACCGTGCCGGCCAGCCAGATAAAGTCGCTCACGCGCCGCGAGGCCAGGATCACCAGGGTGAGCGGGCCCATCACCTCGATTGCCATCGCGATGCCGATCGGCACGCGCGCAAAGGCCTGGTAGGCGACCGAGTTCATCACGCCCAGGCAAATGCCGTAGCCCGCGAGATTGCCCCAGTGCTCGCGCGGCAGCCGCAAACGCCAGGCGCCGGTCACAACGCCGAGCAACAGCGCGCTGATGCCCACGCGCAACGCCACGACGCCTTCAGGTCCGACGATCGGAAACAGCGACTTCGACCAGGCCGCGCCGACTCCGTTGGAGACCTGCCCCACCAAGACAGCAAGAGCCGCGAGAATCGTGCGATCCGAGGCGCGAAGCTCGATCATGTGTGCAAGGTGGACGGTCGACGCATGGATAAAGTATTTTGCTCCTCGCGCCGGCTTAGCACAGTGGTAGTGCAGCGGTTTTGTAAACCGAAGGTCGGGGGTTCAAATCCCTCAGCCGGCACCAGTCTCCTTTCGCGTCAGCATCACATAAGTGCCGCCGTGGCCGTTATGAAGGCCAAAGGTGAGTTGGATGCTGCCTCCCCGTACCTCGCCGAAAACGCGCACGGCTACTTCGTTACAGCCATTGTCAAAAACGCGAGCGCCGCCGCTAATCTCACCGGCAGATGAAATCGTGAGCGAGTACGAGGTCTGACCGCAAACCGGATTGAGAATAGTTCCAGAGCCATCACCTCCAGATACGGTTGCGGTGATTGGCCAAAAGACCGCCCCCATCACGCCCCCATATCCTCGAGGGGCCATGATACCACTGTATTCGCCGTCGTTGCTCACGCTCCCAGTTTCCGGGTCGTCGGAACGCGAAGACACACAACCCGCAATTCCAAGACCGAACACCAAAAGACAGATGCCGCGAACCATATCTCTTGCCTCGAGAGACGCGGCCTTCTCGGAGCCGCGGGATATTCTGTACCCTTGCATATCCTCTAGGTTGATGCACGGCTTCGATGCTCGCTCATCCAGCGCCATGCCGTGCGGATGATGTTCTCTGGATCGGAATGCACCGGCCGCCAATTCAGACCCGTGGCGGCCAATGAGGCATCGGCCACCAGCCGCGGCGGATCGCCGGCGCGGCGCGGCGCCGAGGTGACCGCAATCTTCTTGCCGGTGATCGCACGGGCGTGGGTAATCACCTCCTTGATGCTGGCACCCTTGCCCGTGCCGAGATTGAAGGCGGCGAACTTGCCCGGCGTGCACGCGGACAATGCCGCGAGATGCGCCGTGGCAAGATCGGTCACGTGGATGTAGTCGCGGATGCAGGTGCCATCTGGCGTGTCGTAGTCGCTGCCGAAGACAGAGATGCCAGGTCGCAGGCCCGCCGCCGCCTGCAGCACCAGCGGGATGAGATGCGTCTCGGGATCGTGCTCCTCGCCCAATTCGCCCGCCGCATCGGCGCCGGAGGCGTTGAAGTAGCGAAGCGCCACGGCGGCCAGTCCATGCGCGGCACAGGCGTCGCGCAACATCATCTCGGCCATCAGCTTGGAGCGGCCGTACGGATTGATCGGCGCCTGCGCGGTGTCTTCGCCGATCGGCACGCGGGCGGGCACGCCGTACACCGCACAACTGCTCGAGAACACGATCGAGCCCACGTCGTGCGCCCGCATCGTCTCGAGCAGGGTGATCACGCTGCCCACGTTGTGGCGATAGTAGAGCGTCGGATCGCGCGAAGACTGGCCGACGTCGATCAGGCCCGCGAAATTCACCACGGCCTCGGGCCGGTGCCGCTTCAGTGTCGCGGCGAGCGTCGCGGCATCGTTGAGATCGCCGCGCTCGAAAGCGCCCCACTTCACCGCCCACTCGTGACCGCTGTGCAGATTGTCGTAGACGACCGGCGTGTGGCCGGCCTCGGCCAGCGCCTTGCAAGTGTGCGAGCCGATATAGCCCGCGCCGCCGGCGACCAGGACCTTCATCGGGCGCTGCCCATCATCGCGAAATGTAGGTGTCGCCCAGCACCAGCACGTCCATCTTGGTGCGCAGGAAGCAGTCGATCGCCTCCTCGGGCTTGCACACGACGGGCTCGTTCTCGTTGAAGCTGGTGTTGAGCACGATCGGCACGCCGGTGAGATCGCCGAAGCTCTGGATCAGGCGCGCATAGCGCGGATTGCCCGACCAGGTGACGGTCTGCAGGCGGCCCGAGCCGTCGACATGCGTGACGGCCGGGATCTCCTTGCGCTTCTCTTCGCGGATCTTGAACACCTGCATCATGAACGGCACGTCGCCGTCGGTCTCGAACCAGTCCTTCACCTTCTCGCGCAGGATCGACGGCGCGAAGGGGCGGAAGGATTCGCGCCGCTTGATCTTGAGGTTGAGGATGTCCTTCATGTCGGCACGGCGCGGATCGCCCAGGATAGAGCGGTTGCCCAGCGCCCGCGGACCCCACTCCATGCGGCCCTGGAACCAGCCGATCACCTTGCCGTCGGCGATCGCCTGCGCGGTGCGGCGGCAGAGCGAGGCCTCGTCGGCGACGCGTTCGATGGTGCAGCCCGCGGCGTCGAAATCGGCGCGGCGCGCGGCAATCGCCGCCGCGACCTCGTCCGGCGTGGCCGAGGGTCCCCAGTAGGAGTGATCCATCACGAAGTGGGTGCGCGCCTTGTCGCCGCCGATCTTCTGCTGGGTCGCGAAGGCAGCGCCGATCGCGCCACCGGAGTCGCCGCCCGCCGACTGGATGTAGACTTTCTTGAACGGCGAGCGCTCGAGGATCTTGCCGTTGGCGACGGAGTTGTAGGCGCAACCGCCCGCCAGCACGACGGCATCGCTGTCGTAGCGCTCATGCAGCGCGGACAGCAGGTTGAAGAAGGCCTTCTCGTAGGTCGCCTGCGCCGAGCGTGCGATGTTCTTGTGGTGATCGGTGAGCGGCGCCGACGGATCGCGCGCGGGGCCCAGCAGGCCGGTCAGCGCATCGCTCCACAGCCGGCCGCCCGACGGGATGCCTTCCTTGACCGAATAGTTGGCGCCGTCTCCCGAGGCGTGGCGGAAGTATTTGAGGTTGAGCGCGAAGCTGCCGTCGTTCTTCAGCGTCACGATGTCCGACATGCGATCGACCAGGCTGGGCTCGCCGTAGGGCGCCAACCCCATCACCTTGTATTCGTCGCCGTAGTGCGGGAAGCCGATGAATTGCGTCATCGCCTCGTAGAAGACACCGAGCGAATGCGGGAAATAGACCCGGCCATCGACGGATAGATTGCCGCCCTCGCCCAGCCCCCAGGCCGCCGAGGAGAAATCGCCGAAGCCGTCGACCGAGACCGCCACCGCCTTCTCGAACGGGGACACCAGGAACGCCGACGCGAGGTGGCAGAGGTGATGCTCGACGGCATGCACGGTGCCGCGGAACTCCTGCTCGGGCAGGTCGCGCTTGAGGTTGCCCGCGACGTCGGCACGATCGCCGCGATGGCGCAGGCGCTTGATCACGTATCCCGGCGACACGCCGGAGGTCAGCACATAGGCAAGCTTGCGCCAGCGGTTGGCCTTGTTGTCGCTGTTGACGGCGACATGCGCTACATCGCCCAGGCCAATGCCCGCTTCCTTGAGGCAGTAGCGGATCGATTCGCTGGGAAAGCCGCCCCAGTGCTTGATGCGGCGGAAGCGCTCTTCCTCGGCCGCGGCCACCAGCTCGCCATCCTTGACCAGGCAGGCCGCGGCGTCGCCGTGATAGGCGTTCAATCCAAGAATGTAGGTCATCGGGCGAGGTCGCGGCGAAGGAGGTGCATGGAAAGGATGATGTCGGCGGTCACGCGCTGCGCTGTATAGAGAAGCCCGGCCTTGCCGTCGAATATGAGGCCCTTCACCAGCAGGCAGTGCACGGCGACCGCGAGCGGCCCCAGCACGCGCGTGAGCCGCAGCCGGTCGGGCCAGCTCAGTTCGGCCCACGGGCGTGTCAGCAGTTTTTCCGCTTCGGCGGCCTGGTAGCGGGACTGACTCTGCAGCCAGCGCTCGGTGGTCTTTCGGTCGTCGTGCAGCAGCCGGTTGGCGAGCGGCCGGGTCGGGCCGTCGATCCTGAGCTTTTCGGTGTGGCCATCCTGCACGAAGGACTCGCGGCCGCGGCGGAACAGCACCGGCAAGGTCGGATAGAGCGAGGCGCGCAGCGGCTTGCCGTCCATGCAGTAGGTGAAGCCGATCTGGTACGCCGAGATTTCGGGTGCCGGCTTTTGCGCCGCGATCTCGTCGCGCAGCGCGGGCTCGACCATGTAGTCGGCATCCATGCGCAGGATCCAGTCGCTGGCGATCCCGGTCTGCGACGTGGCGAAGAGCCATTGCTTCGCATGGCTGTCGAAGGGACGCTCGACCAGCCGGGCGTTGGGGAAGCGTGCCACGATGGCCGCGGTCTCGTCGGTCGAAAGGCTGTCGACCACCACGACCTCGCGCGCCCACGCCAGGCGTTCGAGGGTCCGGCCAATGTTGGCGGCCTCGTTGTACGTCAGGATGACGGGGGTGATCTGGTCCAGCATGGTCAATTGGGCGCTATGTGATTGGTATAAGTGAGCTTTTTCGCCCGAACCATCGCTTTTCCGCCGTATTGCGCTGCAATTAACCCTCTGTGGCACCAGAGCGGCTTGACGGAAAGGCGCGGGGCGAGCAAACGAGCACCCATCGCGCGACTTATACCCCGACCTGTCGCCACTAACTCGCAAGCCGTTGAAAAAGCGGCTAAAAAATCTAGGAACGGATCGAAAGGCCTTCTCAAATGTCGAAGAATGATCTCGTGGTCGTGACCGGCGCCGGTGGCTTCATCGGCGGCCATCTGGTGAAGGTGCTGCAACAGCGCGGCCACACCAAGATCCGCGGCGTCGACAACAAGCCGCTCAACGAGTGGTACCAGAAGACGCCGGGCGTCGAGAACCAGGTGGGCGATCTCGCCCTGCTCGAGCCCTGCCGCGCCGCCGCCAAGGGCGCCAAGATGATCTACAATCTCGCCGCCGACATGGGCGGCATGGGCTTCATCGAGACTCACAAGGCCGAGTGCATGCTGTCGGTGCTGGTGAGCACGCACATGCTGGTCGCCGCCAAGGAAGCCGGCACCGAGCGCTTCTTCTATTCGTCGTCGGCCTGCGTCTACAACGGCGACAAGCAGACCGACGCCAACGTGACCGCGCTCAAGGAAGAGGACGCCTACCCCGCCCTCCCCGAGGACGGCTACGGCTGGGAGAAATTGTTCAGCGAGCGCATGGCGCGCCACTATCGCGAGGACTACGGCATCGCCACCCGCGTCGCGCGCTACCACAACGTCTACGGCCCGGAAGGCACCTATGACGGCGGCCGCGAGAAGGCCCCGGCCGCGATCTGCCGCAAGGTCATCGCCGCCAAGCTGTCGGGCAAGCACGAGATCGAGATCTGGGGCGACGGCGAGCAGACCCGCTCGTTCATGTACATCGACGAC